>BQJG01000048.1 GCA_021604585.1 Hyphococcus sp.
ATTCTCGCCGAGAGATGATCAAGGTCGCCATAGGTGAAGGTCTTGCTGTCAGGCAGGGTCAGGAACGGCTTGTTCAGCGAAGCTGCATAAGAGTCGCGCAGCGCCGCGAAGAAATTGTCATTTGTCATAACGACTGCATAAGCGATATCGCGATAGCCGAAAAGCTAAACCCCATTGATCGGGATTTTGAGGTAGGAAACGCCGTTGTTTTCTCTGGGCGGCATGTCGCCGGCGCGCATGTTCACCTGCACCGCAGGCAGGATCAGTCGCGGCATGGAGAGAGTCTTGTCGCGGGCTTCGCGCATGGCGACAAATTCATCCTCCGTAATTCCATCGCGGACATGGATGTTTTTTGCTTTTTCCTCCGCGACTGTTGTTTCAAATTCAAAGTGATCCCGCGTTGGAGACTTGTAGTCGTGGCACATGAAGAGCCGCGTCTTCGGCGGCAGAGCGAATATTTTCTGGATCGAGCGATAAAGCGTGCGCGCATCGCCGCCGGGAAAGTCACAGCGGGCCGTGCCGTAATCGGGCATGAACAGCGTATCGCCGACAAAGGCGGCGTCACCAATGATGATCGTGGAGCACGCCGGCGTGTGCCCGGGCGTGTGTATGTATTTCCCATCTATATCGCCAAGCGTAAACACCTCGCCATCGGCAAAGAGCTTGTCGAACTGGCTTCCGTCGCGTTTGAAAGTGCTTTCTGTGTTGAAGACCTCTGCGAAGTCGTTTTGCACCACATCGATTTTGTTCCCGATGCCTGTTTTGCCGCCGAGCTTTTTCTTGAGGTAGGGTGCAGCAGTGAGGTGATCAGCGTGAACATGGGTTTCGAGAATCCATTCAACCGACAATTTGTTGGCGCGGACATGGTCGATGATCGCATCAGCAGATTTGTTATCTGTGCGGCCAGACGCCGGATCGTAGTCGAGCACGGAATCAATGATCGCGCCTGCGCCGGTCGCGGGGTCGCTGACCACATGGCTTGCGGTGAAGGTGTCTTCGTCAAAGAAAGTCTTGACCGCCGGCGCCAGCGCCATTTTACCATTCCCTCCCGTTGGGGTGCATGGCGCCAATATGCCCGAGCTTGGCGCCGCGGCCTAGTCTTAGCCCTAGCTTGGCCTGCCGTCTCACGCTATGAAAACCTGCTGTTCAGGGATTGAAGATGTTCGACGAAAAACAGGCCAGCGCGGAGAGGCGCTCCAATTTTGACCAGCAGCTCGGCGCCTCGATTGAGGCGGCGGCGGATTGGATTGCTGCGCGGCAGAAACCGGAAGGATACTGGGTCGGGCGGCTGGAATCGAACGCCTGCATGGAAGCGCAATGGATCTTGGCGTTGTGGTTCATGGGCCTCGAGAATCATCATCTGCGCCCGCGTCTGGCGCAGTCCTTGCGCGAAACCCAGCGCGAAGACGGCGCCTGGCAGATTTATTATGAGGCGCCGGCCGGCGACATCAATACGAGTGTTGAGGCATACGCCGCGTTGCGCTCCATGGGCGATAAGCCTTCTGCACCGCATATGGTTCGCGCCCGCGACTGGATCATGTCGAAGGGCGGGCTTAAAAACATTCGCGTCTTCACACGCTACTGGCTGGCGCTGATTGGCGAGTGGCCGTGGGAGAAAACGCCAAACCTGCCGCCGGAAGTGATATTCTTCCCGAACTGGTTCGTGTTTTCGATTTACAATTTCGCGCAATGGGCGCGCGCCACCTTAATGCCGATTGCGGTTTTGTCGGCGCGGCGTCCTTCGAGGCCATTGCCGGGGTCGCGGCGGCTCGACGAGCTGTTCCCGGAAGGTCGGGAGAAATATGATTATGCTTACCCGAAAAAACCCGGCGCCGGATTCGCCGACGCGTTCTTTTTAACGGTCGATAAAATCCTTCACGCCCTTCAGGGTTTCGGCGATACGGCGCGCATCGGACTTGTCCGCAACGGTGCGGTTTCGCGTGCAACGGAATGGATCATCAAACATCAGGATGCGGATGGCGTTTGGGGCGGCATCCAGCCGCCCTGGATTTATTCGCTGATGGCGCTTTATAATGAAGGCTACGCCCATGATCACGCGGTGGTCGCCAAGGGACTTGGCGCGCTTGATGATCCGCGCTGGCGCGTTGATGCAGGCGAGGCGACATGGATACAAGCCTCGACCAGTCCGGTTTGGGATACGGAGTTGACGCTGCTCGCCTTTGAAGATTGCGAGCTCAATGAACGCCACGAGGCGGAAGTCGAAAAGGCGCTCGACTGGCTGTTGGCGCAACAGGTGTTGCGGCCCGGCGACTGGAAGGTGAAGTGCCCCAAGCTCGACCCCGGCGGCTGGGCCTTTGAATACAAAAACTACTTCTATCCGGATACGGATGATACGGCGGTCGCGTTGATTGCGCTGGCGCCGTTCCGCAACGATCCGAAGTGGAAAGCCAAAGGCATCGAGACGGCCATAGAGAAAGGCCTCAACTGGCTGATCGGCATGCAATCGAAGGGCGGCGGCTGGGGCGCCTTTGACAAGGACAATGACAAGAAAATCCTGACCAAGATTCCGTTTTGCGATTTTGGCGAGGCGCTTGATCCGCCATCGGTGGACGTCACCGCGCATATCATTGAAGCTTTCGGCAAACTCGGTATCGGCAAAGATCATCCGTCCATGGTCCGCGCGCTCGACTACATCAAACGCGAGCAGGAGGCCGATGGCGCCTGGTTCGGGCGCTGGGGCGTCAACTATATTTACGGGACAGGCGCGGTGCTGCCCGCACTCGAAGCCATCGGCGAAGACATGACCCAACCCTACATCCGCAAGGCGTCCGACTGGCTGATCCTGCACCAGAACGAGGATGGCGGTTGGGGCGAATCCTGCGCGTCCTATATGGACGCGAAACAGATGGGCCGGGGAAAGTCGACGGCCTCGCAAACGGCTTGGGCGCTCATGGGTCTCGCCGCGGCGCATCGCCCTGAAGACGAGCGCGCCATTGCAGACGGCGTTCAGTTCCTAATCGAGCGCCAGAAAGACGGCACATGGGAAGAGCCGGAATATACCGGCACCGGTTTTCCGGGCTACGGCGTCGGCGCGACCATCAAGCTCAACGATCCGCTATTGCAGGAACGGCTGAAGCAGGGCCCGGAACTCTCCCGCGCGTTTATGATCAATTATAATCTCTACCGGCACTATTTCCCGCTGATGGCGATGGGACGTGTACGGAAGATGAAGGCGGACTAAGCTTCAGGCGACATGAAAAAGTCGCCGAAGATTTCCCAGAATACCGGCGCGCTCGAAACGTTTAGATGGTGGGTTGACGGAATTTCCGTCATTTGCACCGATGTACTGGTCATGGATGCGGCGAGCGCGTCGGAAAATCGCCGCGGAATAACGGCGTCATTTTCCGCAGTGATGATTAGCGTTGGCGCCAAAATTTGATCGGCGCGTCTCGCCGATTCGTATTTGTCTATGAGCAAGATCGGAACCGGAATGAGCGGAAATTTGCTTTGCGCCACATTCACGATGCTGTCGTAAGGTGTGATCAGTGCGAGCTTTTCAATTTTACGGTTTGCGGCCACATAAGTGGCGACTCCGCTGCCGAGACTCCGACCCACGACCGAAATTGTCTCGTAGTCGGTCGCAATCAGATCGTAGAGCGACAAAGCGTCGAGATACAGCGCCGTTTCACTTGGGCCTCCGGTGCTGCCGCTGAAACCGCGATAGTTCATAAGGTAAAAATCATAGCCCGGCAGATATTCATTGAAGGGCGAGACATTGCGCGACACCTCTTCTGCATTGCCGCCGAAATACAAAATCGCGCGCTTTTCGCCTGTCGCGACTTTCCAGATTTTGATCTTTGCCAGGTCATTTTCGAGATACACCGCTTGAGCTGTATCGGTCTCAATCTCGGGCGTCGGAAAATATAGGAAACTGCGTTGCAGAACAAAAAGTGAGCCGCATGCGGCGACATAAATGAGTATTGCGCCAAGCACAAATAAACGCAGCATCTTATTCATGGCCACACCCGCCCTCCATCGCCGCAATCCACTCAGCTATCAATGCGACCCCTTCCTCATGCGTCACGGCGCGCCCCAATTCCGGCATCATCGCGCCGGGGTCGGTGGTTTCCATGCGGAATACAGTGATCGATAAATCCGGCCTGCCGGGAATGATGTCATAGGTGCGCCCGCCCGTGCCGCGCCCGGCGGCGATGGGCGCCTTGCAAGTTCCGAGCGCTGGCCCCGACGCATCCGGTTCCAGATTCAATCCGGATGTATCGGCCGGACCGTGCGGATTGTGGCAATGGCTGCAATTCACATCGAGATAGGCGCGCGCCCGCGCTGCGAGGGGTTCGCTTTCATCCGTCCACACTGCGTTGCGTGGAAACTGAAAAGTCTCTTCATCCTGAGGAGCCCGCCCCCGATCCTTCGAGACGGCGCTTCGCACCTCCTCTGGATGAAGGGGGCGGGCGTCTTGAAGGAGAAGCGAATTTTCATCATCAAGAGTCAGCAAGCCCTTCGCCAGCCAGTGGTCGAGCTGGTTAAAGCCGGGCGCAAAGCTCGATGGCTTGTTGAGGTGGCGCGCCTTTAATCCGATCGGCTGAATTTCTTTTGTCGTGGCGTTCGTCGCATGACAGCCGGCGCATTGATTGGCGTTCGGCACGAGATAGGAGAACGGTTCAATCTCTCCGTCATCACGATGCAGCGTTAAAGGAATAACGGCGCCAGTGCGTTTGAGCGTCGCGCCGGTTTGCTCTTCGTTCCAGACATAGGGGAGGGCGTCCCAGCCTGCTTCGCGCCGCACGAGGATACGGGTTTCAATGAGGCGCAAATGATCGAGCGCGATAGCGCCATGATCGATCATCCGTTCTTTGCCGATGGAGACGTCGCCAGTCCATCTTGCATCAGGAATTGGATAGTAGAATGTTTTTGTAATGACCGTGCCAACCGGAAAGTCGAAAGCGGCCTTGTCATTGTAGGTCGCCGCGGCACCTTCGGGCATCCAGACCGTGCGCAATTTCAGCGCATAATCAGAAAACAAGGGCGTTGCGAGATCGTAGGGCGTGACGTTCACGCCCAGATGCAGCGCGCCGTTGTTTACGGCCAGCATGCCCCAGTCGCTCAACTGTTCGGGGTTGTCCGTCGCGTGAAATGTCGGCGGCGTTTCTTGCGCGCGGGAACAGGCGGTGATGAGAAAAGCGAAGGCGATAATCGAGGCTTGTCTTCGCTTGTGTTGGAATATTTGCATGAGATTTTGTTCTGGCGTTCGCGGAGCGCGAATCTCCCCTCTCTCGCTGGCGGGTGAGGGGCCGGGGGTGAGGGTGGATTTTATAAATCTCGTTATCACCGACAGTCTACCGTCACACTGGTTCTTTTTTTGACACCCTCACCCGGAGAGCGCGACTTGTCAGTCGCACTCTCCACCCTCTCCCGCAAACGGGAGAGGGTAATACGCTCCGCATTCAGAATTGTTGTCATTCAGCACTCACCGCCCTGCCGTTCTACACGGAGCCTACTCCGCCAGCGGTCCGGTCAGAGCGACCGCGGGAAGTTTTTCAAACGCGCAATCATGGGTTCCGTCTTTGACGATGCGCGGGTTTTTATTGTCGTTCGGCCCGTCCACATTAAGCACTTTCGCTTCGCCATTCTGCACGCACAAGACATCGCCCGGCCCGGCGAGCGCTGGATCGACATATCCGTCCCAAAGCACATCGGGAATACGGCCCATGGGACCAGCAACTGCGATCTTCAGCGCCTGCAGGTCGAGGCCGTCTGGGTTGTCGCCGCCGCCCTCAAAGCGATTGCCGTAAATATATATGCCGTCCGCATAAGGGTCGAAATCGTCTTGCATGCCGTCAGTCGAAAGGCCTGACGAGAATATGCTGGCGACGATCACATTCGCTGTCTTGTTGTCGCGAATATCATTGTCGAAGATCTCGACCTCGTCATTGGAATTGACGACGACGCCAGAGCCCGCTGGGACTGAGGACACGGCGGTGCCTTCGAGCCCGAAATTCTTGGTATTGTTGTTGTAAATTTCGTTTTTGTAGACCCGCGTGCGTGCGCCCGGCTGCGGCAGGTTCGGCATGTTAAAAACAAGAATGCCGCCGGTGTTGTTGGTGGCGACATTGCCATAGACATCGGCGCCGGTGGTGTTCTCAATCTCGATGCCAGCGACATTGTATTCCGCGCGGTTGTTGCGGATGACGACATTCTGCGACTGGCCGATATAAAGACCGGCGTCAGAGGCGCCGATGGCGACGCTTTCTTCCATCAGCAGATTTTTGACCTGTACTGGATAAATGCCGTAAGCGCCGTTTTCTGTTTTTGGCGTTCCTGTCCATTCCGTGCGCACCCGGCGAATGATGATGTTCTCGCCTTCAGATATTTTCAGTGCGTCGCCTTTAGTGTCTTCAATAGCGAGGTCTTCGATGGTGAAATCGCTGGCGGTCACGAGGAGACCTTCGGCGCCTGCGACCTGGCCAGCGAAAGTGAGCACCGATTTGTCCATGCCCGCGCCCTTGATGGTGACGCCGTTGACGGTCAGGCTGAGCGAACGGTCAAAGGCGAAACGGCCTTCGGGAATGGTGATGACATCGCCGGTTTTTGCATCGAGCAGCTGCGTCATCAGCGTTTCCTGATAAGACGTATCGCCAGGCGCGGCAGTTGTTTCTTTTTCACCACAGCCAGCGAGGAGCGCAAATGCTGCACTCGCGAATACCAGTTCTTTCATGTCATTTCCCTCTCGCTGCGCGCTTACCTTGATTTTAGGCGCGGCCTCTCACAGCATTCAATGATGCCGGAATCGCGGCGGGAATTAAAGGAAACATTGCATGTCATTGTCGCGGCGAAATCTGATGCAGTCGGGGGGCTTCGGGGCCATGTTGCTGACGGCGGCGGGCGCCTGTTCGCGCTCTGATCAGGCAGCCTCCAATGATCTGGCGAAACTCGATGCGGTGGAAACGGCGGCGCGGATCAAGTCAGGCGATCTTGGCGCCGCCGAAGCGGTTGAGGCGGCGATTGATCGCGCTGAGCGGATCGACAAAAAAATCAACGCCATCGTTACAAAGACCTTCAAGAGCGCGCGAGAGTCTGTGAAGGCTGACGCCGTATCCGGGGGGGTGATGGCTGGCGTGCCGACTTTCATCAAGGATCTTTATGACGTGACCGGCGTGCCGACCGGTTTTGGCAGCCGCGCTTTCCCGGGATATAAGGGTGAAGAGCAACTGCCTTTTGTCACCGGGTTTTTAAATCTCGGCGTTGTCAGTCTTGGCAAATCCGCGACGCCCGAATTCGGTCTCACCGCGACGACGGAATCAATCGCGACGGGCAAGACGCGCAACCCGTGGAATCTCGATCACTCGACCGGCGGCTCGTCAGGCGGCGCCGCCGCGCTGGTGTCGAGCGGCGTTGTGCCGATTGCGCATGCGACAGATGGCGGCGGATCGATCCGCATTCCTGCGTCCTGCTGCGGCACAATTGGCCTGAAAGTTTCGCGTGGACGCACGCCGCGCGGCGAGCCTGCCGATATGCCGCTTTCGCTTTCGACCCATGGTGTTGAAAGCCGCACCATGCGCGACACGGCGGCGGTTTCGGCGGCGATGGCGCTGCCTGCTGCGGAGAGCGGCTTGCCGCCGCTCGACCTTGTGACGGCGCCAGTGAAGCCGCGGTTGCGTATCGCCGTCGTCACGCAAGGCGCGGATGGCGGCTTCACCCCCGACGCCGCAGTGACGGAAGCGACGCAAAGCGTTGCCGCGCTCTGCGCAGACCTCGGGCACCATGTCGAGGAAGCGGTTTTCCCGCTAGGCGAAGGGTTCTCCGCTGACTTCAGCCTATACTGGGCCGCCTTCGCGCACCGGGTTGTGAAAATCTGGGAGGAGAGGACGCATCTGCCGCGCAACGGTCTTGCGTTCGAGCCATTCACGCTCGGGCTGGTCAAAATTTTCGAGGACAATCAGGCGGAATACGAAACCGCCGTGTCGCGCCTTCAAAGCGTTCAGGCCATCATGGAGGGCTTTCACCAGGACTATGATGTGATCCTGTCGCCGGTGGTGCGCACGCCGCCGCCGCCCATCGGTTATTTCGATGCGTCGCTGGATTACGAGACGTTGATCGAACGGCTGACGGACTATGTTCAGTACACGCCCGTTTACAATGTCTCCGGCGCGCCGGCGATCTCGCTGCCGCTGTCCATGTCGCCGGACGGGCTTCCCATCGGCGCCATGTTCGGCGCGCCTATCGGACGTGAGGACTGGCTGCTTGGCCTTGGCTATGAGTTGGAGGAGGCGCGGCCCTGGGCGGGGAGAAAGCCTGTGGTGTGGGGTTAGGAAACCGCTTCAACCAAGCCCTTAAAAAACGCCGCGCCGTCAGTGCCGCCAAGCAGCGGCGAGATCATCCGTTCGGGATGCGGCATCATGCCGAGGACATTGCCCGCATCATTGATGAGGCCCGCAATGTCGCGCGCTGAGCCGTTCGGATTGTCCACATAGCGGAAGGCGACCCGGCCTTCGCCTTCGATGCGGTCAAGCGTTTCGTCGTCGGCGACAAAATTCCCGTCATGATGGGCGACGGGGAGCGTCACATAGCGGCCCTTTTCAAAGCCGCTGGTGAAGATCGACTGGTTGTTATCGACGCACAGGGAAACATCGCGGCAGACAAAATCGAGACCGGCATTGCGCATCAGCACGCCCGGCAACAGGCCGGTCTCGCACAGAATCTGGAATCCGTTGCAGACGCCAAGCACCGGCGCGCCCGACTTGGCCTTGTCGATGACGGCGCGCATGATCGGCGATTTCGCGGCCATGGCCCCGGCGCGCAGATAATCGCCATAGGAAAAGCCGCCGGGCAGGGCGATCAGATCGACTTCGGGAATGTCCGTGTCGCCATGCCAGACCATTGCGGGTTTTTTGCCGGTGGCTTTTTCAAGGGCGACGGCGATGTCCCGGTCGCAGTTTGAAGCGGGGAAAACAATGACAGCGGTTTTCATTCTAGTTCGTACCTCGAATGGAAGAGATCAGTTCACGATTAAGCTCTTCAAACTCTTTTACGAGCCGGTCCGAGTTTGTCTTGGTGTTATATCCACAAGATGACATTTGCAGCTTGATCGCTTTGCCGTCGCGATAGAGCTCACGCTTGAAGATCATCGGATGGGCGTAGTGGCCGTCTCGCGTCAAGGAATAGATAATAAGACCGGTTGAATAGGCTTCGAATTCCTCGCCGGCGTTCATCACTTCTATGTCCGGAATCACCCGTACATTTTCCCGCAATGCGTCAAAACCCAGTTTGCAATTGAGCTTCGGTTCGGGATTTTGCCGTTCGTCATTCGATAAGGCGTCAGTTGAAACCGAACAGCATAGAAGGAATATTGACGCTGTGATCAGCTTCATCTCTAGGCCAAAATCTCAATGGAGTAATTTTCCATCACCGGATTGGCGAGCAGCTTCTTGCACATCTCTTCGGCGGCGGCGCGAGCAGACGCCTCATCATTCTCAGAAAGCTTCATTTCGATCACTTTGCCCTGACGAACGCCGGCGGCGCCGTCAAAACCGAGCCCGGCGAGCGCGCTTTCAATGGCCGCGCCCTGCGGATCGAGAACGCCGTTCTTTAAGGTGATGGTGATTTTCGCTTTCATCGGCTCGTTCCGTTTTTGACGCTGATTTCCGTGGCCACGCCATACGCCGGACTGGCCTGACAGGCAACAAGACTCGAGTAAGATTGCGATGCGGGAGCGCTTCGGCGTAGGCTGCCACAACGAGAAACTGAAGGGGATTTTGATGATTCGACTGTTTATAGCCGCCATTGGCGCGCTCGCCGTCTCCACCATCGCCATTACCACGGCGAGCGCAGAGGACCAGCAACTGACGCCGGAGCAGGTGAAAGCGCGGGAGATCTACGCAACCATCATCGGCATTCGCTCGGCCAAAGGACAAGGCAAAGTGCCTGACGTCGCTAAGTATCTTGTGGGACAATTAAAATCTGCCGGCTTCACAGACGATGACATCGAAATCATGCCCTTGGGGGAAACCGCAGCCCTCGGCGTTCGCTATCGTGGCGACGGGTCTTCGGGCAAAAAGCCAATCCTCTTTATGGCGCATATGGATGTGGTCGACGCCAAACGCAGCGACTGGGAGTATGATCCCTTCGTCCTGCGGGAAGAAGATGGCTACTTTATCGGCCGGGGAACATCCGACAACAAATACGGCGTCACCAATCTCACCCAGTCTTTCATGCGCCTGAAACAGGAAGGGTTCACGCCCAATCGCGACCTTGTGCTGGTCTTCACCGGAGATGAAGAAACCGACATGGCGACGACCCGGATGCTCGCCTATGACCGGAAGGATTGGACCGATGCGGAATTTGCGTTGAACAGCGATGGCGGCGGCGGGGCCTATCTCGAAGACGGCACGGTTTTGCCCTACACAATGCAAGCCGCCGAAAAAACCTACGCCACTTTCAAAGTCACGGCCCGCAATCCTGGCGGACATTCCTCGCGTCCGAGACCTGACAACGCCATCTACGATCTAGCCAAAGCCCTGATTAAAATTGAAGCCTACACATTTCCGGTGATGGCCAATGAGATTACGCGCGCCTCGGCTCGAGCCGATGGCGAGCTGATGGGCGATGCGATGGGCAAGGCGCTCGTGACATTTGCAGACAACCCGAAGGACAAAAAGGCCATCAAAGCCATCCGCGCCAGTAGGGATTATTCGAATATTCTCAGCACAACTTGTGTCGCGACCATGCTTGATGCCGGGCATGCGGAAAATGCACTGCCCCAGTCAGCGGAGGCGACTGTGAACTGCCGCATTTTCCCTGGGGTTGAAATCGAGGATGTGCGCGGCACGCTCGCCGAAGTGATCGGCAATGACGCGCTTGAAGTCGCGCTGGCCGATGATCGTTATGTAGCCAGCCCGGTGTCAGACATGCGTGACGATGTTACATCGGCGTTGAGCGCGGCGATTAGCACACGCTATCCAGACGTAGATATCGTCCCAGCGATGAGTTCTGGCGGGACGGACGGGATGCACTATCGCAGAGCCGGTGTTCCGACCTATGGCGTCAGCGGACGCTTTGGCAAAATTGGCGTCTCATCAAACGCTCATGGTCTGAATGAGCGGCTGCCGGTCACCACCTTTTATGGGGGCCTCGATCATTGGATTGTGATGATCAAGGAATTGGCTGGGCCTCAAACTGAATAGGGAACCCCGGCGGCGTCAAACTCTTCGAGTTGGCGATAGGCTTCGGCGGCGCGTTGGGCGGTGAATTGCGCCGCGCTTATGCGATCAGCTCTTGCTTGTGCTTCCGCCGACTCAAATGCCCGCAGACCAGCTTGCGCACGGATGATTTGCGTATGAGCGAGCTGCGCAATACTGCGCGCCTCGGCTGTGGCCGGGGCCGGGTAGAGCGCATTGGCGCGGATCACTTCGAGCTTTTTGATTTCTTCGCGCTGCAAATCGGCGGCAGGCTTTTTCGCGGCTTGCGCTGTTTCTGCATCTGGTGGCGGGGCCGCATTCCCGCGAGGCCGCCCGGCTGTCACCTTTGCAAGTGTTCCTGCAAGCTCACGCGCTCTGGCTTCAGAGTTGCGCGTGTTGTCCTCGCGGGGCGTAGACTCTGCGAGGGTTGGCGTTTCTTCCTGGCTTAGCGAGCCGGCAGTTTTTCGGTCAGGCGATGCTGATCGCAGCGGAGTGATCGCTGCGGCGCCGGCGCGGCCGGAAGCATAAGGTGAAACCGCGAGTGCCATAACAGCTTAGGATTATCAGAACAGTATTTGACAGTCCGTTGCCATTGCGGCTGGTATTTTACCGACTATCGAAACGCGCTGTTCACCATAAAGCGACGCAGCGCTTATTTTTCGTTGTCGCTGACCAGAACCGGCCCTGTCTGACCGGAACTTTCAGTTTCGCGCAGCACGCCAAGCCGGCGCGCAACTTCGCGATAGGCATCGGTGACGTCGCCCAAATCTTTGCGGAAGCGATCCTTATCCATGATATGGCCGGTCTCCATGTCCCACAGCCGGCAGCTATCAGGGCTGATTTCATCGGCGACGATCAGGCGCATCATGTCGCCTTCATACTGGCGTCCAAATTCGATCTTGAAGTCGATGAGTTTGATGCCGACGCCTGCGAACAGCCCCGATAGATAGTCGTTCACCCGCAAGGCGAGCGCCATCATGTCGTCGATTTCCTGGGGATTGGCCCAGTTGAACGCCGTGATGTGTTCTTCGGAAACCAGCGGATCGCCGAGCTCGTCATTTTTGAAATAGAACTCGATGATCGAGCGGGGGAGCGCGACACCGTCTTCGATGCCGAGTCGTTTGGAGATGGAGCCGGCTGCATAATTGCGGACCACGACCTCTAGAGGGACGATTTCCACATGCCGCACCAGCTGCTCACGCATATTCAGGCGCTTGATAAAATGGGTCGGCACGCCGATGCGCTCCAGACCCATCATCACGAACTCGGAAATGCGGTTGTTCAGCACGCCCTTGCCTTCAAGGACGGCCTTCTTCTGATTGTTGAACGCTGTCGCATCGTCCTTGAAATACTGGATGATGGTGCCCGGCTCCGGACCTTCGAACAGAATTTTCGCCTTGCCTTCATAGATCTGTTTGCGGCGGGCCATTATTTCAATCCTTTCAATGCCTTACGCATTGGTCGCGGAAACTTTCCGCGGGCTGTTCAGGGCGGGCCGCGCCGACTCGGCTGACGGCGGTTCCCGTCTCGCTAGCACGGCTGGCGCTGTGGGAGAAGCGGGGGGTTTACGCTCCGAAGCAGGCGAAAGAAAGCCCTTTTACGCGATATTTCCTCGGGTAATCGGGCGGCCTCGTTGCGCAGGCCGTCAAGCGTCATTAAGTAGCCCGTCAAAGGCCCGTAATTACTCATAGTTTGGAGAGCGCCCATGACGACTTTCGACGACCGCGAAGATAAATTCGAAAAGAAATTCGCCCATGACGCGGCGCTCCGGTTTAAGGCGGAAGCCCGCCGCAACAAGCTGCTGGGCCTTTGGGCTGCAGAGCTTTTGGGAAAGACCGGCGACGACGCGCAGGCCTATGTCAAAGAGGTTATTAAGGCGGATTTCGAAGAAGCGGGCGATGAAGACGTCTTCTGCAAGATTCGCAAGGATTTTGATACGGCCAAAGTCGATCAGTCGGATCATCAGATCCGCCGCACAATGGACGAGCTGATGAGCGAAGCCGTGCGCCAGATCCGCGACGGCGTATAAGCGGGTCTCAAAATATTTCTCGAAGCGGGGCGTTGGCTGATGCTTGACGGTGCAGGCTTTGCCTTTTTCATTGCCGGCGCATTGTTGCTCAACATTACGCCGGGCCCTGACATGGCGTTCACGATCGCTTCTACGGCGCGGGGCGGAACGCGGAGCGGCGTCGCCGCAGCGCTAGGGGTCGGCGCAGGTTCGCTGGTTTGGGCTATTGCGACGGCGGCTGGCCTCGCCGCCATGCTTGCTGCATCCGAACACGCGCTGACCGTGATCCGCATGGCGGGCGGCGTTTATCTGCTTTATCTTGCTGCGCGAACGTTCACAGAAAGAACAGACGCGCGCATCCCCGAAGGTACGCGCGGACTGGTCAAATCGTTCCGTGCCGGCGTCATGACCAATCTTTTTAATCCCAAAGTCGGTCTTTTCTTTCTGGCGTTTTTGCCGGGGTTTGCAAATGCCGGGAACGGTGATGTGGCCGCGCAGATGTTGCTGCTCGGCGCCATCTTCAGTGTTACGGGCGCGCTAGTGCTGATGGCGGTCGCAATGGCCGCCGGCGCGGCGCGCGCAAGATTTGTCGGGTCGCCAGGGGTCCAGCGGGTGATGAAAACGTTATCTGCGGCCATGTTTGGCGGTCTCGGGATTTTCCTTTTGCTGGCGGACGATCACTGACCGAGGCGGGTTCTGCTCTTCGTCATAGGCGAGGGCGGCGCCTTGCTTTAGGGTTCCACAAAAATCTGGAGGAACGAATGGGACGCGTAGCGGGAAAAAGAGTTTTTATCACTGGCGGCGCACAAGGGCTTGGCGCTTGTTTCGCGCGCATGCTTGCAGATGAGGGTGCGAAAGTCTTCCTCACTGATGTGAACGCCGATGGCGCTGCTACGACGGCAGCCGAGATCAATAAAAAACATCCTGGCGTTGCATCTTCGATTGCCCATGATGTGACCAGCCGCGATCAATGGGTTGCCGGGCTCGCCGCTGGATCAGAATTTATGGGCGGCATCGACACGCTGATCAACAATGCCGGCATCGGCACATTCGGCAGCATCGAAACGGAAACAGAAGAAGGCTGGCGCCGCACGCAATCCATCGATGTTGATTCAATTTTCACCGGCACGCAGCTCGCCATGCCCTATCTGAAAAAGTCGCAACCAGCGTCGATCATCAACATCTCCTCCGTGGCCGGCATGATCGCTGACGGCAATATGATCGCTTACAATACGGCAAAGGCCGCCGTTTGGATGATGAGCAAATCCATCGCTTTGCATTGCGCGCGCTCGGGATATGATATCCGCAGCAATTCAGTGCATCCTGTGTTCACCCGCACGCCGATCATCGATCCGCTGATTGCCTTGGGCGGCGGCGGCAAGGATGGCGAAAATCGACTGGTGCAGCAAATCCCTTGGAAGCGCCTCGCGGAGCCGGAAGATGTCGGCTATTGCATTTTGTATCTCGCCTCGAACGAGTCTCGCTATATCACGGCGGCGGAATTCAAAATCGACGGCGGCATTACCGCACAATAGGCCCCCGGCGAACATTGCCGCAGCCTTAGAAGCGCCCTATATAACAGTCACTTGCTGCAATTTTCTGCAGTTGGCCTGCAAAGTCGCGCGCTGTCGCGACCGCCCCGCGCAAAGGAGACCGCATGTCCGGCATTCTCATCTTTCTCGGCGTTATCGTCGTTCTCGCTGTTTTCATCATCGGCATCTACAACCGCATTGTTGCGCTCAGCCAGCGCACGGAACAGGCCTTCGCCGATGTCGATGTGCAGCTCAAGCAGCGCCACGATCTGATCCCGAACCTTGTGGAAACGGTGAAGGGCTATGCGTCGCACGAGAAAGAAACGCTCGACGCCGTTATTACGGCGCGAAATGCAGCGCAATCGGCGAGCGGACCTGCCGCACAGGGCGCAGCGGAAGGCGTTCTCGGCGCCGCGCTCGGCAAACTGTTCGCTCTGGCTGAAGCCTATCCTGATCTGAAAGCCAATACGAACTTCCTGGAGCTGCAGCGTGAACTGTCCGACGTTGAAAATAAAATCGCTGCTGCGCGCCGCTTCTTCAACAACTCAGTGCAGGAATATAATACGGCGATCCAGCAGATTCCCGGCAATTTTGTCGCTCCTCTGGGCAGCTTCGGACCGAAAGAATATTTTGAAGTCCCCGAAGCAAGCCGCACTCAAATTGAGGCTGCGCCGGAAGTGAAGTTCTAGGCGTGTAATGCGAACGCGCAGTCAGCCAAGGCCAAGCGCGCCATGAAACTGCTCGGCTTGATCGGCGGCGTCAGCCCGGAAGCAACCGCAATCTATTATCGTTTGTTGAATGAGGCGGCGCGTGAGCGTCTCGGTCCGCTGCATTCCGCCAACCTCATGCTTTATGCTCTCGATTACGGTGTGATGATCAGCCACTATGACAATCGCGATTGGAATGCGTTTACGGCGGAAGTGGTGAAGGGCGCGAAGCATTTGGCTGCCGCCGGCGCCGAGGCGCTGATCATATGCTCGAACACCACTCATGTTGCGGCTGACGCCGTGCGCGAAGCAGTCGATGTCCCGCTGATTCACATGCTCGACGTGCTTGCGGATGAAATGGCGAGGACAGGCGTTCGCAAACCGCTGCTGCTCGGCACGCCGGTGGTGATGGGCGGCGATCACTATCGCAATGAACTCCAGAAGCGATATGACGGCGCGTTGCGCATTCCGACTCCGCGAGAACAAGACGCCATTGGCTGCATCATTCTTGATGAGCTTGTTCTTGGCGATGTTCGTGATGCTTCACGCGATGAAATGCTGGAGATTGTGGCCCAACATGATGCGGACAGCATTATTCTCGGCTGTACCGAGCTTTGCATGATCCTTTCTCAGGAGCACTCCGAGTTGCCGGTTTTTGACACGACGTCGCTGCACGCAGCCGCTGCGGGCAAGTTTGCCTTCGGGGAGGGCTGACCCTTGGGCGCCTTCGGCTTGCAGACCCATATCTGGAATAACAATTTGAAATCCGCCGCGCTGCTCGCCGGCTTTCCGGTGTTGTTGCTCTTGTTGATGTACGGACTTTCTATCGGCTATGTGGGCCTCACCGCGCCCATCGATAATTTGGGCGAAGGGTTCGTGCTTGCGTTTGTGCATATGAAGCGAATATGGCCGTTCGCGTTTCTCGGCGCTGCGGTCTGGTTTGCAATCGCCTGGTTTTCCTATCAGTCAATGATCGAGGCGTCGGTGGGTGCGCGCGGGTTATCGCGCAAGGAGGCGCCGGAACTTTATAATCTGCTGGAAAATCTTTGCGTGTCGCGCGGGATCACCATGCCGAGTCTCAATATCATCGAAACGCCGGCGCTGAATGCGTTCGCCAGCGGCCTCACGGATAAAAGTTACAAGGTGACCGTGACGCGCGGATTGCTTGATACGCTTGAACCGGATGAACTTGAAGCGGTTCTCGCCCATGAAATGACGCATATTATGAACAAGGATGTACGCCTCTTGATCATCGCAGTCATTTTCGCTGGCGTGTTTTCATTTTTTGGGGAGCTTGTGTTTCGGAGCATGTTTCGCACCGGTGTGCGTGTCGGCGGCCATACGCGCTCACGCAATGGCGATAGCCGCGGCGGCGGCGCGCTGATCCTGATCGCGATAGCGATGATCGTCATCGCCTATCTGCTGGCGCTGGTGATCCGTTTTTCCTTGTCGCAAAAGCGAGAATATCTGGCAGACGCTGGCGCGGCGGAACTGACGCATAATCCTGACGCGATGATCTCCGCATTGAAAAAGATTTCAGGTCGCTCTCAAATTGATGCGCCCAATGACGTGCAGCAGATGATGGTGGATAATAGTCAGCCTTTCGCGGGCATCTTCGCGACACATCCGCCCATCGAAAAACGCATTGATGCGCTGGTGAAATTTGCAGGTGGTCAAATTTAGCGCGCTCGAAAAAACAGAGCGGATACCCGCTCTGTTTGCCTCTCTCCGTCCGGTGAAGGACGGCGGCGCGGTGGAAGACGTTCTAGTCGAACAGGCGGTATTGCGCGCGCAGTGAAATGCGTGCGTCTGGCGCCTCATCGGTGGCGCCGATGGCGCCGCTGAGATTGATCCGCAGCCGGCTATTCACCGCGTAAGAACCGCCGAACAGAAAGGAACCAACTGTCGTCGCGGGCGATTGTGTGACGGTGAACATCGTTTCCGGCGCTGCATACAAGAGATTGCCGTCACCGTCTTCATCCTGCACGAGCGGGGTGTCCGGATTCATATCGTCGTCAATCAGGATCGGCGCCCGTGTCGTGATTTCGAATTGGTTTTTCGAACGCAGGAAGAAGCTTTGATCGTAGCCAAAATTCATCGAAAGGCGTTCATTGAGCGAGAGGCCGACGCCAATGCTAGTGCGGATGGCGTCGCCCGGATCAAACTCAAGCAGCCGTGACGTAAATGGGTCTGACTGCGTGATAAACACATTCGGCGATGTCGGCATATTATACTGATAACCGACATTCGCGTAGAGCGAGGCCGGATCGCTCGACAGAATGAATGTCATGCTCGGTTCAATTGTCCAGAAACCGGAGCCAACGGCGAGTTCTGTTTCAATGCCATTGTCTGGGTTGCGCGCGACTTCAAACGGACCCGTGCCGGTTGGCGCCTTCACGCGAACATTGGCGATCGCATAAGGAAGCTTGACGCCGTCATTGAGTTGGTAGTGCAAGCCCATCTCGACGTCGCCTAAGCCTCTGCCTTCGAGGTCGCGGATGGTTGAGGTGGCGTCGTCAATCGCGACGCCGGAAATTCTGTCGTTGCGCGACACATAGGGAACGCGAGCGTCAATTTCGAGGCGGCTGGTGATGCCGTATTTTGCAGTCAGGCTTTCGGTTAGTGCGCGGCGATCTGTGTCTGTCGCTTCAATCGCGCCGATCAGCACGGCGTCAATGATTTCGATGCCCTGGAAGAAGAAACGGTTGTCTGACGCGACCGTGAAGTCGAGGGCAGGCTCGATATACATCGTGCCGCGCGGCGTCAGGATGCCGCCTATGTCAGAGAAGATGGCGAGATAAGGCCGTTCGTTCTCGTCCTCGGGACGCACGCCAACTTCTGTTGGAAGCGTGCCTTCGCGCTTGTCGTCATCCTTGCGCTCGGGCTGAGCGGTGTTTGCGGCAACTTGCGTGCGCTGCGCGTTGTTTGCGGTTGCAGCGGTCTGCGTTGGTGCGGGCGATGTGGAAGTCGTCGCCTGAGTATTTGCGGCTTTTGCGGCGGCTGTTTGCGCTGAGTTTTGTGATGGTGCGGGTTGCGCCGCCGCCATCTGCACCGCCGGGGCGGCGCCAGGCACCGTGATTGTCGCACCGGCGCGCAAAGCGTAGGGCGCTTTCATGTCGTTGGCGTCAGCGATCGCACGAATGGTTGTATTGTGTTCTTTGGCGATCGATGTGAGCGTGTCGCCGCTTTTGATTTTGTAATCGCCAGGCGCGGCGGCGGCATATGTTTGCGGCGACGCACCCATGGCGACCACGGTTGAATTCAGCGCCTGAATTTGTTGCGCCTGCGCTTCGAGAAGCGCCGCCTGCTTGGCGATCAGCTCTTCAGCCTGGTCGAGCCTGATGGTTTGCAGGGCGACAATATCCTTGAGGTAAACAAGATCTTCCGCAACCGTTGGCTTTGGCATCATGGCTGTCTTGCTGCCGGCAGGCGTATCCGTAACAGCCGGATCTTGCTCTGCATAAGCAGTGTTGGTTAACGCGACGGCCAATACAGCCGCAGCGCTACAGCGGAGCAGATTTAGTTTCATGCAACTTCCCCCTGGGATCTCAACATTCTTTCAGCAAGGCCTTCACTTCCGCACAGACCGATTGGTAGGCGGATGCAAAATCCTCGCCTTTGAGGCTCTTTTTCAATGTTTGAAACGTGCCGCGGGACCGCCCGGTGAGGGCGACCGCTTTAGCGATGTTGCCGCCAGCGGCATTCATCGCTTTCATCAGCATGTAACGGTTAATAAGATTTTTAGCGTCGTCCACGTCAAAATTGTCTGCGAAGGTCACGCTTGAGCCGTCGCAATCGAAGCGCAGCTGATCAGGCATGATTTTACCTTTGTCCTTATGCGCATAGAGGAGCGCGCGGGACAACACATTGCGCAGCTCGCGGACATTGCCGGGGAACGAGTGCGCGCGCAGGCGATCCGCAGCTTTCGGCGTCAGTTTGATCTTGCGATAACGTTCATCCGGGTGATTTGCGATAAGCGCTTCGGCGATTTCAACTACGTCATCGCCACGCGCGCGAAGCGGCGGCACGTCGATAACCAGCACATTCACGCGATAAAAAAGATCGCGCCGGAATTGGCCGGAACTGACATTCTCACGAAGGTCGACATTGGTCGCCGATATCAGCCGGAAGTCGACATGGCGGGCGGTCTTGCCGCCAACTTTGGTCACCATTCCGTCTTCGAGGACGCGCAGCAAATGTGTCTGGATCGACAGCGGCATCTCGCCGATTTCGTCAAGGAACATGACGCCGCCATCCGCCAGGGCGATTGCGCCGTCCCGCTCGCCAACTGCGCCGGTAAACGCGCCTTTTGCGTGTCCGAATAATTCAGCAGCGGCCAGCGTTTCGGGCATGGCGCCAGCGTTGAGTGGTGAAAACGCACCTTGACGCCGGCTGCTTTTTGCATGGAGATGGCGTGCGACAAGCTCTTTGCCGACGCCTGTTTCGCCAGTGATGAAGACCGGAGACTCATCATCTGCGAATAGCTCAATCGTCTCACGAAGCAGCTCGGTTTGTGCGCTCGACCCGACAATCTCGGGGAGCGGCGCCGATATGCGTGACTTTAGCGGCGCATCCGGGCGCAGCTGAATAAGGTTAGAATTTAGCGGTGCATGCTTTCGGTCAACGCCGTTTTTAGCGCGTGAAGGCACAAACGCTTCATGCGCATACGAGCCTGATGAATAGGGTGGCTCGTAACCCGCCGACCGGCTTGCGCCGTCGTACTCTTGATCATCCATTCGCTTCCCCCAAAGCTAATAAGGACGTCTGCTGGAATGTTGGAAAAGTTGGAGCAATATCTCCAGCCTCCAAAGAAGGCTGGTTTTGAAATCCCATTGCCTGACATCTCTCCCAAGAGCCAGGCACTCTCCCACACGACAGCACAACGTACTGATAAAAATACGCTAGAACACTGGCGGCAGGAATCAACCGGATTCGGAGCCGGGGCAAAGATAATTCTAAAATTTACGGTATTTTTCGCCTTAAAAGAGAATAAAGGAAGCCGCCGCAATCGGTGGGACGGAACCGCTTGCAGCAGCTATTTCATTCCGGCGCCGGCGTCTGTTCGAGCTCGATGAATTCCGGCGCAGCACAGTCCGGATCCTCAGGCCCCGAAGCGAGCTTGCAGGCTTTGAAATGAACCCATGAGCGCCCAAGCTTTTCAATGGCTTGAGATGAATATTTCACCCAGTTTTGAACACGACCCTGATTATTGGCGTCAGCGCCGCCGATATAGGATACGGACTGCGCCCCGCCAGAAGAAGGCGACGGCCACGAAACGGCGGCTGAAATAAATTGAGCGCTGACGGGGTCGCATTGCGCATCCCGGCGCAGCAGGATCTGATAATCCTCCACGCCGCCGTCTTTCAGCGCTGGCATATGGAGTTCAAACGACGCTCTTTTCCGCGCAACTTGCAGCCTCGTGTCGCCCTTCTTTCGCCAATAGGCGGTGAGGGGGCAGAATCCGATCTTTGAGCGCAGGGAGTAATCAAAAGCGAAAAGCACGTGTTCGCTACGACGATCAACCGTTCGCCAGAATTCCGCATATTGGCCAGGTTCTTTGATCACAAACGCGGCAGGCTTTACATCGACCCCTTCGCTGCTTTCGGGCTGCACTGTCTTTAGGTCGGGGGCTTCCAGACGGCGTGTTTCTGCTGCGGCTTCAAACTCAAGAGTTTCTGTGCTGCGCTGGAAAGGCGTTGCTGCAATTGAGTCAAAATCCTGCACGCGAGGCGCGGGCGTTTCACCAGGCCGCGCATATTCCATGTAAAACGACCAGGAGAGCGCGTCTTCAGCGCGAGCCCAATGGGCGATCAGGTGGTTCCATGCCGGAAGGAAGACTTCGTTCAGTCTTTTCTGTTCACGTTCCGGAGACAGCAGATCGAACAGAACCTCCGCACGTTGTGCGGCGCCGTCAGCGTTCGAACTTGCCGATTCTATACCGTGAGTGTGGATGCCGATAACTTCGCCTTTCGCGTTGAGGATCGGACTTCCGCTATTGCCGCCGGCAGTGGCAAGCCGGTGAATAATCAGATTGGCAATGACCGGATTTTTGATTTCCGAGGCCGTATCAAGCGGCGGCGTCATTGCAGCAATGACGCCTCGCTCTGCCCGCGGTGTTGCAGCGTCAGGGGCGAAGCCGTCATCAAGCGTATCGTAAGGGTACCCGATCACCGCAATTGCTGCGCCTGAATCAAGTGCGAGGAGCTGATCCTCACTTGCAATGGGAAGATCGGGGCCAAGTTGATTTTCGCCCGTTGCAGGATTGATCGCGGCAACGCGGATCAGCGCAGCGTCAAAGGCCAGATCCCGCAGAGGCGCCGCCTGAGGCGCATAAACCGAAGAGTTTTTGCGGATCGGCTGATAGTCTTCGACGAGTGTTCGGAATGCGCCAAACCCTGCGTGAATTTGTTTCGATGTCACCTTGAATGTCGCGCCTGAATTTCTGTTCAGCACATAAACTTCGGCGTCAGCGTCATCGAGCGGGAGTGAGTCAGCTGTATGCCCAGCAGTGGCTAGCAAACCATGTTCTCGATCAATGACAAAGGCAGTGCCACGCGCTTTGCCATTAACAACAATCAAATAAACAGAGCGAGTGGCGGCGGCGATGGTCTCAGGGGCGATGATAGCTGCAAGCGCTGCTTCAGCTTTAGATCTGGCGTCGTCAATGTCATCTTGAAGCACTGCCGTGCGGTCTTGCAGCCGGCGGATCTCCGAATACCGTGTCGCTTCGAACGCAAAAAGCGCCACTACGGCACCGCCGAGCGCGAGCGCCGGCAACAGCCTTCCAACGATATTGCCTTTCTGACGATCCACCGTTTCCCCCGGCAATTACGCGACAGTGCTGACGCCGCGCCATTGGCGTCAGCTCATTGTGCTGTCATCTTGAATTGGTTGTCGAGCAAATCTGGGGCCATCATGCAGATGAACTTTTGGGAGCGAGGCGGATCACGCTAGTTCGCACCGCCAAAGTCACGCTGGTTCGGTCAATCCCGACGATCTTCAGAAATGTGCACAGTGCAGTGTTCATTCACGATTGAAATTGAACACATTATTGCGGCGCAGCAATAGTTTCGGGGCAGCCAAGCGCGAAGATTAAAATCGCTTAATCCTATGATTTTACAGATTGTTAACCTTATTTAGCGTGGCGCTGCTCCGAATTGGCACAGTGATTGCAATAGATGTGGGCGTTGGGGGGGACAATTGGCTCCCCATGGTGATCGACGTGTGCCTCCCGAAGGTTTCAGGGAAGGGCGCGAGGGTCGCTTAGTAGTGAAACCAAAGTGGGAGACGACAAAGTGAAACTTAAACTTTTGACTTCAATCGCGGCCTCCGCATTGCTGGCTTCTGCCGGCGCTGCATGGGCGCAGCCGACCGAGGCCGGTCCCGGCGCTCAGGAATCGGGCAATGGCGACCAGTCGACAGATGACGATGTTGTTGATGCTGATATTCTCAGCAACAACCTCAACGGCAACAACAGCGATAACGACAGCTCGAACAATTCGGACAATTCGACGAATGACTCGAACAATTCGGAAGATGATAACTCGACCGACACTGACGTTGACGCGTTTACCGGTGATGACAGCGACGTGCTGGACATCGATGATTCGGGCAACACGGATAATTCGAACAATTCCGACAATTCGACCAATGATTCGGGCAATGCCGACGTCGACGCCTTCACAGGCTCCGATAGCGACATCAACGATGTTGACATTCAAGACAATGGCAACAACAGCTCGGACAATTCGAACAATTCGGATAACTCGAACAATTCCGACAACTCAGCTGACGTAGACGCCTTCACCGGCGATGACAGCGATGTTCTCGATGTTGACAACTCGGGTAACACGGACAACTCGAATAACTCCGATAATTCGAACAACTCCGATAACTCCACTGACACTGATGTTGACGCCTTCACTGGCGACGACAGCGATGTTCTCGATATCGATAACTCCGGCAACACGGACAATTCGAACAACTCCGACAACTCGACTAACGACTCCGGCAATACGGATCTTGACGCGTTTTCGGGCGACGGTTCGGACAATGATGTCCTCGACGTTGACAATTCCGGCAACACCGACAACACGAATAACTCCGACAACTCGAACAATTCGGACAACTCTACCGAAGCCTTCACTGGCGATGATAGCGATGTTCTCGATATCGATAATTCGGGCAACGACAATTCGGACAATTCGGACAATTCGGACAATTCCGACAACTCCGACAATTCGACCAACGATTCGGGCAACTTTGACCTGGCCGTTGACGCTTCGGACAACTCGGACAACTCCGATAATGTCGGCGCTGACAACCAGTCGTCCGCTGCGAATGACGGCTCGACAGCCATCACTACAACTGACAACTCCGACAATTCGGATAACTCGTCGGCTGACAATGGTTCGGCTAACAACGGCTCAACCACCGACAACTCCGACAACTCGACTGATGTCGAAGCCTTCACCGGCGACGGCTCTGACAATGACCTCCTTGATGTCGATATTCAGGATTCGGGCAACGACAACTCGTCGGCTGACAATGGTTCCGCCAACAATGGTTCGACCGTTGACAATTCCGATAACTCCGACAATTCGGACAATTCGGATAACTCCGACAACTCGACCAACGACTCGGGCAACCTCGATCTGAACGTTTCCGACAACGGCAACGAGACGAACGAAGCCTCTGATGGATCGAACTCTGCTTCTGGCGGCTCGACCCAAACCAACACCAACGCAAACGTTGATGTTGCAGACAGCGGCAACACCACGACGGATGACGACGGTCTCGACATTGACGGCGACGGTTCCGACAATGACGGCCTTGATCTCGACATCTCGAACTCGGGCAACACCGATAACTCGGACAACAACAACGCCGACAACGGCTCCGCCGTCGCTAACGACAGCGGCTCTGTTTCGGTCGACAACTCCGACAATTCGGACAACTCCGACAACTCCACTAATACGGATGTCGCAGTTGATGTTGACGTCGATATCGACAACTCCGACAACAACATGGCCGACAATGGCTCCGCAGTCGCTAACGACAGCGGTACGGTCAACGTCGACAACTCGGACAATTCGGTCAACGACTCGAACAACTTCTCGCTCGAGTTGACGATCGGCGATGTTCAGTTGAATTCATCTGAACTGTCCGCATCTGTCTCTAGCGTGAACATCGGCAACCCTGCGTTCGATGGCTCGCTTGCGACAGGCAACATCAACAACCAGTCGATGTCAGACAACCGTGGTCTGACCATCAACAACTCAAACACTGGCGTTGGAAGCTTCTCTAACTCTCAGAGCATCAACGTAGGTACGGTTAACCTGCCTAACTAAGCAGGCCCTGTTGGGGCGCCGCGAGGGTTTCCTCGCGGCGCCTTAATAAAAGATAACTAACGTCAAACAGAATCGATGCTATATTGCTAATATCAACTTCAGACGATTCTTTTGCCGGGCACACCGGTCAAGATTATCTAGCTAAGGTTGTGTTAGGGGGAATACGAAGATGGGTATGAGTGCCTGGGGTTTCATCATTACGCCGGTATTGGCGGCGACCAACCCCAACATAGACGACGCGCAGCGCGAGTTGGACATCGCTGCTTACGCGCAAACCGTCCCACAGGAATCTCTGGATATTTTTGACGAGATGGCGTCGCTCGCCGGCGTCTCTGCTCTTGATGACGCTGAAATGTCTTCCGCTTCCGGCGGCGCCGGAATGGCGATCGACATCGCCAATCTCGGCGTGAATATCGCCGAAAACAACGGCAGCGTTAGCGGCGTTACAACGACCAACTCTACCAGTGGCGATGTCTCTAACAACATCGTCTCTGACAATAGCGGCATTACGACGGTGTTTAACAACTCTGGCACCGGCGTTGTCATGCAGAGCATTGTCAATATGAACATCTATTTGCAAGGCGCGGCTCCCGGCCAGTAATGGCGGGGCTTTTGGGGGAAGACATGAAATTCGATGATCGCAAATCCGGCATGTGGGCGCGAAGCCGCGTCACAGCCATGATCGCGATTTTAGCGTCTGTCTTTTCCATCGGCGTCGCTAAAGCTGGCGACATACAACTCTTCGTTGGCGGCGCTTCGCCGCGCATCAATGTTGTCAGCATGGCCGAACGCAAGTTCGGCACAGTCGTCAAGCAGCAATATGATTTTAGCTGCGGTTCTGCGGCGCTGGCGACGTTGCTAACCCATCATTATGGGCGCGAAACATCAGAGACGGATGCATTTCGTTCCATGTGGGATGTTGGCGACCATGAGCGCATTCGCGAGCTCGGCTTCTCGCTGCTTGAGATGAAACGCTATCTTGAAAGCGTCGGCTTGAAGGCTGACGGCTTTGTGCTGACGCTGGAGCGCATTGAGGAGATCGGCGTTCCTGGCATCGCCCTCGTCGATGTGCGCGGGTATAAGCATTTTGTTGTTATTAAAGGCATCACGGACGAGGTTGTACTGATCGGCGACCCGTCCGCAGGAGTAATTTCGCTGCCGCGTAATGTATTTGAGCAGCGATGGGACGGAACGATTTTGTTTATTCGTTCCGACGTCACGCGCGGCAAAGCGAATTTTAATAAAATCGCTGACTGGCGTCTTGCGCCTTCCGCGCCACATGACAGAGCGCGCGATGACGAGCCGCTTCAATCGCTCTACATAAATCAGACGCGTCCTACTTATTCCGGGTTCACGATCAACACAGCGGTTGAGGTTCAATAATGTTCTTCGTGAAATCCATCAGCCTTCTTGGTGCGGTAAGTCTGGCCTCTTTCAGTGCCGCTTCTGCGGGCGATATAAACGATGATCTATTCGGCGCCGGGCTTCTCGACCTTGAAGAGACGCCGATGTCGGCTGCGGAGCTTGGCGCCGCTAGGGGCGGGTTCAGCTTCGGCGGAATGAATTTTAATATCAGTGTTGATATCGCGCCGCTGCAAATCTCGCCGGTTCTTCCTAATGGCGTTTTCGGCGGTTCTGGCGGCCCGCTTCCAAATGGTGTTTTCAACGGCGCCGGACCTGGCAATTCTCATAACAGCAATGCCGGCGCCGGCAACTCAAATCAGGCTCAGCCATCGGCAAATAGTCAAGCGACACAAAACGCCGCCGCACCCTCTGCCGTGGCGGCAAGCAACACTCCAACTGTACCTGCGGGTGGAGCGGCATTGAGCGATGCGGCAGCTCAAGCGGCTTCATCGGCCGCCGCCGCGCCGGCGCCTGCCGACGTTCCAGCCTCGCCAGCGCCTGCTGCTGCGGCGACACCTGTTTCGCAGGTCAACAACAATGGTGCAATCATCCCATCAGCGCCGCCCACTTCATCGTCGCCCGAGGCGCCGCAGGTGACAAGCGGCGCCACAAACTCGCTGGCGGTCACCGAGCTTTTAAACGACAACCTATCCTTACCGGGATCGCAACCGCCTCCTCCTGAAGATGCGGTAGAGATTGTTGACGGTGTTTATTTTTCTCCTTCCACAGGGGAAACGTATAACCCCGGCGGCTTACCCATTGATGTTCAGGTGGTAGAAAACGGGGCAGGACAAAGCGGAAATTCGTCGCAGGACAATCCGCCAGTTTCGGCGCCGCCTAGCCAAACCACGGCCACCAACTCATCGACAGACAAGGCCAAGGCGCCGTCTGATGATGCGAGCTTATCGGCGGTCTTGACGGAGATGACGGAACCGGAAGTCATTCGACAGTCCGGTCCTGACGGTGTCACAACCATCGTGAACAATGCGCTCAATAATGTTCATCTGACCCAAAGTGTTCGGCTGAACGTTGAAGTCCAGAATTACAGCTTTGTGACCGGACTGACACGCGCGACGAACATGACATCGCAAGCGGTAACGCAGAGCTTTTTCTTGCGCGGCTTGAACTAGGGTCACGGCGCGCTCTCGTCAAAAAGCCAAATCATGATCGCTTTGAGCTTGAGGCGGTGCGACTACAATCAGGCTTGCATATCTCTTCCGCTTTACCCGCTAGCGGGTAAATGAGCACCTGCACCAAGGTCGAGTCTGGCCGCGCGGTTTCTTTGCCGCCATACATGCCAGCCCAGCCAAAGGATAGGGCTGACGCCTAAGCGGATAAAATGGTGCCAGGAGAGGACCCT
>BQJG01000049.1 GCA_021604585.1 Hyphococcus sp.
AAATCGAGCGCGATGGCGGTCCATTCCTGTTTCTTGAAATGCGCGATGACGCGGCGGAGGATCATTGTCTGGCCTCCCGCTGGCGCAGCATTTCAATCAAGCGCGCCGTTTCCAGATCGAGTGCGTCCAACGTGTTAAGCGTCGCACCTGTATTGCCATAGCGATAGGCAAGCTGATTGTCGAACTCACGATCTTCCGCAAGCGCGGCGACGTCGTTCCGAAACTTTGATGCGCCGACTCTGTCGCCAACGATGTAGGATTCTTCAAGCAGCGGCCCATAGGCGATGCTTTTCAAGATGAACGGATTGAAAACGTTGTCCCTCTGATTCAGGCCGTCCGCATAAATGCGGTTGACATTGTCGAGTTCGCGCTGCCAGAGGCTGATCTCCTTCCTGATCTCGTCGCCCGCAAGGCGCCGTAATCCGCCAGTCGCCGCTAACTCTTCGAGAGCGGCGCTTTCCGGCGAGAAAACTTTGTAACGCGCAATATTCAACAATCTTGCATTGACCTCTTTGATGGGGATGGACGGCGCGGGCGTTTTGAACGCTGATCGCAACGCCGCGATATCCTCCATTTGCTGAACCAGCTCGGTTCGATAGGTGGCGAAATGCGCCTGGTTTTCTTGCAGCTCGATGCGCAGGCTGATTAACTGCTGGTCGAGTTGCACCCGTTCGACACGGGCCTCGTTCAAATTGCCGAGCTGGATGCCGATAAACACGCCGACAACGACAATGACGAAGTCGAGCGCGACCGCCGTCCAGTTCTGATGCTTCACATGCTCAATAACGCGGCGGAGGATCATGGGGCATCCTCATTGTTGCGTGACAATCGATCGGCTTGTCCGTCAGCATAGGCTGACAGAAGCGCGGCATACGCGTCGAGCTTGCCGGAGACCTGGGTGAGATAACGCGTATAAATGTGCTGTGTGAGCGCTGCATTGGTAGCGTACGCCACCATGACCGGTTGTCCGCAAACGCCCTCGGGGGTTTGAAGGCGGAACTGTTCGATGCCGGAGAATTCGTTGCCGGGAAGGACTTTGAGCGCCTGATCGCCAGTGAGAGAGAGCCCGGCGGCCGGATACATAATTTGTTCGATGTCCTGCTTGATCCGGATATAGCGTTGCCATTGACGGTCCATGAAATTCATCTCGTCGGAAATTTTTCGAACGCCGTCGCGCATTTCCCCTGCGCCGAACGCGGACAGACTCCCGGATTCGATTGCCTCACGCGCCGTCGCCAGCGAGAACCGCGGCGGCGGGAAGTCGCCGACGCGAATGATCAGCTCCTTCATCTCATCATCCATGCGAAGGCATGCGTCCGTTTCTTTAAGGCGCGCCGCCAGCTTCAAGGCGCCGTCCAGAATAACGTCATGATCGGTCCGATATTCGGCCATATCGGCGCGGGCGTCTTCCGCTTCCGCGATCATCCGCTGCAACAAATCGTCGGCTTGCGCCTCGGCGATCCGCGCCGCATTCCAGTTGCCGAGCTGAATGCCCATAAAAACGCCCATGACGACGATCACGAAGTCGAGCGCGATCGCCGTCCAGTTCTGATGCTTCACATGCTCAATGACGCGGCGGAGGATCATTGGACGCCTCCTGTCGTGCTGATGTCCTGACCCGTCGCGATCGACGCATCGGCGCGCAAGCAACTTTGTTCAAAACGCCCCCCGTCCCGCAACCTGTCAACGAGACAACTGGCCCAGCGCGAAAGGCGGCCGACCTCGTCACTATATTCGCGCAGTCGATCCATGCTGGCCTGATATTCCGGCTTCAAGGCTGCGCCATCAGCTTCGTAAAAATACTGGGGATCGCCGTTTTCGTAGGGCAAAATCTGGTTTTCGACAAAAGTGACATAACGAATATATCGCTGTCCGACGCCGCGTTGCTCCGAATAATAAAAAGTCAGATCGAACAACATCACAGGATCGAAGAGGCCGGATATTTCCATTTTCTGCAGCATGTCCCAAATTTCTGGAGCCGTGTCGGAACCGGTTATGCGAAAGTAATAAGGCGGCGGAAATTCACCGCGGGCGCGGGTGATCGACCACGACGCTAATCCCTCGTCGATGCTGTCAACTATCATGTTTTCCTGAACGGATATTGCGTCTTCGAGATCGGTGATAAGTGCGGCGATAATTTCGTCTTTGCGGTGCTCCGCTGCCCGCGCTTCATTCCAATTATTGACCTGCAAACCGACAAACACGCCCATGACGACGATCAAAAAATCGAGGGCGATGGCAGTCCATTCCTGTTTGCGGAAATGGGCGATGACGCGGCGGAGGATCATGACTGGGCCTGCATTAAGTCCGACCTGATTTTTTCTAGAGCTGAAAGTTCAATCCTAACGCGCTGCAAGACACCGTCTGTGCGCGCCAGATTGCTGAGGAGTTTGTTTTGGATCATCTGATCTGCGCGTATGATGTCCAGCAAACAGGTGGTATGAAACGTTGAGTCTGTGATCCGGGCGACCTGTTCGTTGGCCGGATCATTTACGGTGCTTTCAATCACGCGCACATCGATCACGCGGCGCGGGAAGGCATTGCCATATGTGTCGCCCAGATTGGCCAATCCCGTAAGGGTGGTATTGAGCTGCCTGATGACTTCATGGTGATCTCGATACGTCAATAACGCCGGTCGCAGGGCTTGCCCCTGAGACGTGTGCAAACTGCCTCTAGAGAGGATTTCATCCAAAGAGCCGAGTGGTGCGACCGGATAGAACAGGAGGTGGGACGACCACATCGAACGACACGCCGCATCGCTGATCGTCTGCTGCTCAGGTTTGTTCTGGATGACATCGACCGCATCAATCAGTGATTTTCGGTGAGCCTCCATTTCGACCAGCCATTCGGTCTTCAACGTCACGGCTGCTTCGACATCGCTTTGAACTTGCGACAATAGCTGACGTTCCGTCGCTCTTTCTGCGTTGGCGGCATTCCAGTTGCTGACCTGCAGGCCGACAAACACGCCGATGACGACGATCAGGAAATCGAGCGCGATGGCGGTCCATTCCTGTTTGCGAAAGTGAGCGATGACGCGGCGGAGGATCATTTGCGGCGCTCCAGTTCCGCGTCGATCGCAGCGATGGCAATTTTCGCCGTCTCGTTCTGTTTGCCGAGATCGCCGGGATTCGACACCATGATGCCAACCCACTCGGTAAGATTAGGCTCAATGCCGGGATGATCTACAATCTTGCCGACGACCCGCGCCGCGACGTTATCGGTGACGCCCTTAGGGCAGTCGAGCACATAGGTTTCCACGCCATCATCGAGACCAAAGCAATTCTCCCAGTAATAGGCTTGCGCATCGACGGAGATCATCTGGCGAACGAGGGAGCGATAAACGGGCAAACGGTGTGTGCTGGCAAGATTGAGATTATGTGCGAGATAATTCTCGACAGCGTCGACAATCGCACGCGAGCGCGGCAGTCCTTGCCGGCGCATCTCGTCATAGGTCGATCGATTGACGTCCATCGTCTGCCATTGGGACGCATGAAAAAAATCAACCAGCACTGGCCAGCATTCATTGCCGCAGTCGTCGTCGCTCTCGATAAACTTAAGCGATCTTCTGCCTGCCGCCACGACTTGCGTGAAGGCGTCGCGCTTTTGATTGGTGACGCGGATAGAGGCTTCCAGTTCGCGCCGTAGTTCGACCAACAGCTCGGTCTCGCGCGCCTTGGATGCCTGCATGTCATTCCAGTTAGCGACCTGAATACCGATAAATACGCCGACGACGACAATGACGAAGTCGAGGCCGATGGCGGTCCATTCCTGTTTCTTGAAATGGGCGATGACGCGGCGCAGGATCATTGGCGGCTCTCCAGCTCAGCGTCGATTAGCGCGATGGTTCGTCTGGCCGCGGCGTTCTGGTCGGTCAGCGTTGTGGAAAATCCGCCCACAAACCCGGCCCATTCTGTCAGCGTCCTGTGAATATCGGGATGATTTGCAATGGTTTCGATTCCGGCCGCTGAAATCTCCGGCGCAACCCCCTCGGGACAATCTTCGACATAAGCTTCCTCTCCATCGGAAAGAATAAAACAATTCGTCCAGTATGGACTGTGCGCTGCGAGCGGAATGAGACCGCGAACCAGCGCGCGATAGGCTGGCGGGTCTCTGAGTGGAATAGCGATCTGAAGCGCCTGTCGTTCATAGGCTTCGACGGCTTCGACAATCTTGCGATTTCGCGGCCAACCGTTTCGGCGCAACTCTTCGTAAGTGGAAAGATCGACAATCAGACTTTGCCACTGGGATGCATGGAAAAAATCAACCAGCCGGTCCCAGCATTCATCGCTGCATGATTGGCCGGAATCTAAAAACGCGAGCGCTCGTTTTCCCGAGCGCTCGACCTGCTCGAAAGCCTCGATCTTGATTTCCACCTGCTTGATCGATTCGGCGATCTCCGCACGCAATTCGTTCAACAATAAAGTCTCACGCAAATTTTCGGCTCGGGCCTCATTCCAGTTGGCGACCTGAATGCCGATGAAGACGCCGACCACGACGATCAGAAAATCGAGCCCGATGGCGGTCCATTCCTGCTTGCGGAAATGCGCGATGACGCGGCGGAGGATCATTGGGTAGTTTCCAGTTTCATTAACGTCGCTGTAGCGGTTTCACTTGCATTGGTCATAACGCCGATCTGCGCGTCGAGCACGCTGAGGTGGAACCGCAATTCCTGGCGCACCTCGGCGTTGTTATGCAGATTGGCGATTTCCGCACGCACCAGGTCGTCGCGAAGATCGATGTCGCAGTGTTCCGGCAGAGCGACAAAGAAGAAGTTCCGCTCGTCGGTCACCCATTTGTCGCCGCATTGACCGCGCACTGCTGATTGAATGTCTTCGTGGATATAAAGACGTGCAACGCGGCGATACTGACTGGACTGGACGAGCGTGAAGCCGGTCTGCGTGACGCGCTGATAATGGTTGGAGACGACGGTGCGCAGATTTTCGTCGCGGATATTCACAATCCTGCCAGTCGACTGCAATTCATCAAAAGTCGAGCGGTTGGGCGCAGCGAACCAGACCTGGCTCGCTTGATAAAGCGCGATCAGCCATTGTTCGTCGAGTTCTTCGGTGGGTTTTGAAAATCCTGCCATGGCGGCGCGGCCATATTCACGCGCCGTGCCGAAATATTCGATGGTCTTGCCCCACAGCGCGCGTTCAAGCTCGATGTCGCCATGCAGGCGTTCGATATAACTGGCGGCGAGATCATTGTTCTGGCGCGCGGCGTTCCAGTTACTCACTTGCAAACCAACAAACACGCCGACGACAACGATCAAAAAATCGAGCGCGATGGCGGTCCATTCCTGCTTGCGGAAATGCGCGATGACGCGGCGCAGGATCATGGCGCGCGCCTTTCAAGACGGCGCGCAAGCTTCGCTTGCAGCTCTTCTGTCGCTGCGCTCAATTTCTGGGCGAGGGCTTCATTGTTGGCGGCGATTTGGCCGCGCCAGGCGAGCCGGGGGGCGAACTCTTCCCAGATTTCGGCGTCCGGCGGGGCGGCGAGCACGGCGGCGCCGGAATTATAGAGCGGACCCTTTGTCGTCTCAGCCACAAACTCGGACGAGATGACGGTGGAGGGCGGCAAAGGCGTTTTCATCAAGGTGTTGTCCCATTTGCGCGGCGGGATGCCCTTGCCCATGACAAAAGCGGCAAACGACTGATCGATGAAAAACGCGTTGTTCTTGTCGAGCGCCGCCTCAAGCCGGCTTGTGCCGTAGAAATAGGAAATGATCGCCGCGCGCAGCGCCGGATCGGAAATGAGCTCGAATTTGCCGGAGCCCTGAAGGTCGAGAAAAGTCGGGCTTTGTGTCCGCAAGGTGCGGCGCACGATTAGCTCGTTCAATCCCATATTGATTTTCTGTGCGCGGGTATCGGAGGCGTCATTGCGGATCAGATCGAAAACCTCGTTCGCCAGATTGGCGTGAAACCGTTCGAATTCGATCTGCGCGTCGACTTCCGCCTGAATGTTGTGAAGATCGCCCTGCAGTTGCCTTAGATATTCCGTCTCGGCGCGCCGGTCGCCGGCAAACTGGTTCCAGTTTGAAACCTGAATACCAATAAACACACCAACAACGACGATCAAAAAATCGAGCGCGATGGCGGTCCATTCCTGCTTCTTAAAATGGGCGATGACGCGGCGAAGGATCATGGCGCCTCTTCCCTAACATCGGGCGCTGCTCCCGGATCGCCGCCCAGCACGCGAATGGCGTTTTCAAGCTGCACGGTGTCGCCTCGCAAATTGGCAAGCCCGGAATTCAACGTCGAAAAGTGATAATTCAAATCCATCAGCAGTTCCGGATCGCTCGCCAGCAATTGCGCCGCCGCCGCCAGCTCTTCCTCAGGAACATCAAAAGTGCAGCCATTGGCGAAGCCGATCACGCTGCCCTCGTCATTGCGCACATCACTACAATTCGCCCGGATCGACACCTGGATTGCGTGCGGGATCGTGCGGCGCACGCGATAGCGGTACGGTGATCGCTGAACCCAATCCATGGTCTGCTGGGCGACATCGACCCCGAAATAAAGCGACAAGCCGGCGTCTAGCGCTTCCCGCGGGATGAGCGACAGATCGCCGGACGATACGATTTCATCCCATGTGGCGCGCGTCTGCGGGTTGTAGGCGAATTCCGTCGAACGAAACGCGTTGACGATCAGCGCTTTTGGGTCCGGCGCCGGGCTGGTCATCAGTTCAACAGTAATGTCCGCGCTCGCTTTAACGGCGGCGTAATAGCTGAGGAGAGCGCGGCGATAATCAAGATCGACCTGAAGGTCGTCAATCAATCGCTGCACATAGACGCCGCCGCGGCGCTGGTCCGCCTGCGCCGCATTCCAGTTGTTGACCTGCAAGCCGACAAACACGCCGACCACGACGATCAGGAAGTCGAGCGCGATCGCGGTCCATTCCTGTTTCTTAAAATGCGCGATGACGCGGCGCAGGATCATTTGCTGCTCCCGGCATCGCATTCAAAATCGTCTGCGCCGGTGGCGCGACACCAGGTCGGGAATCCACGCGAGCGCCATAGATCGACGACGCCGTCTTTCTTCATTTGATCGCGCCAGCGCGGATGCTGATAGATTTTCGTGTCGCGAAAAATGGTGTAATACGGCTCATACAGGTAATCGCTTTCCCAGACGGGACGTTGCCGTTCGACCAAGAGGTCGGTGTCGCCGAGATAATCGGCGATCTCCTGCATGGTGCGATTATCAGGAATGTTCGCCGCCCGTAGCGCCGCTTCGCCTTGTCGCGCGGCGCTTAACAGGGTCGCCTCAACCAGCACTTGTATGTCTTGCGGAATGACGCCCGCCGCTACGCCATCTTTCACAGCCGCCGCCGCCGCATCAAAATCCGATTGTTGGAAATAGGCCCAGAACAAATTCCAGTAGGCGAATGGCAGGCTCGAATTTAGCTCAACGACTTTGCGATATTGCGCGAGCTCCGCCGCTCCGGCGTCAATGTCCGGGAAATAGGCGCCGCCAAAGGCGTAAACATTGCCAAGCGTATTCTGAAAAATCGGCACCAGCGGATCAATGGCGATGGCGCGTTTGGAAAGCGCCTCCGCCTCGTGAAAGTAGCCGAGGAAATAGAGCGCCTGCGCGGCGTTATCGAGCACGCTGGAATTTTCCGGCGCGAGCTCCACGGAGCGATCCATCGCCTTGAACGCCGCGACGAAGTCGTGATCGTAAAAAAGAAATGCGCCGAGCTGACTGTAGGCTTCAGCGTTGGCGGGATCGAGGGCGATGGCGCGCGTCGCGGCGGCGCGGCCAATGGCGCGCCATTGATGATAATCGCCTGCGGGCGGCGATTCCGGCTGATACGCTTCGTATACTGCATAGGCGGCGGCGATACTCGCCCAGGCAGGCGCGAAGTTCGGATCGCGCGCGGTTGCTTCGTTCAAAAGCAGCAGCGCGGCGTTGAGATTGTCGAGCCCGCGCGCGAGGATCAGCTGTTTGGCTTTCAGATATTTCTCATAGGCGACGACATCGTCCGTTCGATCCGTGACCAGCGTTTGGCCGGGCTTTAGTCCCAGCGACAAGGCGAGTTCCTTTGCAACGGCTTTGGCGATGTCGTCCTGTATGTTGAAGATGTCGGTCATCTCGCGGTCATAGGTTTCCGACCAGAGATGAAACCCGTCGGATGAACGGATGAGCTGCGCAGTAATGCGAAGCTGCGCGCCGGAGCGGCGAACGCTCCCTTCCAGCACATGATTGACGCCAAGCGCTGACCCGATCTCGCGCAAATCTTCATTGCGGCCCTTGAATGAAAAACTCGACGTGCGGCCCGCGACTTTTAATTCCGGAATGCGCACCAGCACATTCAAGATCTCTTCGGAAATCCCGTCAGAGAAAAACTCCTGATCGCCATCGGGCGACAAATCGATAAACGGCAGCACCGCGACCGAGGCGTTGTCGTCCGTGTTGGCGGTGCGCGCTGCGCCCGGCTGTTCCGGCATCAAGCGGTCGGCGACGATCATCACTGCAACCAGCGCCAGCCCGCCTATGATGACATAGTCGAGCGTCTTGCCGGTTTTGGCGGTGATGCTAGCCCCTTCAGGAACGGAGGCGGTCGGCTTCATCCCCTCCGGGGTCATCTCGAACGCCCAGGCGAGGATCATCGCGACGGGAAAGCCGATCAGCAGTGTCGCGACGACGAAACCGTCAAACCATGACGGGAGACCAATGGCGTTTTCGAGGGTGGCCGCCACCTGCGCCAGCAGCCAGCCGACGACACCATAGACCCCGGCGACCCGGAAGACGTTTCTCCGCCCTAGCTCATTGAAAAGCTTATTCATTTCCGCCCCTTGCCCGGTGGAGCGATATAGCATGAGTCATTCCGAATGGCGACTATGCGGATTTTCCGTCCCCTGACTGTCCTAAACCGGATGGTCTTACGAAAACAGGCCGCAAGACGGCGTCTTGCGGCCCGATTCCAGCCAGTTTATTCGCCTTACTTGACCATGTTTTTGGTCAGATAGAAGGACTGGGTCGAGAAACCGATCCGCGTGCACTCGCCATCTTCATTCCAGGCGAAAGTAATAAAGCTGAAATCACCGGTGGATGAGGTGGCGTCGAGCAGGTCAGGATCCTGCGTGAAGCAGGTGAAGGTCTCGCCGTCAGCATCGCCCGCCTGACAGAATCCGGTCGAGACCACCCCGCCGCCGGTCGATATTTTGCGAATGCCGCACCCAATGAAGGATACATCGTCTTTTGCAGCTTGCGCCGACACCATGTCGCCAAGCGCGACGCGGCTGACGAGATCGACATCGACGACTTGCGGTTGTTTGAATCCAGCCATGGCGGCGGTGGATGCAAAGGCGGCGGCCGCCGCGATCAGGATTTTGGTTTTTAGTCTCATAGTCTTCTCTCCCTTCGGGTTACAAAACGTGTTGTTATTGTTGTCTTCCTAGAGTTGGCCATCGATCTCGCCATTGTTGATGGCGCGGGTCAGTTTAATCAGCGCCGCCCGTTGCGCTTCCGGCGGGAGCTCCGCGATTTTCGCGTGCAGCTCCATCATCTCTGTATTGTCGATCCGGCCCCGCGCCTTGTAGCGGTCGAAGTCCTGATCGAACGCCGACTGGGCGATGACGGCCTGCGCCGGATCGTACGGTTTTGCGGCTTCGCGCGCAGCGTTGGTGACAGACTGTTGTCCGCCGCTCGTATTGGCGGCGCGCCCGGAGGCGCCCCATGCGGCGAGTTCTTCGCGAATGATCTGGCGCAGCGCCGCATCGTCGCTCGCGGCGCCGGATTCGGTTCCGTCCGCCGTCGCGGGAGTTGCCGGTGAGAGTTGCGCGATTGGCTGCGGCGCGCGGGCGTTGGGCTGGTTTGCGAGCGATTGAGCGGCGAGTTTGGCGGCTTCTGCTGTGTCGGCGATTTCATCCGTGCGCATATCAATAGCGATCATGCGAAGGCCAATAATGACGAGCAGCACGAGCTGTACCGCGGAAAGACCAATAAGCCATTTCATCGCGCCAGCCCCAACGCGGAAGGGCGGGCGAAGCCCGATAAAGTTTTCTGATAGATACGTCTAAACACCGAGCGTCCCCCGTGACCTCGACCTGCGCGCATCTAGAACCTTCGCCAGTGGAGTGTCAATTGGGCGTCCGTCCGGGCAGGCTGGACGCCGCATTCCCTCTCGACAAAATTTATGCGGCGCCGCGAAAACTGTCATTCTTGCGGCGCCGCAATCCGGCAAACTTAATCCGGCAGTTTAGAGATTGCTGCCGAGAGATTTGGGCACATAGAGCGACTGGTTGGAAAAGCCGATCCGCGTGCAAGTCTGCGTTTTCGGATCCCAGCTGAAAGTGACGTAGCCGAAATCGGCGCTGGCCTCGATTGCGTCGAGCAGATCTTCATTGTCGGTATTGCAAAACGCGCGCTCGCCTTTGGCGTCTTCCGCCTGGCAGAAGCCGAAGGCGGTTGCGCCGCCGGCGCCATCGTCAAATTTCCGCACGCCGCAACCGATAAATTCATTTTTATTCGGCGCATCGCGCGCGCTGATCATATCGCCGCCGGCGAAATTCGTGGTGAGATCGACATCGACCGGCGCAGGTTGCACTTTGCCTGCGAGCGCGGCGCCCGATAGGGCGGTTACGACAGCGGTGGCGGTGAGCAATGTCTTCGATAGTTTCATGGTAGTCTCTCCCTCTGGTTATAGAACTTGGTGTTGATGTCAGGCGTTGGAGCCGTCCTTTCAGTCGTCTTTAGAGTCTGGCGTCGATATCGCCGGAGCTGATGGCTTTGGCGAGTTGGCTCAGGGCGGCCTGCCGCGCCTGCGGCGGCATTTTGGCGATTTGTGCATAGAGGTTGGAAATTTCCGCCTCCGATGACTGTCCGCGACTGCGCGCAAGATTAAGATCGCGGGCGAAGTCAGCCTCAACGCGTTTGATTTGCGCTGGCGACAGGACCGGCGCGGTTGAAACCGGTTGCGCGGCGGCCTTAGTTTGCGCGGTGATGACCGGCGCGATTTCTTCGCGGATCACGGCGCGCAGCGCATCCATGTCGATGACGGCGCCGGTGGTGTTGGCCGGCGTGAGCAAGGTGGTGGTCGGCCCGCGCGACTGTGCTGATTGTTGTGCGGCAAGGCGCGCCGCATCCGCCGCATCGGCGATATCGTCGGCGCGCATTTCAAGGGCCACGACCCGCATGCCGACAAACGCCAGCAAAACTGTCTGTGCAGCCGATAGTCCAACAAGCCATTTCATAAGTCTCTCCCTCATGTCCGGCCCAAAATACCGGCTTCGCGCCAGCAAGGCGTGACGCAGATCACAGGAGAGAGATGATTGCGGTACTCATTCTATGGCGCGCCAAAGCGCCAAGCGTTCGCCGCTTCGCGTGCTGCGGATTGCGCACGCCGTTTCGATGGCTCTCCCCCGTTCAGCATCAAAACGCAACAAATGCGAACAAGGGAAAGGTCGCGGGGAATTTGGGCGGTTTAGGGGCGGAAACAAGAAATGGTTGGGGCGATCCTTCGAGGCGCAAGCAACTCTTCATTCTGAGGGCATTCGCGAAGCGGGTGCGTCTCGAAGGACGAAGAGTTGGTTGCTTCTCAGGATGAAGACAGCATGTCTTCATCCGTAACGCTGGCGATGAGGTCCGAAAACGACCGCGCAGCGAGAATGTCTTCGGCGCTCAATGCATCGCGCCCGGCGCGATAGAGCATGCCGCCCCAGCGCATGTTGAAATAGCCCGCTGTATCTTCGAATGGCGGCGCGAAGGATACCGGCGGCGCATCATCGCTGCCGGTGGCGACCACAAACATCGTCTTGCCCGCAAGCTGCTTGCCGAGCGGTTTGTAGGGCATGTCGGTAAGGTCGGTGAGGCGGTCGAAGAGCGCCTTCATCTGCGCGCTCATGGAATACCAATAGACGGGGCTTGCCAGAATGATCGTGCGCGCTTTCAACATACGTTGCGCCAGCGGCAGAAAATCATCATCGGCGTTTGCGTGCTCGTATGAATAGGGACCGATGCGCAGCGCATCGAGGTCGAAACGCTCCACATCGTCCAGCGGACGCAACGCTGCAGAAAGCAGCCGCGCCGTGTCTCCATCGGCGCGGCTTGAACCGTTAAGAGCAAGAATGCTCATCTGCTTGGGCGCTCAAAGACGCGGCGCAGAAACTCGGCGAGATCGCCGCCATCGGAAAAATGTTTCTGGTTGGTCATCATTGCCTCCTATTGATACAGATTTTTCTCAGCCGGAATGGCGGAGAAATACTCGACAAACTCGAACTCAAGACCTTCATCGGTGACGTAATAGAGATTGCGCCGGTGCGGGTGCGTTTCGCCCATATGATGCGGCTCATGTCCGGCGGCTTTCAGACGCGCGACAATTGCGTCGAGATCGCTGACTTCAAAACCGAGATGGGCGAGCCCCGGCTCAGAACTCTGCAAGTCGCGATGGCGCCCGCGCGCGGCTTTCGGCAAGTTGAACTCGTTCAGCGTGACGTAATTGTCGTCATCGCCAATATGCGCCCAGCGCCGCGGCACGCCGGACCATTCGCCGCCGCCTTCGCCGCGAATGCGCCAGCCCGGAAAGGCGGCCATTAAAAACGCCGCGCTCGGGTCAATGGCGGTGACCACCAGATTGACGTGTTCAAGGCGTGGTGAAGCGGGATTTTCCTTATTGTGAGCCATGCCGGCCTCCTTATTTAAGAAAGAATATCCTTTTAATAATATCTCTTGTTTATGAAAGCAATATCTTTTATAAACATTGCATGAGCAAAATATCGAACCACCCCATCGACAAATCCGATGCTCCCGGCGGCGCTGCGGCGAACCGGGAGTCAGCCACGCGTGAGGGCGTCATCAACCTTTTAAAGCGCGAGGGCGCCATGAGCGCGTCGAACCTTGCGGCGGCATTGGGCGTCACACCCATGGCGGTGCGTCTGCATCTTTATGCGCTGGAGGAGGAGGGGCTGGTCACCGCGGAATCGCGCGCCAAAGGGCGCGGGCGCCCGACGATCTTTTGGTCTCTGACCGACGCGGCGGCGCGCATTTTCCCGGACGCGCATCAGGGCCTTGCAGTGGAGATGATCAAATCGGTCGAGGAGCTGTTCGGCGTCGAAGGGCTCGCCAAGCTCGTGAAGAAACATGGCGACACGCAGCGCGTAACCTATGGCGAAAAACTTTCCGGCGCCAAGACCGTGGCCGAGCGCGTCAAACGCCTCGCCGAGGCGCGCACTGGCGAAGGCTACATGGCCGAGGCAAAAAAAGACGGCCGCGATTGGCTGTTGATCGAGAACCATTGCCCGATCTGTTCCGCCGCAAAAGCCTGCACGGGCCTGTGCGCGGGCGAATTGAAAGTCTTCAACGACGTGCTCGGCAAGGACGTCGCCGTCAAACGCGAAGAACACATCCTCGCCGGCGCAAGGCGCTGCGCCTATCGGGTAAGTGCGAAGTAGCGTAGGCTGCCCAAATGACCGCCAAGAAACCCTTCTGGGAAACCAAATCCCTTGCCGAGATGAACCCGCAGGAATGGGAATCACTTTGTGATGGTTGCGGGCGTTGCTGCATTTATGTGCTGCACAACGAAGACACGGATGAGGTGTTTGAGACCGACATCGCCTGCACCTTGTTCGACATTAAGCGCCGCCGCTGCACCGACTACGCCAACCGCATGAAAAAGGTTTCCGATTGCGTTCAATTAACGGCGGATAATGCCGGCGCGCTGAAATGGATGCCGCCGAGCTGCGCCTATCGGCGTCTGGCGGAGGGGAAGAAACTCAAACCCTGGCACCCGCTGATTTCCGGCGATAAAAATTCTGTCGTACGCGCGCGGGTCGCGGTCACGCGCGATCTTGTGTCGGAGAACGAGTTTGAGATCACGGACGAGCTATTGGAGAGCCGGGTGGTGCGGGAGCGGTAGGGGCGCCAAGCAGGGCGGGGGACAGATGATGAAAAAACTTGGTTCTATTTTATTTGCTGCCGTTTTTCTATGCGCCGGATGCACGTACACAATCGACGCCAGCGATCCCAGATATTTCACGCCGCCTGCCATCACCGCAGGCTACAATCCGTTCTACGGGATGGCGTGCGCTGATGAAGTTGTTGCGGATGGCGAACAAGTGGCGAGCTTTTCCTTCACGCTCGATGAAAAAGGCCGCCCGCAAAACATTACACTCTTACAAAAAACAAATGACTGCCTCGCCGAAGCGGCTGAGGGTGAGCTGAAACAGTGGGTGTTTTCGCCCGCGAAGTTCGATGGCCGGCCAATCGAAAACGCTCTCTATCGCTTGAATTTCAATTTCGACAGCGAACGACGCGAAGTGACGATCACAGCGACCTTCGATGAAGAGACCGGCGAGGTGGATCGCATTCGCATCTTGTCCGTAGAGTAGTGGCGCGCTTTTTCTTCCCCCGTTTACGGGGGAAGTGCCGGCCCAATCTTTTGGGCCGGGGATGGGGGTTGCTTCGCTTCTATCCGGCGCAACGGTTCGGAAAAATTTTCACCCCCTCCGTCCCTTCGGGACACCTCCCCCATTGGCATGGGGGAGGAGAAGGTCGCGCTTTTTTGCGCGTCCCTAATTCCAAAAACCCAGTCCCTTTTTTCCACCCCAATAAGGCGAGTGACAGTGCAGCATTTTACATCATTTCTGTTGAATTCTTTCATAAAACCCCGTGTTGGTGAATAGTTATCCACCAAAACCGGAGCGGCCTTATCCTTCGCTCCATGATGAAAAACCAACTCACAAACGCGCCAGAAACTGATCAAGAAACTGATCAAGAAACTGATCAAGAGACTGATCGGCCGGCCGCCTTGCGCGAACGCTGGGATGAGCTCTTTGAGAACATCGCCGCGCTCGCGCACCGCCGGTCGCAATCGCTTCTGTCGCACCATGACGAAGATGACGACGCGTTTGATCGCGGCGCGCGCAGCCTGCGCACGCTGATGAGCGCGGCCGAAGTCGCACACCGCCTGAAACGAGATGAAGCGAAGGAAAGCGAGACCAATGACGAAGGCGCCGAAGGACAACAGCTCACCGATGCAGCCATTGAAGCCGCTTACCGCAAAGTCAGCGAGCGAGTCGAGCGGCTTGAACGCGAAGAGTCGGCCGCCGTCCCGTCTGGACCCGGAAGCAAGGGCGCTCTGGCTCAATGCGGAGGTGATGCGCGAAGCGGCGAAGGAAATCGCGGCGCAGTGCTGGAAGGTGAACGCCCATGACCATCAGCGCGAACCAAACGGCGACTGGACCACATGGCTGCTGCTCGGCGGGCGCGGCGCCGGGAAAACCCGCGCCGGGGCCGAATGGGTCCGCGCGCTGGTCGCAGGCATCGCCAATGACAATACGAAACACAAAGCCATCGCGCTCGTCGCGGAAAGTTACGCCGATGCGAGGGAAGTCATGATCGAGGGCCCCTCCGGCATTTGCGCCGTCGCACGCGACACCAACCGCCCGGTCTATGAGGCCTCGCGCCGGCGCCTGGTCTGGCCCGATGGCGCGGTCGGCTATGCGTTCTCCGCCGAAGACCCGGACGGCATCAGAGGCTATCAGTTCGATGCGGCGTGGTCGGATGAATTGTGCAAATGGCGCTACGCCGAAGAAACCTGGTCGAATTTGCAGCTTGCGCTTCGGCTTGGCGATAAGCCGCGCCAGATCGCGACGACGACGCCGCGGCCCATGGCGTTGATCAAACGTTTGATGAACGCCGAAACGACAAAACTCGTGCGCGCCTCGACTTATGAAAACCGCGCGCATTTGTCGGACGCATTCTTCTCAGAGATTGCCGCTTTGTATGAAGGCACGGCGCTGGGCCGTCAGGAACTGCTCGGCGAGCTGATCGACGATGTCGCCGGCGCGCTGTGGACCTGGAATTTGATCGAGGCGGCGCGGATATCCGTCGCGCCCGCGCTCGATCGCATCGTCGTCGCCGTCGATCCCCCCGCGACGAGCGGCGAGGGCGCGGATGAATGCGGCATCATCATCGCCGGCGTCGCTTATTGCGGCGAGGTGATGACCGCTTTCGTTCTCGCCGACTGGTCGGCGGCGGGGCTTTCCCCGCGTCAGTGGGCGGAGAAAACCGCCGCCGCCTATCACGAATTTTCCGCCGACCGGATTGTCGTCGAAGTCAATCAGGGCGGCGAGATGGCGAAGGCCGTCATCGCGCAGGTGGACGCGGATGTTCCGGTGCGCGGCGTTTATGCGACGCGCGGCAAGCGCACCCGCGCCGAACCGGTTGCTGCGCTTTATGAGCAAGGCCGCGTTCGTCATGTCGGCGCCTTCGCGAAGCTCGAAGACCAGATGACGTCCTACACGGGCGAAAAGAACGCGAAGAGTCCCGACCGCTTCGACGCGCTGGTCTGGGCGATCACCGAATTGCTGTTGAAACCCGCCGCGCCGAAACCGGCCGTACGGAAGTTGAGTTAGTCAGGAGTGTTTGTTGTGTTGCGTAAAATTTTTACCCCTCACCCGAAATCATTGCATGATTTCGACCTCTCCCGAGGGAGAGGTATGCCTGCCTCACGCGCACCGCTCTACCTCTCCCTCGGGAGAGGTCAAAACGCCGAAGGCGTTTTGGGTGAGGGGGACGCGTCATGAAACTCCCGTTCCTCACCAACAAGCCACGCGAAGCCAAAGCCTCCGCCGCGAAAGCGCTGATCGCGCTGCACCGGCCCGGCGCGCCAACCTGGACGCCGCGCGATTACGCTTCGCTGGCGCGCGCCGGATATGAGCGCAATGTCGTCGCCTATCGCTGCGTGCGGCTGATTTCCGAAGCCGCGGCTTCCGCGCCGTTGCGCGTCATGGAGGCCGGCGCGATGATGAGCGACCATCCATTGTTATCGCTGCTCGCAAAACCAAATCCTGAGCAATCGGGCGCGGAACTGTTCGAGCATGTTTACGGCTTCCTGCAGACGGCGGGCAACGCCTATCTCGAATGTGTCGCGCTTGATGGCGCGCCGCGCGAGCTTTACGCGCTGCGGCCCGACCGGATGAAAGCGCGGCCCGGCAAGTCCGGCTGGGCCGAGGGCTATGATTATTCCGTCAGCGGACGAACGGTGACATTCCGCAAGCCGGAAGATGGCTCGCTCGCACCGATCCTGCATCTCAAACTGTTTCACCCGACCAACGATCATTACGGCCTGTCGCCGCTTGAGGCCGCGAGTTCGTCGGTCGATCTCCACAACGCCGCGTCGGCCTGGAATAAATCGCTGCTCGATAATGCCGCAAGGCCCTCTGGCGCGCTGGTCTACAAAGGCCCGGAAGGCGCCGAAAACCTCACCGCCGGCCAATTCGACCGCCTTAAATCTGAACTCGAAGACGCCTATCAAGGCTCGGCCAATGCCGGCCGGCCGCTGGTCCTCGATGGCGGGCTTGAATGGCGCTCAATGTCCCTGTCGCCCGCCGATATGGACTTCATCGAAGCGAAAAACGCCGCCGCGCGCGAGATCGCGCTGGCGTTCGGCGTGCCGCCCATGCTGCTCGGCATTCCCGGCGACAACACATACTCGAACTACAAGGAAGCCAATCTCGCTTTCTGGAAACAGACGGTGCTGCCGCTGGTCAAGAAAACCGCGAGCGCGCTCACCGGCTGGCTGGCGCCGGTCTGGCCGGAGGCGAGCGTCATTTGTCAATCGACGGAAATCGAAGCGCTGACCGCCGACCGCGACGCTTTGTGGTCACGCGTTTCCCGCGCCGATTTCCTCAGCGATGATGAAAAGCGCGCTGCGCTCGGACTTTGCGCCAAAGAGGAGGGCGAAGATGCATAGCGTCTCTTTCCCGAAATCGCCGCTCGACAAACCGGCGGAGCTGCGCATCACGGTGGCCATCGGCGCCGCGGTGATCGTCCAGACCGGGCTCGGCCTCATCTGGGCTGGCGCCGCGTCGGAACGTCTCGCGCAGCTTGAACGCCGCGCCGACGACAACACGCAGATTATCGAACGCACCGCGCGGCTCGAAGAGCAGGTGCGCTTTGTTTCCGCGACGCTGGTGCGGATTGAAGAAAAGATCGATGCGCGGGGGAGCGAGTGATGAAGTTTTCAGTTTCTTGCCCCTCACCCGAAACGGCTGGCGCCGTTTCAACCTCTCCCGAGGGAGAGGTAGGAGTGCTTCGAGCGCGGCATGTCTACCTCTCCCCGGGGAGAGGTCAAATTCGCGACGCGAATTTGGGTGAGGGGAGATCAGCATGACCACTCTCATCGCCTCCATCGAAGGCTACGCCTCCGTCTTCAACACGCCTGACCTCAACGGCGACATCGTTGCGCCGGGGGCGTTCGCGAAATCGCTGCGCAAGAATCCGAAGCCCGCCATGTTGTACAGTCACGCGGCGGAGGCGCCCATCGGCCGCTGGATTTCCATTCGCGAGGATGGCTACGGCCTGTTCGTCAAGGGCGAGCTTTTATTGTCGTCGCCGCGCGCCCGCGAAGTCCATGCGCTGCTCGAAGGCGGCGCCATTGACGGGCTCTCCATCGGGTATCAGACCGCGCGCTCGATCCGCGTCAAAGCCGGACGGCGCATCACCGAGGCTGAGCTGTGGGAAGTCTCTGTCGTGACATTTCCCATGGCGCCGCAAGCGCGCGTCACCCGCGTTGGCCCGGCGCGACCGGACTATGAGCCGCAAGACTACGCAAAATTGTTTCACCAATCGGCTCGCGTTTCTTCCTCCCATGTCCCCAACGAAACGCGGGCTACCAGGCGGGCGCTTGTTCTCCCTCCCCCTGCTCAGGGAACAAGCGCCCGTCATCTCGCCGACGCCGTTAAATGCGCGGCCCAAAGGCTAACAGCCTAACGATCAGTGTAAGGAGAGTAGAGTAAAATGAGTATTGAAACCAAAGCGGGCCCGGCCAATGCGGAAATCCGTGGCGCCATGCGCGAATTCCTGTCAGCGTTCGAGGCGTTCAAGGACGCCAATGACGAGCGCCTTGAGGCGCTGGAGGCGAAAAGCCAGGACGACGTTGTGCTGCGAGAGAAGGTCGATCGCATTAATGACGCGGTCACCGAACAGAAAGCTGCGGTCGAGCGCATCGCGCTGAAGGCGCAACGCCCTCAACTGGGCGCACAGCTGGAGTCCGGCGCACGCGTCGAACCAGACGAACGCAAGGCGGCGTTTTTCCGCTATATGCGTGTCGGCGATGCGACGGCGGCGGCCTCGCTCGAAGCGAAATCGGTCAACGCCAGCACGGACTCTGAAGGCGGCTATCTCGCGCCCAACGAAGTCGAGCGCATCATCAATGCGGCGGTGAAGGATATTTCCCCGTTCCGCCAGATCGCTTCCGTCCGCGAAATCGGCGGCAATACTTTCCGCAAGCCGGTCTCAAATGGCGATGCGGTTGCGGGCTGGGTTGCGGAAACGACCGCGCGCGATACGGCGACAACCGCGCCGACGCTTACCGCCATCGATTTCCCGACCATGGAGCTTTACGCCATGCCGGCGGCGTCGCAGACCCTGCTCGATGATTCGATTGTCGACATCGAACAATGGCTCGCCGACGAAGTGCAGTCGGAATTCGCGGCGCAAGAGTCTGCTGCGTTCATTTCCGGCAACGGGACCACGGCGCCGAAGGGCATTCTCATTTACGATATCGCTGCGGATGCATCGAAAGACCCGGACGAGATCGGTTACATCGCGTCTGGCGCCGACGGCGCCTTCGCTGCGTCGAACCCGTCGGACAAACTGCTCGACCTGATCTATGCGCCGAAACAGGCTTACCGCGCCAACGGACGGTTCCTGATGAACCGTTCGGTTGTCGGGGCGCTGCGCAAGTTCAAGGATGGCGAGGGCAATTATCTCTGGCAGCCCAACAATGAACCCGGCGAACCGGCGCGCCTGATGGGTTATCCGGTGGCGGAAGCCGAAGACATGCCGGACGTCGCCTCGGATTCCTATTCGATTGCGTTTGGCGATTTCCGCCGCGGCTATCTCATCGTTGACCGCGTCGGCGTGCGCGTCTTGCGCGATCCATACTCTGCCAAACCCTATGTCTTGTTCTACACGACCAAGCGCGTCGGCGGTGGCGTCCAGGATTACGACGCGATCAAGTTTTTGAAATTCGCGGTGAGTTAATGCGCCGCGCTTCACCTCCCCTTGGAAAGGGGAGGCCGGAAAATCCCAAAGGATTTTCCGGGTGGGGATCAATGCGCATCGCATTGATCAACATGATCCCCCTCCTAACCTCCCCCTTTTCAAGGGGGAGGGGCAGGTTGGTCCTGAAATAGAAATGTAACGGACGAGTAGTGTAATGTCCCTGACCCTTTTATCTCCTCCCGCGGCGGAGCCGGTGACGCTCAGCGAACTGAAAGCGCATCTGCGCGTCACGACTGATGACGAAGACGCCTTGATCACCGGCATGCTTGTCGCTGCGGTGCGTGCGGTTGAAGCCCGCGCCTCGCTGGCGCTGATGCCGCAACAATGGCGGCTGACGCTCGATGCGGTTCCGGAAGAGACCTTGTTCCTGCCGCTGTCGCCAGTGAGCGCGCTTGACGATGTCACGGTGATCGGCGGCGAAGGCGAAGCGCAAACCGTCGCCGACAATCTTTATGATTTCGTCCCGGGCGCCAGCGCGCGATTACGCCGCGCCGGGCCCTGGCCAAATCCGGTTCCGCGTCTTGGCGGGGTGCGCATCGACTTCACCGCTGGTTACGCGGATGCTGACGCTGTGCCCGAACCCTTAAAGCAGGCGGTGAAAAATCTCGCCGCGTTCTTCTTTGAAAGCCGCGAGGCGGCGGGCGAGGCGAAAATCTACGCGGTGCCTTCAAGCGTTGATGCGTTAATCGCCCCCTATCGCGAGGCGCTCTTATGATCAGCGAACTCCGGCACAAGGTCGAACTCCTCACCGCTTCACGCAGCAGCGACGAAGCAGGCGGCGCGTCGATCGAATGGGTCTCCGGCGGCGACACATGGGCCGCCGTTACAAGGCTGACGTCGACCCGCGATTTCGCGGGCGACCGCGAAAACCGGCTGAAGCGCATCGCCGTTACAATTCGTCAAAGCGGGTCCATCACCCTCGGCGGGCGCCTGAATTTTTCCGGCGAGGCGTATGAAATCGTCAGTATCGAGAGCGATGACGGGCGCGACAAACGCCTGACGCTGATCTGCGAAGAGGTGTTGTCATGAGCAACGCCCAATGGGAATTGCAAAAAGCGGTCTACCAGGTGCTCGCCGCCGACGCGGCGCTGCAAGCGGAAATCGGCGATCCGCCGCGCATTTTTGACGATCCGCCGCCGGATGCAGTGTTTCCGTATCTGACGCTTGGTGAGTCTCGCGCCAGCGACTGGAACGGCGTCGAAGGCGGGCTCGAGCACGAAGTGAAGCTCTATGTGTTCTCGCGCTACGCCGGGCGGCGCGAAGTCAAACGCATTCTCAATGCGGTTTACGACGCGCTGCATGAAGCGCCGCTCACGCTCGCCGGGCATGATCTTATCAATATCCGTTTCGTTTTCGCCGATGCGTTCCGGCGCAGCGACGGCGAAACCTATCAGGGCGTCGCGCGCTTCCGCGCGGTGACGCAAGCGCAGTGAGGGGCGTGATGAATAGGCGCTTCATTTCCTCCCGCTCATTCCCGCGAAAGCGGGAAACCAGAAACACAGAGCAGATCTGTTGGTCGTGGATCCCCGCTTTCGCGGGGATGAGCGGCGGAGAGGTCTCGCTAGCTAACAAGGGAACAGCCCAATGACAGCACAACGTGGCAAAGACTTGCTCTTAAAACTCGGTGACGCAGAAGAGGCCGAAAGCTTCGCCGTCATCGGCGGGTTGCGCACCAAAACCCTGTCGCTCAACGCGCAGATCGTCGACGTCACCCATTCGCAATCATCGGGCGGCTGGCGCGAATTGCTGGCCGGCGCCGGCGTGCGCCAGGCATCTGTCTCCGGCGCCGGCGTTTTTCTCAATGATGCAGCCGCAGAACAAGTGCGCGCCGTGTTCTTCGCCAGCGAGCTGCGCAACTGGCAGATCATCGTCCCCGGTTTCGGAACCATCGAAGGCGCTTTTGTCATCGCCAATCTCGATTACGCTGGCGAACATGACCGCGAGGCGTCGATGTCGCTGGCGCTGGAGTCCGCCGGCGCGCTGATCTTCACGGCGGAGGGGTGAGCATGATTCATCCTCGCGGCGATGTGCGCCTGAAAATAAACGGCGAAGAGCAGACCCTGCGCCTGACGCTCGGCGCGCTCGCCGACATTGAAGACCGTCTCGGCGGCGGCGATTTGTCGGCGTTGCAGGCGCGGCTGAAAAAGCCGCGTGTCGCTGACATTATTCTTGTCTTGCACGCCTTGCTGACCGGCGGCGGCGGGAGCGGCGGCGCGGCGCTGACGCTCGAAGCGTTAAAGGCGAGCGACCTCGATCTCGGCGAGGCGACGCGCGCCATCGCCAACGCTTTTGAGTCGCTGGGAGCAGACGATGTTAGCGAGGGGGCGCCGGGAAAGCCGCATTTGGGGGAGGGCCAGACCAATGGCGCCTGATGTTTTCCTTCGCCGTTTCGCGGCTCGCGCTCGCGCCGCAAGATTTCTGGTCGCTGTCGCTCTCAGAATGGCGCGCGCTGGTTTGTGCTGTTTCACCACAGAGCGAAGCGATGACCAGCGAGGCGCTCGCCGCATTAATGCAAAAGCACGGAGGGCCGAATGGCTGAACATATAAATGTCAGCGTGAATACGGCCGGCGTCGCCGAGGCGGGCGCCGAGATTGAACGCATCGCGCGCGAACAGATCGCGCCCGCCGCCGCGCTGATCGACGACGCTTTTTCCGTCGCGGCGCATTCGATCCAGTCGAATCTCGCCCGCGCCGCCGAACGCGGCGAGCTTTCCATGAAGAAATTGACGCAAGCCTTGCTGAAAGATCTGCGCCGCTTCGCTATCGATGCGCTGGTGCGCCAGCCGATCCAGAACCTGCTGACCAATGCGCTCACCGGCGCGTTTGGGGGAGGACGCGCCAATGGCGGGTTCGTGGCGCCGGGGCAGTCTTTTCTGGTGGGCGAGCGCGGGCCGGAATTGTTCACGCCGCATGGCGTCGGAAACATCCGTCCGCTGAACGCTTCGGGAATGACGGTGAACATCTCGCTGCCCGGCGTCAGTGACGCGCAAAGTTTCCGCCGTTCGGAAACGCAAATCGCTGCTGCATTGGCGCGCGCGGTGGGGCGGGGACAGAGGAATTTGTGATGCGCGTTTTTCCCCTCACCCGAAATTTCCAGCGAAATTTCGACCTCTCCCGAGGGAGAGGTAGAGGCGCCGCAACCGCCCCAAGCCTACCTCTCCTTGGGGAGAGGTCAAAACGGCGAAGCCGTTTTGGGTGAGGGGAAATCATCGTCAACCAGTTGAGTAACAACCCATGTCCTTCCACGAAATCTTATTCCCCGTCGACATCGCGCTGAACTCCGAAGGCGGGCCCGCGCGCAAGACTGACATTGTCGCGCTGGTCTCCGGCCATGAAGAACGCAATTCGCCCTGGGCCGGGTCGCGCCGGTCGTTCAATGCAGGCTATGGCGTGAAATCCATCGCCGACATTGAAGAGGTGATCGCCTTTTTCGAGGCGCGTCATGGGCGCCTGCACGGTTTTCGCTTTCGCGATCCGTTTGACGGCAAAAGCTGCCGCGTGGCGGAAACGCCCGCCGCGGCCGATCAATTGCTCGCAACCGGCGACGGCGTAGAGACCGAGTTTCAACTGGTAAAGCGCTACACATCCGGCGCCGCTTCTTATGCCAGGCCCATCAAAAAGCCCGTCGCCGGATCGGTGCTGGTCGCGGTGGACGGCGCCCTGCAAACGCAAGGCGCAGACTTCACCGTCGATGAAACGACGGGGCTTGTAACTTTTGTGTCGGCGCCCGCCGCATCAGCGGAAGTCACTGCTGGATTTCAGTTCGATGTGCCGGTGCGGTTCGACTCTGATGAATTGCGGATCAACCTCGCGGCGTTCGCCGCTGGCGACATTCCGTCGATCCCGCTGATCGAGGTGCTGGTCTGATGCGCGCCCTCGATCCCGATCTGCAAACTCATCTTAGCGCAGGCGCGACGACCTTGGCGACCTGCTGGCGCATTACGCGGCGCGATGCTTTCGTGCTCGGCTTTACCGATCATGACCGCGCGCTTTCCTTCCACGGAACCGATTTCCTGCCCGATAGCGGCGCCAGCGGTTCGGCGCTGTCGTCATCGGCTGATCTCGCTGTCGATAATGCCGACATTGAGGGCGCGCTGTCGGCCTCGGCGCTCTCGGGCGCCGACCTCGCAGCGGGGCGTTATGACGGCGCGTCGGTGGAGGTCTATCGGGTCAATTGGGCCGCGCCGGACCAGCGCGTGCTCTTGAAAAAAGGCGTCATCGGCGAGGTCAAACGCGCGGGAAACGCCTTCAAAGCCGAACTGCGCGGGCTCTCGCATCTTCTCGATCAGCCGGTGGGCCGGGTCTATCAGCGCCTGTGCGACGTCAATGTCGGCTCGGCGAAATGCGGCGTTGATTTGGATGTCTCGGCGTTCAAAACCAGCGGGGCCGTGACAGCCTTGCGCGACGCGCAGAGTTTTTCGGCCAGCGGCTTTGGCGCATTTGCTGACGCATGGTTCGCTCACGGATTATTAAAATGGACGAGCGGCGCCAATGCCGGGCTTTCCGCACATGTGAAAACACAAACCGCCGCCGGCGCGATTTTCCTGTGGTTGCCCGCCGGGGCCGCCATTCAACTCGGCGATGCATTCACCGTGACGGCGGGCTGCGACAAGCGCTTTGCGACCTGCCGCGCGAAATTTTCCAACGCGGTCAATTTTCGCGGCTTTCACCTGATGCCGGGCAATGACTTCGCGATCTCCTATCCGCTGAAAAGCGAGAAGAACGATGGAGGGAAATTGAAGTGATGGACAGTCGAATGTTCTTGAATCCATTCCACCGCTCATCCCCGCGAAAGCGGGGATCCAGAAATAAAGAGCAGTTCTGCACATCGTGGATCCCCGCTTTCGCGGGGATGAGCGGAATTAGATGTTGGAGCTATCAATGACCGCGATCACAAAAATCACGCCGCTCACCCGCCCAGTCACCCGAACCGACGTCCTCACCGCCGCCGCAAGCTGGCTCGGCACGCCCTATGTGCACCAGGCGAGCGCCAAGGGCGCCGGTTGCGACTGCCTCGGGCTTATTCGCGGCGTCTGGCGCGATCTTTACGGCGCCGAGCCGGAGCTTCCGCCTGCCTACACGCCGGACTGGAATGAACGTGTCTTCGCGCGAGAAAATCAAAATGAACGTCGCAGTGACGAACCGCTGCTTTCCGCCGCGCGCCGCAACCTGATTGAAAAGCACACGCGCGACGTCGAAGCCGGCGACGTTGTCATCTTTCGCGTGACGCGAGACGGCCCGGCGAAACATTGCGGCATTGCGACCTCGCCCAATGCCTTCATCCACGCTTATGCGGGGCGCGCCGTCGTTGAAAGCTGGATGAACCGCTGGTGGCGCGCGCGCATTGTTGGCGTGTTTCAGTTTCCGGGAGTCGAATGATGGCCCAGCTTCTTCTCACCGCCGCGCAGGGCGCAGGCGCGGCCGCTGCAAAAGGCGGGATCGGCGCGTTTCTCGCGCGCACCATCGCGACAACCGCCGCGTCCTACGCCGCCGGTTACGCTGACCGCCTCATCTTCGGGCCGCGCAAACGCAAGGTCGAAGGCCCGCGCCTTGACGGGTTTCAGGTGCAGGCGTCACAGGAAGGCGCCAGCATCTTGCGCGTCTATGGCCGCGCGCGCATTGCCGGACAACTGATCTGGGCGGCGAATTTCAAGGAAACCTCGTCGCAATCGACGGAAACATCCGGCGGCAAAGGCTCGGCGCCCGCCTCACAAACAACCTATACGGAATATCTCTATTCGATCTCGATCGCCGTGGGTCTTTGCGAAGGCGTCATCGATCGGGTCGGCCGGGTCTGGGCCGACGGCAAGCCGTTCGACATGTCGAAACACAATGTCCGGCTCTATCGCGGCACGGAGACGCAAAACCCCGACGCGCTGATCGAAGCGACCGAGGGCGCGGGAGAGGCGTCGGCGTTTCGCGGGCTTGCTTATATTGTGTTCGAGGATTTGCCGCTGAAGGATTTCGGCAATCGCATTCCGCAATTTTCTTTTGAAATCGAAAAGAGTCTCAAACAGTCAGACGAGAACGCGCTGGAAAACCGCCTGACGGCGGTGACCTTGATCCCCGGTTCGGGCGAGTTCGTCTACGGAACCACAGGCGTGACGCTGAACATTACTGAGGGCGTGACGCAAAGCGAGAACATTCACAACAACCAAGGCGTCACCGACTTCACTGCGTCGATGGATGCGTTGCAGGATGCGGCGCCCAATCTTGAGCATGTGTCCCTCGTCGCGGCGTGGTTCGGCGACGCACTCGATGTCACGACATGCACGCTGAAACCCGGCGTTGAAACCGACGACAAAGCAACAAGTCCCTATGACTGGAAAGCCGGTGGCGTTACGCGCGAGGCGGCGCATCTGATCTCGACAGTGGAGGGCGGTTCCGCCTATGGCGGCACGCCGGCGGATCGCAGCGTCGTTGAGACCATCCAGTCGCTGAATGCGCGCGGCCTCAACGTCATGTTCCA
>BQJG01000050.1 GCA_021604585.1 Hyphococcus sp.
CGCGCAGCGTTATGGGGCGGATCAAGACTGCGCTCGCCCCCGCCGGGGCCGGACGGCGCATCCATGCGCCGCTCGATGTGCGGCTTGCATTCGGCGCGCTCGCCTCGCGCGAGGATGAAGATTTCTTCGCCGGCGCCGGCGCTTTCGCGGTGAAGACCGATGCAGGTTGGGAGCTGTGCCAGTTTCAGAACGCCGAGCTTTTGGAAAATGGCGACTGGCGCCTCACCGGATTATTGCGCGGACAGGCGGGAACGGAACAACAGGCTCTTGCGGGCGCCAGCATCGACGCGCGGTTTGTCTTGCTCAACAATGCCGTGACGCAGATTGAGTTTGCTTCCGTCTCGCGCAACATCGCTTTCGACTGGCAGGCAGGCCCGGACGGCGCGCTTGCCGGATCTGAAAACTTCACCAGCGAAAGCCTGACCATGAGCGCGCGGGGCTTGATGCCGCTGGCGCCAGTGCATCTGCGCGCGCGCCGTGACGGCGATGAACTTCATTTGTCATGGATCAGGCGCACACGGCAGGGCGGCGATTCATGGGAGGGCGAGGTTCCCATCGGCGAACAATCCGAGCGCTATCGCCTCACCATCTATGACGGCGCAACGCCGGTCCGCGAAGTCGAGACCGCATCACCGGAATACGCTTATGACGCCGCCGATATCGCCGCCGATTTCGGCGGGCCTTATGCGGGCGGCGCGATCAGCTTCGCCGTGGCGCAGATTTCCGACGCAGTCGGGGAAGGGGTGGAGGCGAAGCGAGATGTTGAGATTGCGTGAACCGTCTTACCACCCGCTCATCCCCGCGAAAGCGGGGATCCAGCAATGGCCGTTTTCGCCAAGTCGATTGTATCGACTGGGCATCCGTATAAAGTGGCGACAGTTGATCGGGGTGGCGGCGTAGTGATGAGCGGCAAAAGATTTTTCAGCGCATTGAATGCGATGTGCGGGGGCGCATCGATTTTTATCGGCATTTTCCTCGCCGAGTTTGATTTTTTGTTCATTCAGCAGCCGCAAGACAGCGATGCGTTCATACTCATTCAGGCACACTGGATCGCAGTTGGCGCCTTTTCCCTTCTCGTCTCCCAAAGTAAGGGCGCGACAAAATTATTCAGTGCTCTCTTGCTGATCTGGCTGATGCTGAATGGCTGGCTTGGCGGGAAGGCGTTGCTTGTCGGCGATCCGAAATTTGCATGGGTGCTGGCGTTTCCGGTTATTTCGTTTCTGAATTTTTACCAGCTTATCGCGCAGGGCGATTCTGACAGCGAAGCCGAAGATGAGCACGGTGGGGAGCTTGAACCTTCGGTAAATGAGCCAGCCATTCCCGCCGATTTTTACGAGCTGCATTCGTCTTCCCCGGCTTCGGCTCTGAAGGGGCTGCTGAGTATTGTTCTCGTCGTATCGATCCAACTGCTTTTGATGGTGCTGTTTTTCTTCTATGGGACGCTGATAATTCGCGTCATTTTTGAAGGCGCCAGCGTGGATTTCGCCAGAATGCTCGATGCGCTTGGCGGCGTGTTCCGGGAAGTTCTGTACATACCCGTCATTATTGTCGCGGTTTATTCAATCGTCTTTCTTGTGCAACTACTAATTGAAAAAATGGCCGTGGGGCGCGGCTCCGATGTCGGCGACGACGCCAATCGCGCATTGTCAGTTCAGGAACGCAGCTACATTGAGGAACATATCGGGCGTATCGGCGGGTATCTCGCCGAACTAAAATTCCCGGCGCTTTACGGCTGGTTTTACTGGCCATCCATATTCGGAATGATTGGGTTGTTTTTAGCTTTTCCGATGCTCGTAGTCTGGATTGAGGCAGAGTTTTTCGACCCGGTCAAAATTTCGGGAATTCCGCAAGCCGACGTTATTTCGGTCTTGGGGCCCGCCTACATTGGCGGCGTTGTTTTCAGCTTTCTGTTCGGCTCCACGCTTTATTGGGCGGTCTTTCAATGGCTGGGCGCGCGCTACCGCAGTATCGGTGAATATCTTCACACGCAGTGGGGATGGAACAGCATGAATACTGAAACGCGCCCATTGGAATCTTACGCGAAGATTTTCACCCGCTTTGTGCGTAAGCGCCGTTACAGCCCTGAACAACAGGTTGAGCCCCAACAATTTTTACGAGACGCGTATGACGAATTCGCCGGGTTCATCTACAAGGCGACGGTTGTGTTGGGAGTTGCCGCTGTGCTGTTTACCGTGCTTGATGTGAGCTGGCGCCGCGTCGTTCACACTGGCGGGCTGCATTACTCTCCCTACCTCGATGTCCGCAGCTCCGACCTAACCCTAGATGATATTGTTCGCGTTGAGCTGCGCTGTTTTCTTTATAACAAAGGTGACGATGGCGAACGAAATCCGGGTGTCGGATATGATATAGTGTTCTCAAACGGAATGCGCGGATATCTGCTGGAAGCGGAGTTATCTGGAGAGCTGTTGGACAAGGTCGAAGCGATTGACCAAAAACTCCGCGAGCGGGGCGTGCCCGCCATTCGCGCCAAGCGCGCTGGCGCTGTATTCTTGCGATCTATCGACGGTTATTGGCCGAATTGCGCTGAAGCGGTTCTGACAAAGCTGGACGAAGAGTATCGTGCAAGAGTCGGCTCGTTGATTGAGGCCGACGCCATCGACTCGGCGCCGGAAGGCACAAACTAGCGGATCGTGCGACTAACACCGATCACTCGCTCTCCGCAATCCACGCCTCCACATGCTCGCGCATGGCGGCGAGCGGCACCGCGCCGTTCTCCAGAATGCGGTCGTGGAATTCTTTGATGTCGAACTTGTCGCCGAGGCGTTGTTCGGCTTCATGGCGGAGCGCAAAGATTTCCAGCCCGCCGGTGTCATACGCCGTCAGCTGTCCGGGGATCACTGCGATGCGGTCGAGCAGGCCTTCGGCGCTCTCCTCGTTAAAGCGGCCGGACTCAATGGCGATCTGCTTCACCTGCTCCTCAGACCATCCGTATGCGTGCAATCCGGTGTCGATAATCATCCCGCGCGCCGGCCATGCGCGCCGCGAGATCGAGCCGTAATCATTGGCGTAAATCCCGGCTTCCTCGGCGAGCGCTTCGGCGTAGCGCGCCCAGCCTTCCACATAGGCGGTTCCGCTCAACATCTGCACGATTGGGTGCAAGCCTTCGACCGCGTAAGCGGTGGCGATCTGCATATGGTGGCCGGGCCAGCCTTCATGCACGACCACCACTTCGGCTTCGTCGCGGGTTTGCGTCGCCCATTGATCGGTATTGATGCGATAGGTGGCGGGGCCTTGCGCTGGCGGCGTCGACTCGTAGCGCGACGATTGGCCGGTGCCTTTGAGGTAATCGGCGTAAGGTTCGACGATCAAATCCTGCGCCGGCATTTTGGTGAAAAACGGTGCGCTTTTTTGTTTGGTGACCGAGACTTCTCCGCGGGTGAAATCAATCAGTTCCTGTTCGCTGGCGAATTGATTGCCCGGCGCGGTTTTCACCCGTTGCAAAATTTCGGCGAAATCGCTTGTTCCGAATTTCGCTTGCCCGAGCGTGATCACCGATTGCGTATTGGTGTCGACCGCCTCCTGTCCGCGCTCGTGGGTTTTCTTCGAGCCGATTTTCGCGGTGTGATAGCTTTGCAAAAGCGCTTCGTAACACGCCGCGCCATTCGGCACGGCGGTGATGGCGAGCGCGTCGCGCGCTTGCGGAATGTAAACATCGTTCAGGAAAGCGCGGAACGAGGCGAGCGCCGGTTGAATCTGTTCAGATGCGAGCGATGCGGCGGCGGCTTTGAAATCGTCATCGCCGTCTGCGGCGAACGCAATGAACGGCGATTGATCGGCGGGCGCCGCGAGCAGCGCGTCAATCTGCGCCAGCACCCGCGCGGCGACGCGCTTCGGCACGGAATAGCCTTTCGCCAGACCGGCCTCGAGATTGACTTGATCCTGCGCAATGTAGGCTGGGAGTTTCGCCCAGCGCGCCAGCGCATCGGCGCGTTCGTCTTCGCTCGCCACCGGCTGCATCGACGCGATCACAGGAAGCGAATTCTGCCAGCCGAACATGTGATTGAGCGACCATTCGGACTGGTTGCAGATGCGGGCGGTCTTGCTCGACTCAAGCGACGATTTCATTGTCTGATAGGCGACCCAGTCGGCGCGGCTTTTCAGATCCGCCGGGTCGATGGCCGCAATGCGCGTCATCAGACCGTCTTCGATGGCTTCAAACGCAGCTTCGGCTTCCGGCGTGTTCCGGTCGAAAGCGTCATTGGCCACCGGCACGTCTTCGCCAAGGCCGGAATACAAGATGTTGAACGGCGCGACATCCCTGATCGCCGCCATATAATCGTCGGCAAGGGCGTTGACTTCGGCGGCGGGGTCGCCGGGGCCGGGATCGGCCTCGCGGGCGTTTTGCTGGGAGCAGGCGGCGAACAGACAGGACGCGGCAAGCACTGTGAGTCGAATCATGGAGAACCCCTTTTTGACGGCGCGATACCTATCATCGATGATCAAAACGCGCATCCCCGGCCGGTGTGCCGCGCCCAAACGGTCACAAATTCTACGGGGAAATTAACCCTAAACTCTTCATTTCCGGGCAAAATCGCCTATCTCTATGCGAACGGGCGGATCGCGCCCGCTTGGCAAGTATAAACAAGGATTTAACGGGCAGTGGCGCGCAACCCTTATATTGTGCTCGGACTATCTCCGAAGGCGACGGATTCTGAAATCCGCGCTGCGTTCCGCCAGCTCGCCAAGAAATATCACCCCGACCGCAATCCCGGCGATAAAAAGTCGGAAGACAAATTCAAAGAAGTCTCCAGCGCGTTCGACATTCTCGGCGACAGCGAACGGCGCAAGAAATATGATCGCGGTGAAATCGACGATGATGGCCGCGATCGTCCGAACCCGTTCCATCAATGGACGAACCGCGAAAATGCGGCCGCTCGCGGATACGGTCAGCAAGGCGGTCCTGGTGGCGGTCCCGGCGCCGGCGCCAATTTTGAAGACCTGTCCGACATCTTCTCCGACATTTTCGGCGCGCGCGCGGCCCGCAATGCAAATACAGGCCACATGCGCGGGCGCGATGTGCGCTATCGGCTTGAAGTTGATTTTCTCGATGCAGTGAACGGCGCCAAAAAACGCGTCACCATGCCCGACGGCCGCACGCTCGATTTGTCGATCCCGGCGGCGTTTGAAGACGGTCAGACCTTGCGCCTCAAAGGCCAGGGCGAGCGCGGCCCCGGCGGCGCAGGCGATGTTTATGTTGAAGTGAAGGTCAAGGCGCATCCGATTTTTGAGCGCAAGGGCGACGACATCTATATCGAAGCGCCGATCACGCTGAAGGAAGCGGTGCTTGGCGGCAAGATTACGGCGCCGACCATTGCGGGTGATGTGTCGCTCAACGTGCCGAAAAATTCCAGTTCGGGAACCGTGTTGCGTCTGAAAGGCCGCGGCGCGCCGAAAAAGTCCGGCGGCGGGGTGCATGGGGCGGGCGATCAATATGTGAAGCTCAAAATTGTGCTGCCTGAAGGCGGTGACAAGGAGCTGGAAGAGTTCGTCAAGAAATGGAAAGGCGCCGATGAGGCGACGCGTAAGGATTTCGCTGGCGCATAATGTGCGCATCGGCGTCTTTCATGCGCGCACGGTTTGACGTCATGTAGGTTCAATTATACGGGTAAAGACGAATTACAACGGAACAAACGAACCAGATGGGCCTTTCTCAGCATAAACGCGATCGTCTCGGCGCCTTTCTGGGCGGGCTGCCGGTTGCGTCGGCGCTGAAGCTGTTTGCGGCGCTGGAGCTTGATCGCGCGCAAGGGGGAAAGGGCATTCCCCATGATGTGATCCTTGACGATCTGCGCCGGCAAATTAACGCGCGCGGCGCGTTTCCGAATCGCAAGCCGAGCGCCAAGCGAACTTTCTTCACGCCGTTTGAGGACTTTTTCATCAGTGTAAGGATGGGCGCCAAACGCCGCGCGCAAATCGCCCGCACATCGCTTGACCCGATCTGGCGTTTCATGATGACCGATCCGGCGCTGACCGAGGCGGCGATGGCGGCGGCTGGCCTTGATGACGCCTATGCGACCGGCGGCGATACGAAGCCGCTTGAACGCGCGTTGTTTCTCGCCGCCGAAGCGGGGCTGGGCCGTGTGACAGCGCGTGCGCGCGAAAGTGAAGAGGCGCGCGAAGCGCTGGCCTCAGCGCTGGGCGGCAAAGCTGTCATGACGGATCTGGATGAAATCCGGTATCTGATGGAGGCGGTTGAGGCGTTGCGATCCTTGCGCGTCGTCGTGCCGTCGCATTCGCCAGCGCTCAGCGAAGAACAGTATTACGACCTGCGCATTCTGTTTTTATCTGTTTACGAACAATCTGCATCGCTTGGCGCTTATCTTTTGCTGGCGTTGAAGGGGAGGCTGGAGGCGCCATGGCGCGCGCTCGGTTTCTACTATCATCTGGCGAGCAGTTCCGACGAGCGGCTGGCGGGCGCGCGCGAAACCGTCATGGCCTTGCCGGAAAGCCTGTTTGAAGATCTCGAAGGACTGGCGCGGGCGCTGGAGCGCGCGGGAACAGAATCGCTGGACACGCAAACGGCGCAGGCGCAGCTTGGCTGGTTCGGCGAATATGCGGACGGTCTTGCGAAACAGGCGGCGCGTGCTGGTGATAATGTGTTCGTCAATCGCGTTGAGGCTTGCCGCGATATTGCCGGCGAAGCCCATGCGCGCTTTGTCGAGCAGGCGCTTTCATCCATGCGTGCAGCCCTGCCGGTGCGTCATGCGGGCGCTTCAAGCCGGATGGTTGCGCCGCGCCCCGATTTTTCCAAGGCCCTGGCGCCTGGCATTGTCGATGATGCGCGCCGCGCGGTGAAATTGCTCGTCGCCGCGCCGGAGGATGCGCGCCGCCTGGGCTCTGATCCGGGGCTTTCCGATCAGGTGCTTGAAGAGGCGGTCAATCATGCGCGGGTTTATGCAAACGATCTTGTCGCGGAAATTCGCGCAGCCGAAGGAACCGAGCGCGCCGCCGCCCGGCGTCTCCTCGATCAGACAGTCTCAATCATCGAGCCCTTGCTAAAAAGTGATGAGCTTGGCCTGATCGTTGATCGCGCCGCGGCTGCGGCCGTGACGGTTTAAGGTTAAGACAGACCGGACAGTGCTGAAATGAGTGCGCCTTTCTCTCCTGCTTTCGTGGGGTGAAAGATGTCGTACAGCTTGGAGAAAAAATGACCGGCGAAACAACAAAAACCGAATTCAAAAGTGCGAGTGGAGAAAAGCTTGCCGCCGCGCTTGATCTGCCGTCGCAGCCGCGCGCCTTTGCTTTGTTTGCGCACTGCTTTTCCTGTAGCAAGGACATCAAGGCGGCGCGTGAAATCGCCAGAGCGTTGCGGGCCGAAGGCTTTGCGGTGATGCGGTTCGATTTCACCGGGCTCGGCGCGTCGGAAGGCGAATTCGCCAACACTAATTTTTCCTCCAATGTCGATGATCTGGTCGCCGCCGCTGATTTTCTGCGCGAGACGTATCAGGCCCCATCGATTCTCATCGGCCATTCGCTCGGCGGCGCGGCGGTGATCGCAGCGGCGTCGCGCATCCCCGAAGTCAAAGGCGTCGCCGTCATCGGCGCGCCGGCCGAAGCCGATCATGTGACCATGCAAATCGGCGATAGCCGCGCCGAGATTGAGGAGAAGGGACATGCAACCGTTTCTCTCGCAGGGCGGCCCTTCACCATCAAGAAGCAGTTTCTTGACGATCTCGCCAATCAAGATGTGCTGACGCAAGTTGCGGCGTTGAAGAAACCGTTGCTGGTGATGCATGCGCCGCTCGATCAAACTGTCGGCATTGACAACGCCACCCGGATTTTTGTCGCGGCGAAACATCCAAAAAGTTTCGTCAGTCTCGACAACGCCGATCACTTGCTTTCCAGCACTGAGGATGCGCGCTATGCGGCGTCGGTGCTGGCGGCATGGGCTGGCCGGTATATCGGCGCCGATCCTCATGACGTTTCATCAAAGCCGCGAACGCCAGCCTTTAGCGCCGGCGCGTTGGCGAAGACAATGGAGGGCGAACCGCTCGCGGTTGCGCTGTCGATTGACGGCCATCCGATGGTGATTGACGCTGGCGTCGAGGAGGGCGGCCACAATCTTGGCCCGAACCCGACCTATACCGTCTTTGGCGCGCTCGCCGCCTGCGGCGTTATGACCGTCACCATGTATGCGCGGCGGAAAAAGTGGGATTTGACGTCGGCTGAAATTCGTATTCGCCGCGCGCCGTCAGAGGACGCGCACGCCCCGCGCACCCTCGACAAAGAGCTGATTGTCACTGGCGGTCTCGACGAAGCGCAAAGGGCGCGGCTGCTTGAAATCGCTGACAAATGCCCGGTCCACCGGATGCTCACCGAAGGCGTGCAGGTCAATTCGCGAATCGGTTGATATCTTTAACAAATTTTAATGGTGCGGAAGCGCTTTCGCCGGGACTTCGCCATGATTAGTTACACTATGGTCAGTTGGCGTGAACTGACCCGGACCAATCAAAAGCCAACACCAAATCAATGGGGCGCTTTCACCATAGAAGGCATAGAAGGAATAAGACGTTGACGAAACAGTATTTGAATATGTCAAAGGCCCGCCGCGTAAGCATCTTCGCGGCCGGCGTTGCGGCGAGCGCATTGACGATCGCCAGTTTCGGTTTTGGCGGCGGCGCGCAAGCGCAAGCGCCCCGTCTCATGGCGCCGCCGCTCGCGGCGGACGGCACGCTTTCTTTCGCCGATCTGGTCGAGCGCGTCAGTCCGGCCGTTGTGAGCGTTCTTGTCGAGCGTGAAGTCGATGCGCAGCCGGGCGCGCCGGCGGGACTTGAAGAGTTTTTCAATTTCCGTTTTGGCGATCCGCAAGATCGCGGGCAAGGCCAGGATGATTTTGATGGCGGCGTGCGCCGGATGGAAGCGCAAGGATCGGGTTTTTTCATCGATCTTGACGGGCACATCGTCACCAACAACCATGTTGTCGAAGATGCAGACAAGGTTCAAATCCGCCTCGCCAATGGCGATGAGATTGACGCTGAAGTGGTCGGCACCGATCCGCTCACCGATCTTGCAGTGTTGAAGGTCGCGCCGCAAAAAGGCCAGTCTTATGTTGAGTTCGCGGACGATGTGAATCTGCGCGTCGGCGACTGGGTGCTGGCGGTGGGCAATCCATTTGGTCTCGGCGGCACCGTCACCAGCGGCATCGTTTCGGCCATTGGCGGTCAGAACCGCGAAAACCAGTATCTCGACTTCATTCAGATCGACGCACCGATCAACCGCGGCAATTCCGGCGGCCCGACCTTTGACCTCAAAGGCCGCGTCGTTGGCGTCAACACCGCCATCTTCTCGCCCAATGGCGGCAGCGTCGGCATTGGCTTTGCGATCCCTGCGCGCGTCGCCAAGGAAACGGTCGCGCAGTTGATGGCGAACGGTTCCGTCACGCGCGGCTGGCTCGGCATTCAGTTGCAGGAAGTCACCACGGAAATCGCCGCCGCCCTCGGCCTTAAAGAAAGAGGCGGTGTGCTGGTGGCTGACGTGATCGACGGAACGCCGGCGCAAAAATCCGGTCTGATGGATGGCGACGTTATTCTCGGCATCGCCGGTGAAGATGTCAGCACCACCAACGAATTATCGCGCCGCGTTGCGTCCTATCAGCCCGGCAAGGAAGTCGATCTGAAAATTCAGCGCGAAGGCAAGATCCGCAATCTGAAAGTCAAGCTCGGCCAGCGCGATGAAAACCAAACCATCGCAGCCAATGATGTTCCGTCTAATGACAATGACAGCCTCGCCGCCGATGTGGGCTTGCGCGTATCGGAGCTGACGCAATTGCTGCGCCAGCAATATCGCGTGCCCGCCAGCGTTGACGGCGTTGTCGTGACGGCGGTGCGCCCCGGCAGTCCGGCTGAAGACGCCGGCCTCCAGCCCGGCGTCGTCATCCTTCAGGTGGATGGCCAGCAAGTTACGTCCGGCGACGATCTTCGCGGCAAGATTTCCAATGCGAAGAAGTCGGGCAAGGAAGCCGTCCTGCTGCGCATGCAGTTCGGCGCCAATCGCCAGTTCGGCGCGCTATCGCTGGATCGCAAGTAGCGATCTCCGTGCGGTCTCAATTGCGCCCGCGCGCGACGAGTTGCGCGGGCGTAATGTCTTTTTGTTTTTCAGCAAACCCGGTTAAGGTGCCCCATGCGAATCCTTTTGGTTGAAGATGATGCGGAAGCGGCGGCCTATGCCGCAAAGGGCTTGCGCGATGCAGGCCATGTTGTCGATCACGCGCTTGATGGCGAGGCTGGCCTCAACATGGCGGCGTCGGGCGGCTACGACGCCTATGTGATCGACCGGATGCTGCCCAAAATGGACGGGCTGTCCTTGCTCTCCAACCGGCGCGGCGATGGCGATGAAACGCCAGCGTTGTTCCTCTCGGCGCTGGGCGAGGTCGATGATCGCGTCTCTGGTCTTAAAGCGGGCGGCGACGATTATCTCGTCAAGCCATACGCTTTTTCCGAATTGCTGGCGCGCATTGAAGCGCTGGGGCGCCGCCGCGCTGCGCCGGCTGATGTCGTGACTCGCTTCAAGGTCGGCGATCTCGAGCTTGACGTCTTGACGCGCACGGTGCGCCGGGCGGAACGCAAGATCGATTTACAGCCGCGCGAGTTTCGCCTGCTCGAATATCTCATTCGTCACGCGGGACAGGTGGTTACGCGCACCATGCTGCTCGAAAATGTCTGGGAATATCATTTTGATCCGCAGACCAATGTTATCGACGTTCACATCTCGCGGTTGCGCGCAAAGATCGACAAGGATTTCGACAAGCCCTTGTTGAAGACCATTCGCGGCGCTGGATACAGGCTTTCCGACGCCGAATAGGGGCCAAATGCTACGCATCCTTCGCACGACATCGTTTCGCTTTACGCTGATCTATGTCGTGCTTTTTGCGAGCGCCGTGGCGTTATTGGGCGCCTATCTCTACAGCGCGACTTTTGGCGAGGCCGCCAAGCAAACCGACAGCGTGATCGATTCCGAGATTGGCGTCCTTGCCGATCTGTTTTCGACCAGCGGGTCTGGCATGTTGACTCGCGTCATCCGCCAGCGCACCGCCTGGTCCGATGACGCAATCTATATGCTGATCGGCGCGCCATCGGGCGCCGTGCTCGCTGGAAATCTGACGGCCCTGCCGCCCGAAGCGCTGACCGCTGAAGGCGCCTTTTTCAATTTCAAATTTGAAAAACCGCTGGTCGATGCGGCGGGCCGCGAGATCGGCATTCAACAACGCGAGGCGCGCGGCAAGATGATGCGGTTCCGCGCCTCAGTGGAGACCGAACAATCCTATCTGGTCGTCGTCGCTCGCGATGTGGCGAGTCGTGAATTCCTGCGGGAGCGTTCGCAAAGCGTCGTCACCCGCGCGGCTCTCGTCACGGTCGCGTTCGGCGTCGTGATCGGTCTCATTTTTTCGCGCACGCTGTTGCGGCGGGTGGAAGTCGTCAGCAAAACGGCGCGCGCCATTCGCGGCGGCGATCTTTCGCAGCGCATACCGACCACGGGTTCCGGCGACGAACTCGATGATCTCGGCTCGAACCTCAATGCCATGCTCGATCAGATTGAACGGCTGATGGCCGGCATGCGCGAAGTCTCAGACAATATCGCCCATGATCTGCGTTCGCCTCTGACGCGTATTCGCAACCGGCTGAACAACGCGCTTGAAGGCGATGATGAGGCGAAAGATCAGGCTCTGCGCGCAACGATTGACGATTCGGAAAAAGTGCTGGCGACATTCAATGCGCTGCTTTCCATCGCGCGCATCCAGTCGGGCGAAGGCGCCGGCGTCATGGCGCCGATAGATATTGTCGCCATCGCCGAAGAAATGGCCGAACTGTATGAGCCCGCCGCCCAAGACGCCGGTTTTGATTTCAAACTGATCACCGCGCCGACGCCGCAAATCAAAGGCTCGCGCGAACTGGTCAGTCAGGCCGTGGCGAACTTCCTCGATAATGCGCTGAAATATGCGGAAGGCGGCACGCGCATGGAGCTGAAAGTGGGGCCGGACAAGAATGGCGCGGCCGTCCTTTCCGTCTCCGATGACGGGCCGGGCATTGCGCCCGAAAGCCGTGAACGCGTGTTTGAAAGATTTGTCCGGTTGGAGCAAAGCCGGTCGACGCCGGGCAGCGGTCTCGGCCTGTCGCTGGTTTCCGCCATCGCCCGCGCGCATGGCGCCAAGCTGGAATTATCCGACGGATTGCCGCATGCCGATGGCGAGGGGTGCGGGTTGTGCATCGCCATGACCTTCGCGCGGGCTGACTGAACAGAAACGACGAGCTGGGAACTGATACATTGAGCAAGACGGAATTCATCGCCAATGTCGCCGAAGCTGGCGGCATGTCCAATGCAGAGGCCAAGCGCATTATTGAGCTGGTGTTCGGCGAAATTGAAAACGGCCTGAAACGGGCGCGCAAAGAGGGAAAATACACCATCGGCACATTCGGCACTTTCACAATCGCCAAGCGTCCGGCGCGAAAAGGCCGTCATCCAAGCACGGGCGAAGAGATCGACATCAAAGAATCAAAGACCTTGCGTTTTCGTCCTTCCCTGGCGCTGAAAGAAGCCGCAGGCTGTTGATGCGCCGAGGCAATCGTGGCGCAGACAATTCACATGAGTTTTTTGCTGGATTTTTAAGGGCGGCCAATGTCAATTGATGCTGCATGAAAAGCCTTGCTGACAGCATCACAACTGCGCCTGCGATCTATGAAGCGGACGGCGCAAAGCATTTCGTTGACGCATGCGGCGATGCCTTTGTTGCATTGACGCCAGCCGCGCAGACTCTTCTTAAGGCCACAGCAAGCTGTTCTCCCTACCTGCGCCGCCTCGCAGAGCGCCGCAAGGAAATGCTCGGCGCACTGTTTGCCGCGCCGCCCGAAGAAACGCTTGCACAGATCATCGCCGCTGCAAAATCCGCCGGTCAGGCGGACGGCGCAGATTCGCAGATCAAGGCGTTGCGCGTGGCGAAACAGGACGCGGCGCTGTTGATCGCCCTATGCGATATTGGCGGCGTCTGGCCGGTGATGCAGACGACATCGGCGCTGTCGAAATTTGCTGATGCGGCTATTGCCGGCGCGCTCGATGCTGCGATTGGCCGCTCGCCGCTCGATGGCCCCGATGGGATCGCCATTCTCGCCATGGGCAAGCATGGCGCGTTTGAACTCAACTATTCGAGCGATATTGATCTGGTCGTGCTGTTCGACCGCGAGCGCATGAAAATTGACGATCTGTTTGAAGCGCAAAAACATGCGGTGAACGTCACGCGCGACATGGTGCGCTTGATGCAAACGCAAACCGCAGACGGTTATGTGTTCCGCACGGATCTGCGTTTGCGTCCGGATCCCGGCGCCACAGCGCTGGCGATCTCGGTCAATTCGGCGGAATCCTATTACGAAGCCTATGGGCAAAACTGGGAGCGCATGGCGTTCATCAAAGCGCGCGCATGCGCTGGCGATATTGCGCTGGGCGAGCGTTTCCTCAAAACCTTGCGGCCTTTTATCTGGCGCAAATATCTCGACTTCGCCGCCATCGAGGACGTGCATGCGGTTAAGCGCCAAATGCACAGCGTCAAGGGCGGGCGCGATGTGGCGTTTGCCGGCCACGATGTAAAGCTTGGGCGCGGCGGCATTCGCGAGATCGAATTTTACGCGCAAACCCAGCAACTCATTCTTGGCGGAAAAGATTCATCCCTGAGACAGCGCAGCACGTTGGATGCGTTAATTGCGCTCGCCGAGGCCGATGTGATCAGCGAAGAATCGCGCGATGAACTGACGCGCGCTTATTTGTATCTTCGGCATGTTGAGCATCGGTTGCAGATGATCAATGATGAACAGACGCATCGGATTCCGCAGAATGAAGCGGAGATTGCGCGCGTCGCCGTCTTTTCCGGCGCAACAGGCGCGGAGGCGTTCTGCAACAAAACACTGGCGACGTTTCGCGCTGTAGGTAAACGTTATGACGCACTGTTTGAAACCCAGGACGATCCTGAATCGCGTCTTGGGCCGCTGGTGTTCACCGGGGTCGAGGCGCATCCGGCGACGCTTGAAACGCTGACCCGGCTTGGCTTCAAGCGCGCACCCGAGGTGAGCGCAGCGATTATGCGTTGGCATACCGGTTCCATGCGTGCGACCCGCACAGAACGCGCGCGCGTGCTGTTGACGAAGCTGGTGCCGCCGCTGCTTGAAGCGCTCGCCAAAGCAGGCGAGGCGGATGAGGCGTTTTTTGCATTTGAGGATTTCCTCTCGCGGCTTCCCGCGGGTGTCCAAGTGTTTTCGTTACTGCTGAATAATCTGGAAATTTTTGATGTGCTGATCCGCATCATGACGATTTCCCCTTATCTGGGGCGCGAATTTTCAAAGCGGCACAATCTGGTGGAGCGTCTGCTCGACAATCTCTGGTCGGAACCGCCGCCGCCGCCGGAGAGCTATGGCGATGATTGCGCGCAGGCGGTCAACGAAGCGCCCGAGTATGAGTCGGCGCTCAATGCCGCGCGGCGCTGGGCGGGCGAGCAAAAGTTTCAGATCACCGCCCAGCTTGCGGTGGGGCTGTTGTCGCACGAAACAGCAGCGCAACATTTCTCCGCCATTGCAGACGCCGTCATCACCGCCTTGACCGTTGTCGCGCAAAAAGAAATGCGTGATCAGCATGGCGACATTGTAGGAGATTTTGTCGTGGTCGGCCTTGGCCGCCTCGGCGCAAGCGAAATGACAGCCATTTCCGATATTGATCTGATGTTCATTTATGACGCGCCGTTTGATGCGCAATCGGACGGCGCCCGCCCGCTCGGCTCTGTCGATTATTACACGCGCCTTGTTCGCCGGACCGTGACCGCGCTTTCGGCGGCGACGGAAGAGGGCGCGCTCTACGAAGTCGATATGCAATTGCGCCCCTCCGGCAAGGCGGGGCCGGCCGCTGTCAGCCTGGCCGCATTCCGCCGTTACTATCACGAAGAGGCGTGGACCTGGGAGGCGATGGCGCTGGTCAAGGCGCGGGTCATTGGCGCGCCAAGCACGCTCGCCGATGCGGTCAACTTCGAGATTGAAAATATCCTCGCTTTGCCGCGGGACCGGGCGACGCTTGGCGTCGATGTCGCTGACATGCGTGTGCGCCTCGATGAGGCCAAACGCCCGGCCGGATGCTGGGACGTGAAAAGCATGGTTGGCGGTCTGACGGATATCGCATTCATCTGTCAGTATTTGACCCTCGCTTCCGCGCACCGGGTCGGGCGTCCGCCGCGCGCGGCGAAGGCGGCGATCAGTTGGTTTGCGCAGAAGGGCGAACTGGCGCAGGAAGATTCAACAAGGTTAATGGCCGCGCAAAGCGTTTTTGAAGCCGTCTTGCAGGCAAGCCGGGCGGCGACTGGCGGCGTATTTTCGCCGGAAAAGGCAGGGGAGGCCTTATGCGCCAGAATGGCGTCCGTATGTGCGGAGACGACGATCGTAAATGCGGAACAAAAATTGCTGACTCTCGCGCGGGAGACGGCGTTGTTATTTACCAAGATCGTCGGCGAACGGCGCGCGCGGCCATCGTAAACGGGCGGGCTGAAACGGAGCGAGACCGCACAGGTTTATGAACGGGCAATTTGACTTTCTGGTCATTGGTGATGACGAGGCGAGCCTGGCGGCGGCGGCCGCCGCGGCGAAGGCCGGCGCGCGCGTTGCGTTGCTTGCGCCGGCGGACCGTAAAAAGCGTGCGCGTGCGGCGGCGCCCGCGATCCCGAATTTCGTCTGGCGGCGGCTCGATCTGCAAGATTACGATTTGATGCTGGAACCGGTCAGCGCACGGATCACCCTGCTCAAAACAGGCGAGCCATTCGCCACCTATGCGAATGCGCGTGAGACGAGCGATGCCCTCGCGGAACAGAAAAGCGCTGATCATTTGCTGTGGCGCGATTTTGTTGAGGACATGGCGGCGCTTGCAGTTGATCATCCCTATGGGCCAGCAGGCGCAACAAGGACGCCGGGCGTAAAAGCGTTTGCAGCGATGCTTGGCGATCCGGCGGCACTCGACAAGGCGGCCCGGCTTTTCGGTCCCTGTGCGGATATTCTTGAAGATTATTTCACCGATCCGCGCCTTAAATCTCACCTCGCCGCGCATGCGCTTGGCGGGGCTGGGCGCGGCGATGCGGAATCGGGCTCGGCAGAAATGCTGACAGAGTTTCTCGACCCTGACGCGTGGCGCGTGCGCACGCCGAAAGACGGTCCAGCCTTGCGCGCGGTGTTAGAGCAAGCCTGTCAGGATGCCGGTGTTGTCATAACAACCGAAAATCCAGTCGAGGTGTCCCAGACGGGAAAAATCGTCAATATCTCTTTTGGCGGCGAGGACAAGATCAAGGTCAAACATGTTTTCTTTGCGACGCCGGGCGCGGCGCGCATCGCGGGTGCGAAAGACAGTCAGAGCGCAGTTGGACAGGCCGCTCATGCGGAGTTCACGGTGCGGTTTCGTTTGGCCGACGGCGCCGAGGCGCCTTGCGGCGACGCCAATGCAATTTTTCAGATCATCGACGACCACAGCGATTTGCAAGCTGCGCGCGACGCCGCCGTGCAGGGCAAGCTCTATGACAATCTTCCCGTCGAATTTGAATATGCATCCAATGGCGAATTAATCGCGCGGTCTTCATTTTTGCCAGCGGCTTTTTTTGAAGCGGGCGAATGGCGCGGCTGGACCGGACAGGATCGCCAAGCTGTAGCCGCGATCATCAAGGAAAGACTGTCGAGCCGCATCTCAGGATTTTCCAGCCATATTCGCCGTACCGAAACCGAACTATCCGCACCGCCGTCTGGCAAAACGCTATTTGCAAATTGCGACCGGGTGATCGTCCAGCCGCGCGGGCACAATGCGATTAGCGCAGCGGTCAAGCTGATTGATCAAGTGATGGCTGGCGATGAGTGAGCCATCAAAAAAAGCTGGCGGCAAAAACCCGCATCTGATCGAAGGCGGCATTGACGCCATCGTCATCGGCGCAGGCGTTGATGGGCTGACAGCTGCCGCTTATCTCGGCAAGGCCGGCTTGCGCACCGTTTTAATTGGCGCGGGTCCGGAAATTGGCGGGCGTATTGCGGCGCGTGAAATCGCACCAGGTGTTGAAGGCGTCGATGGCGAGCATCTCGTGACGCAGCTTGATCCCGATACAATCGCCGAGCTCGATCTTTACCGGCACGGGGTGGAGTTTGCCGCGCGCCGGCTCGACACGACATACTTCTTTGAAAGCGGCAGCGTGCTGCGTTTCGACGGCGATCTGACACAAGCCGCGTTGCTGTCGCTCGATGATGATAGTGACCGGGAAATTCTCGAAGCCTTCATGGGCGACGTTCTGGAGACGTCGGCGTTTTTGCGCCCGGCCTTCTCTCCTGCCGGTTACCCCGGCGCTGGCGATGCGCATCGGCGCGTGCTTGAAAAAGCACTGGGCCAGAGCTCGCCGGAAATGGCGGCGCGGATCAGGAAATATCTTTTCGCGACCGCTGATGACGTATTGCGCGGACGGTTTGGCGAAGGTCCGTTGCGGACGCTCTTGCTGGCGGAAACGGCGTTCCGCTCGGCTGCGGCGCCGTTTGAGCCGTTCAGTTTCATGTCGCTGCTGCGCCGCTATGCGGGCGAGGCGGCGGGCCTGCAGGGCGCGGCCGCCTATCCAAAAGGCGGCGCGGCTTCGGTGGTGACGGCATTGCGCCGCGCTGCGCAGGCCGCGAAAGTTGATGTGCGTGCGGCGACGCCGGTAAAATCGATATTGATAGAGGGCGACCGCGTTGCTGGCGTGACGTTGCTCGATGGCGGACAAGTGCGCGCGCCAATCGTAGTCGCAGCGATTGATGCGAAGCAGGCCTTTCAGGAAATGATCGGCCCGCAATTTATCGATATTGAATTGCAGCATATTTTATCGGCGCGCAAACCGCAGATCGCCAGCGCCCGGATGCAGATTATTCTAAAAGGTGTGGCGCAGGACGATGCGACGCGACGGAACATGATGCGCCGGCTTGTTTATGCGCCGTCGCCGGAAGCGCTGGCGAGCGCGTTTATCGATGCGCGCGCCGGGCGTGTTCCCGAGCGCTTGATTGTCGAAGCGGTGTTTCCAACGGCGCTTGATGAAGGTGCGGCGCTCGACAAGCGTCAGGTCATGTCGATCATGGCGCACCCCCTGCCGTTTGACGAAGCGCCGGACGCGGCGCGGCGGGAAGAAGTCCGCTCGGCGATTCTCGATTCCATCGAAATGTTCGCCGCCGGATTTTCAGGGCGCATCGAAGCGGAAGATTTGCGGCTTGCTTGTGACGAGGCTGACTCTGTCCGCGCGAGCAAAGGCGCCTATGCGGCCAAGCCTGACATCCTGCAACAATGGGCGCTGGCCTCTGCGGTCACGGGGTCGGGCGGCATTAGCGGTTTTTATTTCTGCGGGCCGGAAGCGCAGATTGGTTCCGGCCTTTCCTGCGGTGCTGGCCGCGCGGCGGCGAAAGCGGCGTTGCGCGCCTTTAAAAAGGGGGCGACATGATCTTTCCCGCAGAAGATTTCTTCGCCGACGCGCCGCGTCCCACGCCGCTTTTTACGGCGGTGGCCTCGCACAGCGAAGCCAATCTGTGGACCTCTGTGAATGGCTGGACCACAGCGCGTGTTTATTCGTCGGTCACACAAGAATATGAATCCGCAAAGAGCGGGGCGGCACTCGCCGATCTCGGTCCGCTCGCGCGTTACGCTGTTCGCGGCGATGCAGCGGCGGAGTTTCTCGGGCGGTTGACGACGGCGCCGGCGCTGACCTTGCAGGTTGGTGAGAGCGCGCGCGGATTGATGCTGAATGATCGCGGCTATGTCATTGACCTCGCCGAAGTGTCGCGGCTGTCTGACGAATTGTTCCTGCTGACATTGCCCGCCCCGCATGCGCGCCATATTGCGCTTGCAATTCGCGGACTTGATGTGGCGGCCGACGATATTTCAGGCGATGTCGCGGCGCTTGGCGTTTTCGGTCCGCAAACGGCGGGCGTGCTGGCGGCGGCGGGGTTGAAAGCTGTCAGTGAAACCATGGCGGCGTCCGGCGTGTTGCGCGGCGTTGAAACGGCGGCGCGACCGATTCAATTTGGCGCCTTGCCCGGCGTTGAATTAATATTTCCAAAGGACGAAGCGCTGACCATCTGGGAACGAATTATTCGGCGCGGCGCCGGAACGCCGGTCGGTCTTGATGCGCTGGAGATTTTACGGCTTGAAGCGGGCGCACCGCGCCCTGGTCTCGACTTCACGCCTGCCGGTCGCGCCGGCGCAAGTCCGCGTACGCCCGAAGAGCTGGGCCTCGCGCATCTCGCCCCGCTTGATCGCGGCTGGTATAATGGCCGCCGGGGTCTGCGCGAACTGGCCGGAAACCCCCGCCGCCGCCTCCGGGCGCTGTCGGTGGATGCGGAATCTGCGAGTCCCGGAGCGGCGGTTTTCTGCGACGGCAAGCCGGTCGGCCGGGTCACCAGCTGCGCCTGGTCACCGGCTCGCAAACGGGTCATTGTCTTCGCCGATGTCGATGCGATAACTCGCGGAAATGCCTATGAAATTTCCGCTTCTGCACCGGCAGAGGGCCGGGTTCCGGCCAAACGCTTCGAGACCGTGGAAAGCGCGCTGGCCAAGGCTTTCGTCAATCAGCAAGGCGTCGCGACGGATTTCCGCCGCTGACCCGTTCAATGAGTGCTGGATGGCGAAAGCTGATAGAGGAATTGATATGAAGAAATTTTTGCTTACGACGGCCGCAATCGCAGGCGCCGGCTTGCTCGCCACGACGGCGTTCGCTGGTGACGGCAAGGGCCGCGGCCACGGCGGCTGGGACCGGATGGATGTGAATGGCGATGGCGAAATTACCGCCGATGAAATGTCCGAAAAACACGCCGCCCTCATCGAAGCGGCCGACGCTGACGGAAACGGCGCCATTTCAAGAGAAGAAATGCAAGCTTACCACAAAGCCAAGCGCGAAGAGCGCCGCGCTAAACGCAGCGCCGACGCCAATGGCGACGGCAATGTCGATCGCACTGAGTTTTTGAACGCAGCGCAAGAGCGCTTCGACAAGATGGACAAGGATGGCGATGGCGTCTTGAGTGAAGACGAACAGCATCGCGACCGCGGCCATCACCGTCGTGGCGGAAAACGCGGCGAGTAAGTTTTGTTGAGAATATCCGGTCTCGCGCTGCTGAGCGCGCGGGACCGGAGCAAACCAGACCGGCGCATTGTTGAAACAGGATGCAGATAGCGATGAGGCGCTGGTCAAGCGCGCAGGGGGCGGAGACCAAATCGCCGCCACCGTTCTTGTTGAGAGGCATACGCGAATGATTTACGCCGCAAGCTACCGGATGCTGGGTTCCAAGCACGCTGCCGAAGATGCCGTGCAGGAAACCTTTTTGCGTCTGTGGCGGCATGCGACGAAGTGGAAACCCCAAGGCGCGAAGTTTGAAACCTGGCTTTATCGCGTGGCGATGAATATCTGCCTCGATCATTTGCGCAAGGCGAAGCGCGTCGCGCCGGAAGAGGCGGCGCCCGGCGGCATGGACGCGCAGGCCGACGGCGCTGACCGTCAGGATCAGGCGATATTCTTGCGCGAGCGGCGCTTCGCGATTGACGAAGCGCTGGAGCGCTTGCCGGAGCGGCAAAAATTGGCGATCACGCTCTGCCACTTTCAGGAGCTGAGCAATATCGAAGCCGCAGAGATTATGGAGATCAGCGTTGATGCGCTGGAATCGCTTCTGGCGCGCGGACGGCGCGGCCTGAAGGAAAGTCTCGCGCCTATGCGCGAGCATTTGACGGGAAAGATGGACGATGAGCAAAGCATCAACATCAATTGAACGCTTAGAAGCGTTAGGCCGTTGTTGCGACGCTTATGGCGGCGACCCGGCCCGCTGGCCTGCGGATATGCGCGCATCGCTTTCCGATCTTCTCGAGACAGACGAGGCCGCCAATATCATGTCGCAGGCTTTGGAGCTTGATGGATTTTTGAACGCGGCGAGTGCGCCGCGCATGAGCGAAGATTTGCCGCGCCGGATTGCGGCGTCCTTTGCGGCGCCAAAACCGCCGGCCAGTTTGATGGAATGGGTGCGCGGGTTTGCACCGGCCATGCGGTTGGTTCCAGCTGGCGCGCTGGCGGGACTTGGCGCGCTGGGGCTGGCTTCGGGCATGATGAGTGCGTCGGCGCAAACGCCCCTGACGCCCGAATATGAAGCGCTTGCTTATTTGGACGACCTTTCGCTGACCGCGATCGATGAAGAAGGAGACCTCGCATGGGACGCGGAGTAATTGCTGCGCTTGTCGCGATGGGCGCGTTGCTGTTTGTTTCGCTCGGCTTCAATGTGTTCACGCTTGGACATATGTCAGGCCGCATGATCGCCGGGCATCCTCCGCAGGAAAAAAGCGAACGAGGCTCGCGCGGCGGATTTGAAGATCCGTTTCGCATTCTCACTTATGCCGATGAATTGTCGCCGGAACTGCGCGAGCGGTTCCGCGAAGCGTTCCGCGAAGAGCTGCCCACCTTGCGCGAAGAGCATCACAACATGAAAGGCTTGCGCCGCGAGCTTGGCGTGTTGATGAGCGCGGAAGTTTGGGACCGCGAGGCCATCGCCGCGAAGCTCGACGAAATCAGCGCGGCGCAAGAGCGCAAATATGACGTGTTCAACGAAGCATTTTTAAGCGCATTTGAATCGCTGCCGGCGGCGGAGCGCAAGCGCCTGATCGACACCGCCAATCAGCGCCGCGCAGAGCATCATAAAAAACGCCGAAAAGATCGCGGTGACGAGCACCGCGATCCGCCGCCGCCGGTGGAAGGTGAAGAGTAGGCGCCCCTACAAAGCCTTCATCCTGAGGAGAAAAATCCTTCATATCCTTCGAGACGCTGCACAAGAGTGCGGCTCCTCAGGATGAAGGATTTTTGTTGCGCGCTTTTGAGATGAAGGATTTTTCGTCTCGAACGACGAAGGTGGTGACGGGTTTTACCGCCAATCTTGTTCTGGTTGACGGCGATCCGCTGAGCGATGTCGGCTTGGTGGAAAATCCGGACGCGGTAATGATCAGCCGACGGTGGATCTTTGAGAAAAAACTGGCGCAAGGGCGCAACGCAAGCATCAACTCCGCGCACGGTTCGCCGCGCAATTGCGATGTTTCTGGAGTTGTAGGCAGGTTCAACCCGCGGCGTTGGATTGCCTTGGGAATTTTGCTGCGTAAATCAGCATCAAAATCGACAGGATCATTAGGGCGCCGAAAGCCCAACGGAACCCTTTATCGTCAAGGCCGAACTGCATAAGCAGCAATGATGCGCCAATAGCGCCGATGCTTGCGCCAAGACGTTGTACAACGTTGATCAGGGTTGCGGTGCCGCTCATTTTTTCAGAAGCAACTGAACTATAGGCGGCGGTCATGGCGGGCATCTGCGCGAAGGCGAGACCTGCGCCGCGCCCTATAAGTGCGATCAAGACGATTAAAGGAGAGAGTTTATCCCGAAAGACAAAGGGTAAAAGCGATAGAACAAGAAGTAGGGCGCCGATATTAATCGCCAAAGCGGCGCCATATCGGTCAGTTATGCGTCCGGCGAAGAATAGGGAAATGGCGCTACCCAAACCCATTATGAAAAGCAGCAACCCCGTTTCGGTCGCGGTTGTGCCTTGCGAAATCTGAAAGTAAAGCGGCAACAAAAATAGACCGCCATACATATTCGCGCCGGTAAGGATATTCACCGCCGCCGCCGCCGAAAAGGTTCTTCGTTTAAAGAGCGCAAGATCGAGAAGGGGATTGCTGCGGTGTCGTGAGACAAAGACAAAAGCCACCGAAAAAACCGTCCCAGCGATCACCACAGCGAGGCTGGGGATGGATATCCCCGCCACGCCGATCTGCGCCGACCCTAAAAGGAGAAGAGATAGACCGGTGCCCAGTAGAATAAGACCTGTAACATCAAGTGATCGGCTGTTATCGAGGTCGCCCTTTGGGACAAGTTTGTAAGCTGCAATCAGCGCGGTGGCGCCAATCGGAACATTGATCCAGAACAGCGAGCGCCATCCGGCGGATTCCAAAAGTAAGCCGCCAATGGCTGGCCCAATCGCCGGCCCTAAGGCGACGACAAGGCCGATCACGCCGAACAGTCTACCGAGCTGTCTCGATCCGGCTACTACGCCGATGAGGGCTTGGCCGCTTGGTATCAAAATGCCGCCGGCAAGCCCCTGAATGATGCGAGCCGTAATCAAAGCGAGTGGGCCAGACGCCAACGCGCAAAGCGCCGAACCTAATACGAACAGCGCCGTCGACCCCATCCACGCGCGCCCATGACCGAAGCGGTCACACAACCATGATGCGGCGGGAAGCGAAACCGCAAGTGCAATAAGGTAAGCGCTGACGGTCCATTGAATGAGGTTTAAATCAGCTTGGAAATCGATCCTTATTGCGTCGACCGCCAGATTGACGATTGTTGAATCGAGCATCGCCATAAACGCGCCGGCGCCGGTGATGGCGGCGATAGCCCAGATTCGCGCAGAAATCGGCGGTGGATTGTGTGTCTCGGTCGCGGTCTTCACAACGTCTGCTTAACATTGCTGACGCCGTGCGAAAAAACCCAATTACTGCGAGCTTTTGTCGCGTGGTTGGAAGCCTACTCCGCCGCCTGCGTTGCAACGACTTGCGCCGGCGTTGCATCGCGGCCCGTCAACACATGCGCTTCCTTGCGGATGAATTGCGGCAGGCGGACTTTCGCTTCCTTGCGGCGCGGGAAAGTGGCGCAGGCGACGGTGC
>BQJG01000051.1 GCA_021604585.1 Hyphococcus sp.
TGACCGCGCACCCAGTCGAGCGCCTCGGCGCCTTCCACTTCCTCCAGCCAGAGATACGGATCATCCTGGGATGTCGCTGATGGCGCGGCGGCTGTCTGCGCCAAAACAGGCGAAATGATCGTGAGGGCCGCTGCTGCGGCGCAAAAAAGCTGCTTCTTCATGGGATTTTCTCCAAGCGGTGCGGGCGTTCCGGTTCGCTTAACCATACAAGCCGCTGATCAGGCTGCAAAGCAGTCGTCCGATGAAGCGAGTTCGTGGCGGGATGAATACAATTGAACTGGCCGCATTAGAGAAGGTTTTGTCCGTGGCCGATAACTTGCAACGCGGCGGCGCAATTAAGCAATGCGGGACAACCAGACGATGTTTAAGAGTGATGCACGGCGCTATCAGCGGATCAGCCTCAATCTGCCGGCGAGAATTGTGATCAACGCCGTCGACGAATATGAGGGCCGCCTTCTCAATATGTCGCCGGGCGACATGGCGCTCATTTGCGGCGCCAAAGTGGTGATCGGCGACGCCGCCGTGATCCATATTGACGGGCTCGACGTGATTGAGAGCACCGTCGCGCGCACCTTTCCCGACGGTTTCGCGACATCGTTTCTTCTGTCGAAGCGCCGCCGCAATCTCCTGACCGAGCAGTTGATGCTGCGCGCCAACCCGGAATTCGCAGACGGTCTTGATGACCGCCGCTCAACCCTGCGCCATCGCGACAACACGGCGCGCACGGTGTGCCGTTTGGCGGACGGCTCATCCCTGTTCGTGACAATCGTCGACACGTCGGTGAACGGCGTTTCCGTCGACGCGCGCCGGCGTCCGCCGATCGGCTCGCCAATCCATGTCGGCCGCCGCCGCGGCGTCGTTGTGCGGCACTCGCCCCGCGGGTTTGTGGTGGTCTATGAAGCAGCGCCAGCGGAAACCGCAGAAGAGAAAACCCCGCCCGTGCTTCGCGCGGTTTAGCCGGAACGCGGGTGATAGCGGCGATCAGTAATTATCGCCGGACGGCTGACCGAGCACATACGGCCCGAGATTGGCCATCACTTCACGCGCATCGAAAGCCTGCGGATTATCCGCAGGTTTTTCGCCTTTATACATGACGACAAAGGCGACGGCGGAATACCGCGTCACTTCGCGGGTGTAAGAGTCGTAATAAGGTTGGCCCCAGCCAAAACCATAGGCGTAATAGGGGAAGCCGTAATAGGGGCGGTGGAACGGATGTCCGTAACCGTAGCGTCCGTAAAACGCAGGCCCTGACGACGTTGAATAGGATTTGCTTTCTTCCGTATCGTTTTCAACGGCGATGAAATAATCATAGCCGAGATCAACCGTCAGTTCTGCGGCGCGATAGAGCAGCGCATTCTCGACCGTTTCGCGCGCCGTGACGGAGTTGCCGCGGAAGGTGATGCGATACCGGTTTTGCTCGATGCGCTGGTCGGAAAATCCATAGCCTCCGCCTTCAGAGGCGGGTCCGTAAGGCGTCGAGGTGGCGCAAGCAGCGATGGCGAGCGCGACGGCCCCGATAGTGATCATTCGAAACATGGCGTATCTCCCGGCGTGACAGCCTTACTGGCGATGATCATCGCCCCCAACCCCCATACTATAGTGAGCGCGGCGCCCGCCGCAACGGCGTTTCATCGCGACAGGTCAGTCTTCACGCGAGTTTGAAAGCGCTTCGGAACGGGATTCTGCGATGATTTTCATGCCAGCCGGCGCCGATTTGATGTGAATGTCGCGCTGCGGGAACGGCACTTCGATATTCATTTCGGCGAACATTTCCCAGATCGCCATCATTACGTCCGAGCGCACATTGGCGGAGCCGTTGGCCGGGTCGTTAATCCAGAAGCGCAAGTCGAAATTGATGGAATTGTCGCCGAATTCCATCAGATTGCACCGCGGCGCCGGGGTTTTCAAAACGCGGTTGACGGTGATCGCTTTTTCTTCGCAGGCGCGCGCCAGCCCGCGCAGATCCTTGGTCGAATAGGCGACGCCGAAGGGTGCGTGCATCCGCACCACGCGGTCATCATGAGACCAATTGACGACGCCGTCTTCGACAAATTTGTCGTTGGGCACCAGGTGCGATGTCCCATCGCGCGTTCTCAAGGTCACATAGCGCGAGTTCATCGCCGCCACCCAGCCATAAGTGCCCGCCACTTCGATCACGTCGCCCGGTTTGATCGACTTGTCAGCGATCAGCGTGAAGCCTGAGAAAAAATTCGACACGGTGCGCTGCATGCCGAGACCAATGCCGAGACCAACGGCGCCGCCGAAGATCGCCAGCGTGCCAAACGGAAAGCCAACAATCTGCAGCGCCGCCACCAGCGCCACGATCGGCAGAAGAACATTGAGGATCTTGGTCAGCAGCGCCTTGAACGATACTGTCAGTTCATCAATGGCGTTGATGCGACCGGTGATCAGGTGGCTGAGAAAACGCGCGCCCCAAAATAAAACGCCGAAGACCGCCACCGTGCGCAGCAGGTCAAGCGCTGAATAAGTTTGGGTGACGCCGTTTTCGTCAACGCCAAGCGGCACCGAAAATGCCTGCAGCTGCCGGACCAGATCATCCAGCACGCCGAAGGCGTCGAGCGCTGCGATCGGCCAGACCACGTAAAAGGTGAACCGCGACCAGAAGGGTGAGCGGATCACCAGCGTGACCAACCGGATAACGATCCATGCCGCAAGCAGGCTGACGCCAGCAGAGATCAACCCCGTCGAACTGCTGGCGGCGCGCAGCGCGAACACCGCAATCTGCAGCACTATGTAGAGCGCAATCGGCGTCGCAAGATGGGCGAACGCATTGGCGGCCCGACGTAAGATTCCGTAAGGAGCGCGCGGCGCAATCTGCGCCTGAATAAGCTTGCGCAGCCGTGGCCCAAAAAACGCCGCCGGCAAAATCGCGGCAATGAGAATGGCGCCTTCAATTGCAACGCCCACTGTCAGCATATTGCTTTGCAGAGAATCCCAAAGCGCTGCGATCTTCATCCGCAGGGTTTCGACACCGCCCTCAATCACCGATTCGTCAACTGGGGCTTCCGGCGTGGCTTCAGGCCCAGCCTGGGGCGCGGGGGGCGTTTGTTCTGCAGGTTGGGAATCTTGCATTTAAGCTTTCAACGGCGGAGGTTCCTGCGCCATATTCCATCAGTTCCGCATTGTGCGCAACGGGAGAAGCTCCCGTTTTAACCGGTAACGTCCGCCTGTTGCACCGCCAAAGTCGCGCAACCTGCTTTGGCCAGAGACAGCAACGCTGCGAACTGGTCATCCGTAAACGGATCGCCTTCCGCCGTCGCCTGCAGTTCCACCAATCCGCCCGAACCGGTGATGACGAAGTTGGCGTCGGCTTGCGCTGTTGAATCCTCATCATAGTCGAGATCAAGTGCGGGCGCGCCAGCAACCAGCCCGCAGGAAATTGCGGCAACCCTGTCCTTGATCGGGCTCGACTTGATGATGCCTTGCGAAGTCGCCCATTTGCAGGCTTGGTTCATAGCAATCCAGGCGCCCGTAATCGATGCTGTGCGCGTGCCGCCGTCAGCTTGGATGACATCGCAGTCGATCAGGATCTGACGCTCTCCGAGCACTTTTAAGTCGACGACAGCGCGCAGGCTGCGGCCGATCAGACGCTGAATTTCCTGCGTGCGGCCCGACTGGCCGTTCTTCGCTTCGCGGCGCATGCGATCCCCCGTGGATCGCGGCAGCATTCCGTATTCCGCTGTCACCCAACCGCGCCCGCCGCCGCGAAGCCATGGTGGTGTGGTTTCGTCCCAGCTGGCGGTGCACAGGACGTGCGTGTCGCCGAAGCGAACCAGACAAGATCCTTCCGCATGTTTGGCGACGCCAAGTTCAAAGGAAACGGGGCGTAACTCGTTAAAGGCGCGGCCGGAAGGTCTCATGGAAGTCTCCGTAACTAAAGGCTGGCCTTCCTAGCGCTTCCTCAACAGGAATGTCGACCCGAAAGCCTTGCCTCGCTGCGCTTCACGGCTAATTTCTCTGGCGTTTGCGGCGAAACGCACCACATTGGCGCATATGACAGAGCTTGGCGACATAGACGAACGCTCCCGCGAGATTTTCCGCCGCTTGGTGGAAACCTATTTGGCGACCGGCGAGCCTGTGGGTTCGCGGACATTGAGTCATAACAGCCAGATCGCCGTGTCGGCGGCGACCGTGCGCAACGTCATGGCTGACCTCACCGATATGGGCCTTCTTCATTCGCCGCATATTTCCGCCGGACGCTTGCCGACGGAACTCGGGCTGCGTTTGTTTGTTGACGGCATGATGCAGGTTGGCGATCTGACCGCTGAAGAACGCCGCGCCATCGAAGCAGAAACGCGCGCCGACAGCGCTGACAGTCTGTTGGAGATGGCGGCGGCGCGACTTTCCGGGTTGACGCAAACCGCCAGCCTTATTGTTGCGCAAAAGTCCGATGCTCCTTTGCGGCAAATCGAATTCGTGCGAACCGGCACAGGCAAGGCGCTGGTGGTGATGGTGTTTGAAGATGGCCGGGTTGAAAACCGGATCATCGATGCGCCAGATGATTTGCCGCCATCAGCGCTGATCGCTGCAGGAAATTATCTCAATGCCCGTTTGCGCGGACGCAGCCTGAGCGACACCCGCGCCAAGATCATCGCCGAGATTGAATCCAACCGGGCTGAACTCGATGAACTGACGTCGCGGCTGGTGCGTGATGGCGTCGCCGATGTGGCCGGCGATGAGAACTGGCAGCTGATCGTGCGCGGACGCGGGCATCTGCTTGATGAATCTGCGCAAGATATTGAGCGGGTGCGGATGCTGCTCGATGACCTCGAGCGCAAACGGGACGTGATCGAGCTCTTAACCGCGGCCCGCGACGGCGAAGGCGTGAAGGTCTTTATTGGATCGGAAAACCGCCTGTTTTCGCTTTCAGGCTCTTCAGTGATCACCGCCCCCTATCGCGACGAAAGCCGCAAAATCGTTGGCATTTTAGGCGTGATCGGCCCGACCCGCCTCAATTACGCCCGGGTCGTCCCAATCGTGGACTATACAGCCGAAGTCCTCTCGCGGATGTTGAAATAACCGCCATCCTTGCGTACATGGCCTCCTGAAGTTTCAAGACATTCCGGGTTCGAAAGACCAGTTCAAGGCAAGAAGCAGTCCTATGAGTGATCCACACGATAACGCGCATGATTCTGATGATTTTCTCGATGATCCCGAGATGCTCAGCGATGAGGACATCGCGGATGACGAAGACATGCAAGAAGACGATCCAAATGCAGCCCTTGAAGCCGCCAATCGCGAGATCGCGGAACTGAAAGACCGGTTCCTGCGCCTTGCCGCAGAGCTCGACAATACGCGCCGCCGCGCAGAACGCGAAAAGGCAGACGCCGGTCGCTATGCGATTTCCAACTTTGCTCGCGACCTGATTGGCGTCGCCGACAATTTTGATCGCGCCTTGCACGCCGCCAACGGGGCCGATGAACAAACGGCCACGGTAATTGTCGACGGCCTGCGTATGACCGAAAAAGAATTGCTATCGGTGCTGGACCGGCATGGCATTCGGCGGGTCGCTGCGGCGCGCGAAAAATTTGATCCGCATGTGCATCAGGCGGTCGCGCAAATTCCGCATCCGGATATTCCGTCCGGTCATGTGGTTGATGTGGCGCAACAAGGGTTCACGATTGGCGACCGCGTATTGCGCGCCGCCATGGTGACAGTCTCCAGCGGGCCCGGCGCGGCGTCATCGACAGGCGCATCCGACACGCCATCGGCGGGGCCAGGCGAACGTTTGGATACGAAGGTTTAAGGCCCGCCAAATAGAATTGCTTCCACAGCCTCTGAAATTTCGTTGCGGAAAGCCGATTCGCCGCTATCTTCCGACGGACCGCGACTGGTGACCACGGCAACGATAATGTCATGATCCAGATAATGATTGAGAATGGCGTTATCGCCCCAATCTTCATAGCCGCGCGCATTGAGCACCCTGCCCGCTGGCTCTCGCTCGCTTAGAAATGCGCCATAGATCGCCCGCCCCAGCGACATCTCCCCCCGGGGCGCAAACAGTTCGTTGACGAATGAGGGCGCTAGCACCGCGCCTTGCGCCAGCGCATTTTGATACTGCACAAGCTCCTTCGCTGAAATCAGCAAACCAGCCGAGCCGGTCATCCCGTAATTGCGGCGACGAATAGTCTCTTCCAGCGCCCGAAGCGGCTGGCTGACGATTTGCGGATCGGCGACATCGACCACGCCCCAATGGCTCGCATGCTCAAGGCAAGCGGGGGCGAACAATTTTTCCTGCAGCGCCTGCTCGTAGGAAACACCGAACGCCTTCTCCACAAAAACACCCAGCAGATCATAGCCATCGCTCGAATAGCGGAACTGCCCAACTCTTTCTAAATCGACCGGAGCGCCATCGATGGCGGCGATTGCTGCATCGCGATCGAATGCCGCTTCCGCTGCGTAGCTCGAGCCAAGACCGGATTCATGCATCAACAATTGCTTGATCGTCACGCCGCGAGCAGCGAGTTTCGTTCCGGGCGCCAGCACGCCCACGGAATCGGACACAGAAAGCTTGCCTTCTTCGGCTGCCTTCAAAATTAACCCCGCCGTGAAATATTTGGTGATCGACGCCACATGAAACAGCGTGGCGCTAGTGACCGGTATGTCGGTATCCAGCGATGCGCTTCCTGCAGTCCGGTCATAAATAACAATCCCATCGCGCATGAGCGCAACGCCCCCGGCAAATCCACGCAGCGCTGCATCGTCAACTATGACGTCAATTTTTGCGGCAAGCGCTGGGTCAATACGCTCGACTGGCGCAGCACACGCACTAGCACTAGGCGTTTCCGTTTCGGGAGGCGCCGCCGGTCCGGGTGCGCAAGCCTGTATCCCGAACGCCAATGCGGCGGCAATCGCCGTTCTGGTAATCCTCACGCGCACAATCCATACCTCCGCAACAATCGCCGAGCTGGGCTCGTATCACAAAAATATGCCGGTGGATTGAACGTGCTTGCAAATGTCAGCCTTGTATGAGCCTCCTGAATGCAGCCGGAGCATAGCCAGTGGCGGATTTCACCATCCGGGTCAGATGGCTTTGATCGGCGAAGCCGCATTCGCTGGCGACGTCCACAATCGCCGCGTTGCTTGACGCCAGCAGGTTCAGCGCCGACCGTAGGCGCCATTCGGAACGGAACTGTGTCGGCGTTAGACCAAACTCTCGCCTGACATTGCGAGTTAGCGCATATGGTTTTACGCCCGAATCATTCGCCAGCACGGAAAAAAACTTTGAGAGAACGATTTCCGGGCGCTGTGTTGCACCAGTGGGGATGCCCACAGACAAATCTAAAAACGCATCGCCGCTCGCATTCGGGCGCAGCAGAACCCTGTGTTTGCGATCGCGAATGTCAAATTGGCCGCTTAAGGCCCGCCAACCGTGACGTTTCACCACGGCAAGCCAAGCCTTTTTCGATACCGGCAACCGTAAAAACGCAGCAGCTTTACCGGAAGACGCGTTTTCATGCGCGCAAAAAGGCGGCCGGAACAGGAATTCCCCCGCTTGATATGTGCGCCGCCCGGCGAGGCTATTTTCGCAAATCTCACCTTCGATCACGACAATCACGCGCGCATCGTCATGACGGTGAAATGGCAGCGACGCTTCCGCATTATTGGTGACGACGCAACTCATCATGCCGTGGCGCTCTCCTGCTGTCAGCGCGCCAAGTCTGCGATGAAGTGAGCCTGCCGGTCAAATACGGAGCGATGAAACGAAGGATTACCGCGTCGCAGGCCCGGCCGCTTTTACGACGTCATCCACATAAGCCTCAAAAATCCGGAAATTCTCGGCGAACATCTTCGCGAGCTTCGCAGCTTGGGCATCAAACGCCGCTGGATCTTCCCAGGTTTCACGAGGATTGAGGATGCGTTTGTCGACCCCCGCAACTTCTGTTGGAACCTCAAATCCGAACACCGTGTCTTTGCGCATCGGCGCGGAATTGAGGGAGCCGTTCAGCGCCGCCGTCAGCAGCGCGCGCGTCTCTTTGATCGGCATGCGCTTGCCTTGCCCGTGCGGACCGCCGGTCCAGCCAGTCGAGACCAGCCAGCAAGAAACGTTGTGCTTGTCGATCAGCTTGCCCAGCAGCGCGCCATATTCCGACGGATGACGCGGCATGAACGGCGCGCCAAAACATGTTGAGAATGTCGCTTCCGGATCCTTGCCAAGGCCTTTTTCCGTGCCGGCAACTTTCGCCGTGTATCCCGACAGGAACATATACATCGCCTGCGCCGGCGCCAGGCGCGCAATCGGCGGCATCACGCCAAACGCATCACACGTCAGCATGATGATGTTTTTGGGATGCGTCGCCACGCCCTCAAGGCTGGCGTTTGGAATGTAGTGGATCGGATAGGCGCCGCGTGAATTTTCCGCCAGCGTCGCGTCGTCAAGATCAAGCTCGCGCGTCGCCGGGTCCATCACCACATTCTCAAGCACCGTGCCGAAGCGCTTGGTCGTCGCGTAGATTTCCGGTTCCGCTGTCGGCGACAAGCGGATCATTTTCGCGTAGCAGCCGCCTTCAAAATTAAACAGGCCGTTCGGGCTCCAGCCATGTTCGTCATCGCCGATCAACATGCGGTTGGGGTCTGCGGACAGGGTGGTTTTGCCAGTGCCGGAAAGTCCGAAAAAGATCGCCGGGTCATTGTCTTTGCCGACATTGACCGAGCAATGCATCGGCATGATCGATTGTTCAGGCAGCAGATAGTTGAGGATCGTGAAGACCGACTTTTTCATTTCGCCAGCATAGGACGTGCCGCCAATCAAGATCATGCGGCGGACAAAGTCGACTGCAATCACCGTCTTTGAGCGGCAGCCATGGACATCGGGATCAGCAACAAAACCCGGCAGATCGACAATGGTGAAATCAGTTTCGCCTTTGCCGGTTACCGAAGGACGATCTTTCATTTCAGGACGGATAAGCAGATGCTGTATGAACAGCGCGTGCCATGCATATTCCGTGAACACGCGCACCTTGACCCCATGAGTCCGGTCGGCACCGCCCGCAAGATCCTGCATGATCAGATCGCGACTGGACGCATATTCCAGCATGTCCGCATGCAGCCGGTCGAACGCGTCGGCGTTCATCGGCTTGTTGGCGTCCCACCAGATTTTGCTCTCACATTCAGGATGGCGAACAATAAATTTGTCCTGCGCCGAGCGGCCCGTATGTTCGCCAGTCTTCACCACCAGCGGGCCGTCTTTGGCGACCTCGCCCTCGCCGCGCTTAACCGCAAGCTGATATAGCGCCGGGGCTGTCAAGTTCGCCAATGCAGCAGGCGCACGATCTTCAAAGCAGCGCGCCGCCGGCGCCGCCGTCATTGATAAGCTCATTCTCGTCCTCCCAGACGCTCGCTCTCGCGAGGTTGCAGCTGGCGACACCCCACCACGGGCGCCTCTCCGCACCCGCCGCTCTTAGCCGCAAAATTCGGCGAAGGCCATGACCGGTTTTCGCGTTTTTGAGCGGTGATTCGGCGCAATCAGCTGCTAACCCGGGGTTCACCGCAATTTACCGCCGATTAACCATGTCGAATAAAGTCCTGTTAACGCCGTAGCGCGAAAATGGCCTTTAGGAGACTTGGCCTTGGAAACGATTTTCGATCTGATGTCGGTATTGCTGTTTATTGCGACAGGCGGACTTTATCTGGTCCGCTTCCGCCATGAGCAGCCAGCGCTTGCGCCTTATCTCATCGTTGCGCTGGTCTGCGCTGTCGGGAACTGGCTCGGCAATAATGGCGGCGGCTGGGCGGCAGTCGGCATGTTGATCGCCGGCGCGTTCCTGACATTGCACCTCGCCAGCCAGCCCTATCGCGAAGACGCCGAAGACCTCAATTAATCCCAAAACCAGAATCGCCGCTCGCGGCACCATAGGCTGAGCAGCCATTTCTCGCCGCGGGCCACCGGCGCGCCCGCATGCAACGTTTCCGGATAGGGCGCGCCTTTCATATCGGTGTTCGAAAAAACCAGCGCATCGCCGGTCCCGCCGCGAAATTCTATTTTCAGTCGCGGAAACTCTGTTGCGCCGCCCTCATAACCGTCATTCAGCACGACCAAAAGCGTGCGCGCACGCTGGCCCGAGCGTTTGACTTCCGAATAATCGTTTTCGTCTTCGGGCAAATAATCGTGGTGCGGTTTATATTCCTGACCCGGCCGGTAGCGCAGCACGCCGATCAGCTCGCAGTTCGGCCAATCAACGCCAGCCGCGCGCGCAAGCCGCGCATACAGCGCCACCATGACAAGATCGAGATCGAGCAGGCTGAGCAGCGCGCCATCGGATGTGCGATATTGGGCGTGATCGGCTTTGCCTTTTGCCGGATCGACCACCAGGGACGGCGCGAGCAAAGGCGCTGATGCGCAAATGAGATAAGCGCACTCATCCTCATTCAGCAAAGCGTTGACGCGATAAATGTCCGGCGCCGCATTGAGTGAAATTTGGCTCGACGCATGGTCGGGTGCTTCGGTCAGTGCAAGCGCGGCAAGCGCGTCAACATCAAGCCCTTGCGATACAGTTTGCTCATTCTCGTCAAGCCGGATGAAATTGACGCCCGCAGCGATCAACCGAGACCGCATGGTCGCGGCTTCCTCCCCACTCAGAAGTCCGGAACGCCGGACGGCAAAACATTGCGCGATCCAGTCGCCTTTGCGTGCAGCGTCAGCAATCAATCCGTCACCTATGCGCGCCTTTGCCGACACGCATTCCGCCAATATCGCCAGCTCACGCATCGCCGCCGGGTGCCCGGCTTTCGCCGCCGCCGCCAGATGTGCGACCGCTGCCTTCCAGTCGCGCGCAACGCCGAGCCCCAGCGCCCTCAGCACAGCGAGCAAGCGCATCGCAGCAGCGCCGCCAGAAGAACTTGCCCGTTGCAGCAAGTCGATCGCCTCACTGACTTTCATCTCCGCCGGTGGAACCGCCAGCATCGCACAGGCAAGCGTATACATAGCGCCCGGATGACCCGCTTCGGCGGCTTTCTCGTTCCAAGCGCGGGCGTCATCCTTGCGGCCTGCCTGATCGAGCATCGCCGCAAGCCTGTATTGCGCGACCGCATCCCCTGCGCGCGCCAGCGCTTCGATTTCCTTAAGGTTTTCCATCGCGATTTTTGATAGCATGCCCTGTCCGAACGCAAAACGATTCGCGACGCAGGAGAGGGCCTATGGACGCCGTTTCGCCCGCAAAGGCTGAAAACGGAATCAATAATGGTCAGCATATTGTCGATGAGCTGATCGAAGAGCGTGCGCATAGACTGCGCGCATCTCCGCTTTGGCCGCTCTATAAATCGATCCTTTATCCGCTTTTGCTGTACAAGCCCGCTGTCAACATGGCCGACGCCATTGCCGACGATCCGGCGCGCAGCGTGTTTGACTATATCAGCAACCTATTATCGCTCGACGTTCAGGTTTCGGGACTAGAGCATTTGCCTCAATCAGGCCGGGTGCTGATTGCGTCGACCCACCCGACCGGCATCCCCGACGGCGTCGCTATGTTTGACGCCATCAAAAACCGCCGCCCGGACATGACATTCTTCGCCAATCGCGACGCGCTGCGCGCGGCTCCAGGCCTGGAAGACATGATCATTCCGGTTGAGTGGGTGCAGGCGAAACGCACCGCCACACGCTCGCGGGAAACTTTGGAAAGCGCGATCAAGGCTTTTCAGGCGGATAAATGCGTGGTGCTGTTTCCGTCTGGCCGCCTCGCCTTCATGGACAAAAACAAGCAGCTCGTCGAACAGGAATGGCTCGCGACCATTGCGACCTTCGCGCGAAAATATAACTGCCCGGTCGTGCCGGCAAATATCAAGATGCGCAATTCCTGGCTCTATTACTGGTTCTGGAATCTCAATATCGAACTGCGCGACATCACGCTGTTCCACGAACTGCTCAACAAAAAGAATAAAACCTATCGCATGACATTCGGCCCGGCGATTGCGGCAAGCGACTTGAAGGGCGATCCCAAACGCGTCGCCGCCGCCTTGCGTGAGCACGCCATGGCGCTGGGCGAAGCCCCTCAGCCATGGCGGCCCATCGCATAAATCTACGGCGTTACCGTAATCGGCGCGCGCGCCAGCACTTTCTTGTTGCCGTGGATAAAGCGCAATTCATAGGCGCCCGGCTCTTTCGGAATGCGAAGATTGGCCGGACTCCCAGACCTTGTGTAGACATAGCTTTCATACTTCAAATCGTCCGATCCCATTTTTGAAATGGCGACATAGTCGCCCGACCCTGGCGGCGGGCCTGTGAATTCGATGGGAATGACCGTTCCTGCTTTCGCCGAGGCGGGGCCGTTCAAGGTTGCGACCGCCGGCGTCACGGTGATTGGCCTTCGCGCCAGCACTTTTTTGTTCGCCTGCACGAAACGAAGCTCGTACTGGCCAGCATCGAGCGGCATGCGAATCGCCGCCGGGCTTCCGTTTTTGGTGTATTTGTAGTCATTGAACTTGTTGTCCGGATCGTCCGGCGCCGTAACCGTAATCCAGTCGCCGGAAGCCGGCGCCGGTCCGGTGAATTCAATGCTCACTGTTTCGCCTGCGATTGCGCTGCCTTTTGCCGTCAGGGTCGCCGTTGCGGCGGTCACTGTAATCGCTTGCCGCGCGATAATTTTCTTGTTGCCCTGGACATAGCGTAATTCGTATTCGCCCGCCTCAAGCGGCATGCGAACCGTCGCCGGGCTGCCGTTTCTGGTGTAGTGATAATCATTAAACTTGTTTTCCGGCGCGTCCGGTTCGGTGACCGTAATCCAGTCGCCTGACGCAGGCTCGGGTCCGGTGAAATCAACCTTCACTTCTTCACCGGAGACGGCGGTCGCGGGCCCTTTTACGCTCGCCAGCGCCGCTGTGACGGTAATCTTTTTGCGGGCCAGCACTTTGTTGTTGTTTTGGACAAAACGCAGTTCGTACTCGCCCGGCTCAAGCGGCATGCGGATCGTCGCCGGGCTGCCGTTTCGCGTATAATGATAATCGCCGAATTTATTGTCAGCGTCGTCCGGCTTGACCACCGTAACCCAATCTCCCGATCCGGCGGGCGGGCCGGTGAATTCAACCGGCACCTCTTCACCGGCGATTGCTGTATCCTGCGCAGCGAGCGTCGCCGATGCGGGCGTCGCCGTGATTGCTGCTGTCGCCAAATTGCGCAGAGGGCGGCCCAGCATGTAGCTGACTTCATACTCGCCAGGTTCGACGGGCATACGGAGCTCGGCGGGGTTGCCATTACGGGCGTAAGCGTAGGTTTTATAGCCATCGCCGCCTTTTTCAGCGATCTGAATGTAATCGCCCTGCCGCTCAGGCCCGGTCCAAAACGCCTTGATGTTTGTTCCGGCCATCGCCTGTTCTGCGGGCTCCGTGCGCACTGTCGCTTCGACCGGGAAAGTCAACGCGATGGTCACCGTTTTTAACACGCCCGCCCGAACGACGACGCCCTTCGCTTCACCTTTGAGGCCGTCCGACGACCGCACAACCAAAACGTCATAGCTGCCCGGTTCAAGCGTCGTCTCGACGGTTCCTGCATCGCCTTCGCTATAGGCCGCATCACCGCCCGTCGACGGAATGATGCGCCAATCGAGGCCATCCTCAATCAGCAACCCTCCTTCAAGCTCAGTGGCGCGAAGATAAATATTCGCAGTCGGCGGCGGCGCCTCAGCCGCCTCGATCACCGTTTCATTCAGCGCTTCGCTGAGACCAGACGCATCCTCAGCGGACACAAACGTGCCCCCTGTGTTCTCGGCGATGCAGCGCAATTGCGCCTGTGCGTTTTCCTCCGCCACATCGAAGCCGACCACATGAACGGTGAAATCCGCACCCGCCGCCTCAAGCGCCGCAGCCACGCCGCACGGATCTGGCGCACAGGTTTCAATGCCGTCGCTGACCAGAATGACCGTCGCCTTCTTTTCCGTGTACTGAAGCTTTTGCGCAGCGAGCTTCACCGAATCCGCCATCGGCGTTTTGCCTTTGGGATTGAGCTTGGCGACGGCGCCGGAAATCACTGCGCGGTCGGCGCCAATCGCAGCAAGTTCTTCTATGTCCGTGCAATCTCCCGTGCGGCGATGCCCATAAGCGATCAGCCCGAGACGGCGTTCCGCCGGCAAGTCTTTCAAGAGATCGCCGAGCACCTGTTTTGCAATGGTGATCTTGGCTTCGCCGTCGATCTGGCCCCACATCGAGCCGGAGGCGTCGAGCACGAGGATTGAATCGCCGTCATCGGCCGCCGCCGCTGGCGCGCCAAAAGCAAAAATGAAAACGGAAATGAATGAGAAAAATGCGCGCACGACCATGAATCTCCCCTTCGACGGTTTGGCGTTCGCGAAAGCTTAGCCGCGTCCGCCGCAGGGGAAAAGCCGCGCGCCGCCCTAAACACGCCCGGCGCGCTTAGCGGTTGTTATGATAGGTCAATTCGAGGAAGACGTCTTCGAGGTCGGCCTCGACCGTCGACAGATCCTTGACCGCGACGCCCGCATCCATGAGCCGCCCGAGAATTTCCGCGACCTGCGATTTGCTCGGCTGATAAGAGATCGCCAGCCGTCCGTCGGGCTTCATGTCCACATCAAAAGGTCCGAGATCGGGTTTGACGGAAAGCTCGTCGCCGGGCGTCACCATCAACGTCTTGCGATCAAGCGAGGAGATGAGTTTCTCTGTCGGCTCACAAGCAACGACCTCGCCATTATGGATGATGGCGATTTCCTCGCACAATTCCTGCGCCTCTTCGAGATAGTGCGTGGTCAGAACAATCGTCACGCCAAGCTCGTGCAGCTTTAAGACATAGTCCCAAAGCTGCTTGCGCAACTCGATGTCAACGCCGGCGGTCGGCTCGTCGAGAATCAAGATCGGCGGCGAATGCACCATCGCCTTCGCCACCAGCAGGCGACGCTTCATGCCGCCCGACAACATTCTGACATAGGCGCCAGCTTTATCGCCGAGACCGAGCGCTTCGAGAATTTCCATGGAGCGGCGTTGCGATTTCGGCACGCCATAGAGTCCGGCTTGAATCTCCAACGCTTCTTTCGGCGTGAAGAACACATCCATGTTGATTTCCTGCGGCACGATGCCAAGCGATGCGCGCGCCTGTCGCGGGTTCCGGTCTATGTCAAAACCCCAGACGGAAATATCACCGGCCGATTTGCCCACCAGCCCGGCGAGAATGTTGATGAAGGTCGACTTGCCCGCGCCGTTTGGCCCCAACAGGCCAAAAATAGACCCTCGCTTGACCATGATGTCGACGCCCTTGAGCGCTTCCTTGGCCGGCGCCTTCTTCGTCGCCGCATAGGTCTTGCGCACGCCGCGGGCGGCGATAGCGTAGTCAGCGTTTGCGTTGAAATCCATGAATCGAAACATCCATCCGGCCGGGGCGCCCGCTTATCGCGCCGCAGGCATACAGGGTCAACAGCGCCCGTCAGCGCGGGAGGAGCACATTCGCGCGAGTTGGCGCACGAACTCGCATCTGGCAAAGGCTTGACGAAACACGCCCCGGGCGGCAAGTCAGAACACTGCACACTCACTCGAAAAGAATCACGATCATGAGCGAATCGCTAAACACCGCCACGCCCGATCCGGAAGTCATTTACACCGATAAACGCCGCGTCTCTTGCGATGGCGGCGGCGTGCTCGGCCATCCGGTGGTGTGGTATTCGCTCGACGATGGCGAAGCGGAGTGCGGCTATTGCGATCGCAAGTTTATCTATAAAGGCGACGGCTCGAGTCACTAAACCCCGACCGGCGCTATTCAGACATCGTTTCGCCGTCGCCGCCCATATCCTTTGGCATTTTCCAGAACTTCGGCAGGCCGTCCTTCAGATCGATCATGCGTTCGCCGTAAAAAATGTGAAACGCAGGCTTGAAGTCAAAGCCGTCAATGGCTGACGCCAGCACATCGAAAACGCCGAGCGAGGGATGTTCGATCAGCACCGCCCCGCCGCATTTCTTGCAGGATTTACGGTGACTCTTGTCGGTGCGTTTGTATGTGATGACGTCGTTTTTGCCTTTGGTGTAACGCACTTGCGCATTCGGCCAGATCGTTGCGGCATGCACTGGCGCGCCGAGCCAATCACGGCAATCCGTACAATGACAATAACACTGAAGAACAGACTCGCCGCTAAGCTCCGCTTCAACGGCGCCACAGGCGCAATGCGCTTTTCGTTTTCCCGTCATGGGTCTCTCCGCTTAATAAGAGCCTCAGCTTAGCACAGAAAAAACCAATGGCGCGACCTAAAACATGACCGAATGCACTTCTGGCATTGATGCGCCGTGAGTGAGTTAAACTCCATCCTTCTTCGCCAGCCGCCACACTTCGCGGGCTTTTGGCGGCGAGGACTGCAGGATGGCGTTGCGGAATATCCGGCCCATAAACCGCACCAGCACAATCGCAAAGGCGATCATCAAGGCCGTGGCGCCGATAATCTCCCAGACCGGCGGGTCGGACGCTGCGCGCATCATGACCGCATAGGGCGTGTAGATCGGAATCCAGGTGAGCAGCGAGGCTATGAACCCGTTCGGGTTTTGAAAAACCATGATCATAAACGGCAGCGGCGCGAAGACAATGATCATCACCGGACCCATATAGGACTGCGCGTCCTGCAGCGAATTCGACACAGCCCCAATCGCTAAAAAGATCATCGCAAAAATCACATAGGCGGCAAAGAAATAGAATAGATAGATCAGCAGCAGCGGCGAGGAGAACAACGCGCTCATGACCGGGCCGGCGATATCCTGCCCGCCTGATGCGAGAGTCGCCGAGCCCGCAATACCGCCAACTAGAAAGATTGCGGGCATGGTCAGCCCCACCGCGCCAATGCCGATCAGCTTGCCCATCATCAGCTGTCCCGCCGTCACCGAAGACAGCAATATCTCAACGATCTTGTTGGAGCGTTCTTCAATGGTGTTGGTGAGCAGCAAATTGCCGACGCCGAAAATGATCACCAGCAACATATATGTCAGCGCCGCAGGCAACGCGGTTTCAATCCTGTCGGCGATGCCTAATTGCGCTTCATCAGGCGCGCGGTCGGGGCGGTAGGAGTCGAAGGGCGCGTCGATGGCCGCCACGCGGTCAAGTGATTCACGAGTGACGCCTAATTCCAACGCCGCCGCGCGCTTCAAGGCGGCGTCAAGCGCATCGCCGACAACATCCTCAAGCGCTACGTCCGTCAGGTTTCGGCTCCAATATTGCGCGGCGGGCGCTTCTTCACCGGCGCCGAAGCCTGCCGGGATCAACACCGCCGCAAATAATCGGGTCGCCTGCCCGTCCGCATTCTTCACCCCGCGCTCTTCCAGCAGGAACGGACGAAGGATCGCTTCGGCCTCTTCAATCGACGTTGCTGCGCCCAACGCTTCCGGCCCGGCGACCCGCTCAAACTGAACACGCGGCAAGGTGAAAGCAGGGACGCCAGGCCTCAACATGTCGCGAATAGCTGCTTGCGCCGTCCCAAAACCGCCAGCTGCTTCCAGCGCGCGATAGCGGGCGTCATTGATCCCGTCAGGCCTGAACGGTTCGGGTATATTTTCGACATCGCCCTCGACGCTGGCATGCACATAGGCGTCCCATGCAGCCAGCGTATTCAAGCCATGGCGGCGCGCAATTTCGGCGTCGATTTCCGTGGCGTAGATTCCCGTCTGGTCGTAAACGACGAAGGCCCGAACAGGCTTGTTGCGATCAACAAGGCCCATCGCGGCGGTGATCGCCACAAGGCTCAGCGGAAACATCACCAGGAAGATCAGAAAGCCGCGCGAAAAGACATATTGCTTGTATTCTCGCCACGCGATGAGCAGCACCTGTTTCATTCGGCCGCCTCCACTATATGCGCTGGCGCCGTGGAGTCATCGCCCGCAAGCGAAACGAAAATATCGTGCAAGGTGGCGCCGGCCTGTTCGAATTTTGTCACCATCAGCCCCGCGCCCACCACCTGCCGCAGAAAGTCCTGCGGGTTGGCGCCGTCAGCCAGTTCGATTTCATACTCGCATTCCTCACCGCAATCGCGCTCATGCCGCACCGAGACGACGCCGGCAAGCGCCTCGAATGCAGATGCGGGGGCCGATGACCTGAGATGCAGGCGCTGACCAAAAGCGGCGCGCGCTTCCGCCAGCGTTCCCTGAAACCGGTTGCGGCCCTGGGCCAAGATCAGAAAACGATCGCATAACCGTTCCGCATGCTGCATCACATGGGTCGAAAAGATGATCGTTCGGCCATTGGCGCGCTGGTCAGCGATCAGCGCCTCCAGCGTCTGCTGATTAATCGGATCAAGGCCGGAGAACGGCTCATCGAGAATCAGCAATTCAGGCTCATGAGCAATGGTTGCAAGCAGCTGAACCTTTTGCGCCATGCCCTTTGACAGCGCCTCGTTTTTGGAGCGCGCGAATTTTCCGAGTCCGAACTGTTCGAGCAGCGCATTGGCTTTCTTTTTCGCCGCGCCGCTGGAGAGTCCTCGAAGCTGCGCGAAATAGGCAATCGAATCGGCAGCTTTCATCTTGCGGTAAAGGCCGCGCTCTTCCGGGAGGTAGCCAATGCGCCGGCGCACGGAAATCGCCGATGACGCGCCGAGAATAGAAATTCGCCCGTCGCTTGGCTGCACTATATCGAGCAGCATGCGAAGCGTTGTGGTTTTGCCTGCGCCATTGGGGCCGAGAAATCCGTAAATCTCGCCCTGCTTCACAGCAAACGACAGATCATCCACCGCCGTGAAGGCGCCGTACCGTTTGGTGACATGTTCGAGGCGAACAGGATTTGACTGAACGGCGTTTTCCAACATGAATTGCTTTCAATTGTAGCGGCGATGCGGCGCCTCATTTGCGCGCCGGCGCCTTAAAGAAAAACTAAGCCGGCGTCACCAGGAGCCGGTATTCGCCATGCTCGACCACGGCTCTGCGGGAGGGAGGTTGTCGCCCATTTGCAGAAGCTCAACCGAGACGCCGTCCGGCGACCGAATAAACGCCATGTGGCCGTCACGCGGCGGGCGATTAATGGTGACGCCCGCATCCATCAGCGACTGGCAAAGGCCGTAAATATCGTCAACCTGAAAAGCGAGATGGCCGAAATTCCGGCCGCCTTCATAATCTTCCGTATCCCAATTATAAGTCAGCTCGAGCAGCGGCGCCTTTTCTTCTTTGGCGCGCGCCACATCTTCCGGCGCGGCGAGAAAAATCAGGGTGAAGCGCCCCTTTTCGCTTTCATAGCGGCGCACTTCGACAAGCCCGAGTTTTGCGCAGTAAAAATCGAGCGATGCGTCGAGGTCTTTCACCCTCACCATGGTGTGCAGATAACGCAAAACCTTTCTCCTTCAAGTTCTTGAGCGAATGATTTCATCGCGTAACAAGCCGGGGCGGCGCGCGTGAAACCGGCGTGTGAAAAGCCAGACAATCACCAGCCAGACGGCGATGATGCCGAAAAAATAATAAAAGCCCGCAAAAGATTCCGCGATCTGAAGCTGGCACGTCGTATCGCATTGCCAAGACTCCGTTGCTTTCGAGCCGCCCAGTTTTACATAGCGGACGATCTCGACAGGTTCCGGCAGAAAGCCGACCTTTTCCGCCGCCCACGCACCCACATTCAACAGGCCGAGCGTTAGCGGCATGGTCACAAAGAAAGTCGCAATCGCGACAAGCGCATAGCCGGGAAAACGCGGCGTGTGGATGCGCGCATAGATTTTATGAAAGTGCTCTTCACTGACGCCTTCTAAAAATTCCGGCTCATGCTTTTGCATGAACGCCCACTCATAAGCAGCGCCTTCGGCGACTTCCCCGCCGATCTTCTTCAGCCAGAGCCAGTAAAGACCGGCCGCAAGCGCCAGCAGCGCAAAAACAACAATGAAGAAGTTGAGCATTCCGTCCGATCCGGTTTGAGCGGGGAGACCCTTTAGCCTATCCGCGCGGTTTGCCCAAGCTTGCGCGCTGTATGGCGCTCGCGAGCGCCTCGGCGAAGCGGTCTCGTTCCTCCGGCGACAAAAACGCGCCTAAAATCAGCGTCCCGCCCTTGGAGGTGACGCGGACCTGGCTTTCATGGCCGACTGGCCGCTGGATTGAGACTTTGGTCCAGAAGGGCTGGAGCCGCCAGCGGGTTTCATGGCCCGAAGGCAGCACGCGCGCGACCCACATGTCGTCCTCGCTGACTCGCACCCGCTCGCGCAGGCGGCCTTGACGGTAGCTCAAGCGAAAGGCGAGCCAAACGGCGAACACATCAAGACCGCAAAAGCCGATCACCGGCCAGGCGCCGAGGAGGTAAAAATAAGTCCCAAAGAAAATATTGGAAATGATGACGATGCTCATCACCGCGACAAAGCCGGAATTGGGCAGCGAACGGTTGGGTGAGAGGATTGCGTCGAACAGAGCAGCGCCTCGAGAAAGGTCATCAAGCCCCGATGCGGCGGACGCCCGGCCTTTGGCGACGGGCGCTAATGTTTCAATATTGCGCAAACGGGGCATGGGGAAAACATATAGCCCCGCTTGCGCATCCGCAATTCACGTGACCGGGAACTTTACGAAACGAAAGCGCGCGTTATGGTCGCGCGGGAATTTGAGCGAGAGTTTCATGGCCAAGATGACTGGCAAGACGGCCCGCAGGATTTTTGAACGTCTCGCCGCTGTCGAAGCCGAACCACAGACAGAATTGCATTTCACTAACCCATTTACACTGGTTGTCGCTGTGGCGCTGTCGGCGCAGGCGACTGATGTGGGCGTCAACAAGGCGACAAAGGAATTATTCAAACTCGCCGATACCCCGGTGAAAATGGCGGCGCTGGGCGAGGAGAAACTCGGGCGGTACATCAAAACCATCGGCCTGTGGCGCAACAAAGCAAAAAACGTCATCGCGCTTTCGCAGAAGCTCCTCGACGATTTCGGCGGCGAGGTGCCGCAGACCCGCGAAGAGCTGGAGACCTTGCCCGGCGTCGGCCGCAAGACCGCCAATGTCGTCATGAATGTCGCCTTCGGCCAGCCGACCATCGCTGTTGACACTCATATTTTCCGGGTCGGCAACCGCACCGGATTGGCGCCCGGCAAGACGCCGCTCGCTGTCGAACTCGGCCTGGAGAAAATCATCCCTGACGAGTTTCTACTGCACGCCCATCACTGGCTGATTCTGCATGGGCGCTATGTCTGCAAGGCGCGCAAGCCAGAATGCTGGCGCTGCGAGATTGCGGAGTGGTGCGGCTTTAAGGAAAAGGTCATGTCGCCAGATAAGGCGAAGCCAGCTGCGAAGAAGACCGTGAAGACGGCGAAAAAACCCGCGCCAAAAAAGAAGCTCGCAGCGAAACCGAAGCTGAGAACGCTGAAGAAAGCGGTTTAGGCCTGAGCACCCTCTCCCGCTGGCGGGAGAGGGTGGCGAGCGAAGCCGAAAGGCTGAACTTGCCGGGTGAGGGTGGGATGTTAAACCGGTAAGAACATTTGAGATAACCACCCTCACCCCCGGCCCCTCTCCCGCCAGCGGGAGAGGGGAATTTGAGTTGCTGCACGCGGAAGGAATATCGAATGACTCCCCTAGACCGCCTGATCATCGCCCTTGATCTTCCGTCAACGGAAGAAGCGCAAGCCGCCATCGACGCGATCGGCAATGCAGGAACATTCTACAAGATCGGCTATCAGCTGATGCCGATTGGCGGGCTCGATTTGGCGCGGCGGCTTTCCGATGCAGGCAAAAAGGTCTTTCTCGATTTCAAGTTCCACGATATCGGCGCCACGGTTGAGCGCGGCGTCGCCAGCGTCGCCAAGTTTGGCGGCGATTTCCTCACCGTGCATGCCGAGCCGGACGTGTTGAAAGGCGCGGTCGCCGGACGTGGCGGCGACAAGCGCTTAAAAATTCTCGCCGTCACCGTACTCACCAGTCTCGATCAGGCGAGCCTTGCGAAAATGGGCGTCGACATGTCCGTTGCCGACCTCGTTTTGAAACGGGCGGAGTTCGCCGCCGAAGCCGGCGCTGACGGGGTCGTCGCCTCGGCAAAAGAGGCCGCCGCTATCAAGTCGCGTTTTGGCGATGCGCTGAAGATTGTAACGCCAGGCGTTCGCCCCGCTGGCGCTGACGCTAACGATCAGAAACGCGTCGTCACGCCGGCTCGCGCCATCGCCTCCGGCGCCGATCATCTGGTGGTAGGCCGTCCCATCATAGCGGCGGCGGACCCCGCCGCCGCCGCTCGTGCGATTCAGACCGAGATTGCAAACACATTATAGCCCCCTGCTCTTGCTGGCTTTTTTTGCGCCTGTGCCGTAGATTGGCGGCAGGGAACGCATAAAAACAAGACTTTGGGGCGGAAGGCGGCAGGGTATGGGTGATCCGGTCAAGCGCATTGAGCGCCGGTCGCGGCGCGCGATTTTTCAGGCCTATCTCGACAATGCGCGCAAAGAAAAATCCGACAAGCTCGCGGTCACAGACGGCGACGGGCGCAAACTTTCTCTGCAGGAAATCACCCGCGGCGCCTTCGCACTGGGAGGCGCGCTGGGGCGGCTGACCGCCAAAGACGAGCGCGTCGGCATTCTGCTTCCCACCGGCGCGGGCGCCATCATCGCTTTGTTCGCCTTGCTCTCGCGCGGGCGCGTGCCGGCGATGCTAAATTTCACCGCCGGGTCGAAAAACCTGCGCGCCGCCTGCAAAGCGGCGCAAGTCACCAAAATCGTCACGGCGAAGAAATTCATTGAGCTTGCCGGGCTTGAAAACCTGATCAGCGAATTATCGACATCACTTGAGATCATTCATCTCGAAGACGTCCGTGAACAGATTAAACCGCGCGACAAGGCGCTGGCGCTGCTCGGACCGATCTTCCCGACTATTCTCGCGGCGACGCCAGATCCGGAAAGCCCCGGCGTCATCCTCTTCACCT
>BQJG01000052.1 GCA_021604585.1 Hyphococcus sp.
GCAGCACCTTTCAGGAAATTCAGGCCATTGAACTGCGCCGCATCGACGATTGAGTCGATTTGGTCGCGAAGTTGTCCAATATCCGTCTGAATTTTAGCGCGGTCCACGTTGTCTTCTTGAGCGGCCACGATAAGGCCTTTCATGTCGACAAGCAGTTCCGTGACTTTTTCAGCCGCGCCACGAGCAACACCGACAGTAGAAGCGCCTAGATTCAGCGACTGTGAGATCGCTTCAAAGCCCTTAACGTCGGAGTTCATGACCGTGGAGATGGCGAAGATAGCTGCGTTATCGCGAGCGTTACCGACTTTTTTACCGGTAGAAATTTGCTCTTGAACCATGGTCAAATCTTTGTTGACCGAACGAAGGTTCTGCAGCGCCACCATCGCTGAAGTATTTGTAAGAAGGCTGTTCATAGTAGACTCCAAGTTGGATCGTTATGTTTAACGGTCCGACCTCGCAAAGGAGTTGCCGGGAGCCCTGCGATGTAGCAGGATTTTTTGAGCTATTTTAAGCTCGCGGCAGGCCATTTAAGCATGTCCGCAACAACCAAGAGGTTGTATCCGTATTGATATACAACCTTTGGGATAAGGAGCTCTTAAAAACTATGCTTTAGTTGTAATTGTTGAGGCGTCGGGCTGACGCAGCGCAGAACCGCCACGGGCATAGGCGCCGGTGTTCAAGTCGGCTTCGCGGATTTTCTTCAGCCTTGCTCGCGCCTCGCGCACGCCGCGGGCGGTGGACTGCAATATAGCTGCGTTTTCTTCAGCTTTCGCTCGAACGCTATCGAGTTCAGCAATAATTTGTTCACTAAGTTCGGATGCTTCCATCGCACTTGCGGTTTCGTCGAACTCGGCCAGCAGCGACTCCTTTTGAGATGTGAGCGCAGCGATTTGGTCGAAGGCGCGCTTGCCAATGGCGGCGCGCTCAACATCGGTCAGCTTTTTAAGGCTGGTGATGATAGATTTTAGTTTGTCGAGCTGGTTTTTCACGATTGGTGATCCTTTAGCTGACGATATATCTGATCGGCGAGTCCGAAGCCGCCATTTTTAGACAGCTCCTCGGCGTAAGTTTGGACGAGCATGCTGGAAAAAGCCTCTCCGCCGAAGCCGGAATCGCCCGCAAGAGCTTTATCAAGGCCCGTGTGTTTCATCATTTCGGCGATGAACACCGACTCAAATTCCTGCGCCGACTTGCGAAGTTCTTCTTCACGCACCGCAGCGTCGCCGGACACGTCGCGAATGCGCTCGGCGGTTTTTGCATTGATAGCGAGAGAAAGGCTGGCGGCGTCCACGGCAAAACTCCGGATAGGAATAATTTTAAGCAAACCTAGGCCGTGTAACTAAAAAATAAGTTATCAAATGTAGAAAAGCTTTATGGAAAACACTCAATTCCCGATAGTAAATGCAATCTTCAGCGGCAAGTTTGTTGGTGGTAAGTTTGCTGACGATGCGCTTGCAAACGGCAAGACAAGTCCGCAAAGCGAAGCAGCAGCGAAAGATGCTGATGGTTTCTTCACCTTTATTGAGGGATTGTTAAAGCCTGCGACTGAGACCGATGATGATTCCGGAGCACCACTCCTTGGGGCCATTGTGTCCGGCCAGCAACCGATTACACCGCTTGAAGAAAGCACGATCGGCGACGCGCTCGAAGGTAAACCTCCTACGCCTGAAACGAATCCGGCGCCGCAAATTGGCAAGCACAAAATACCGTTCGGCCCGAACACTGATCCTGTTACATCGCCTAATGTCGCGCTTGCCCTTGATTTGCCTCCAGGCGATCCAGCAACAACGGCTGATATGTTGTCTGAAGAAGCGGCTTTGGCTGTGCTAGGCGAGGATGCGGGCATCAAACAGAATAAGGCGTTGCTTGCGCAGACGACTGTTGCGCAAGCAGCCGAACACATCATCCCGGGGGCGGCGAATGCGGCTCCAAGGAACAATGTTGTCCAGGAGGCGCCTCTCTCGGATCAGCCGGCGGAGCCTATCGAAATAAAGCTTGAAGGGCGCGGCAGTGAAGGTCCGAGCCGTTTTGACGCGCCTACAGTGAAAACCCATATTGACAGCCCGAACCTGGTTCTTCCGCAGCAGGCAAACCCATCGATCGCCATTGCGGAACATGCCGCACCGGAAGCGCTTATCCATTCGGCGGTGACGCGCGACGAAGTTGCGGCCTTAGATGCAGATCGCTTCGCCGCCAGCCGTCTTGAAATGGTGACACACGCTGCAGATCGCAATGCGCATCTTAATCCGGTCCGCGATCAGATTGTCGCCGCCGTCGCTTCGCGTCATGGCGACAGCAAACTTGAAATTCGCCTCGACCCGCCGGAACTTGGCAAGGTTCTAATCGGTTTCGAGCGTGACGGAACCGACATCGTTCGTGCGGTTGTTTCTGCGGATTCGCCTCAAACGCTTGATCTAATGCGCCGCCATGCTGACGTCTTTCAGCGCGCGCTGGAAGCACAGGGTTTTGAAAACCTCGATCTCCATTTCGCTGACAAAGGCCCGGGCGAAAATGGCGGCGATCTGGCCGATCAGAGCTTCAAAAATTTCCGTCTGGCCGATGAAACGGGACAGGCGGATGATGCTTCATCCGCGCCGCATCTTGTTGATGGCCGTCTTGACCGTCGTCTTTAACCGATACTTCACAGGAGACCTCAATGCAGGCTTCACCAACAGTTTCACCGTTTCAAACGCCTTCCGCAGCGGCAACCGCCGCGAGTGCTTCGGCGAAAGCGGGTGGCGGCAATTCGGCGCTTGAGGCGGTCGACTTTCAGAATTTTTTGACGCTACTGACCGCGCAGTTGCGCAATCAGGACCCGCTTGATCCGGCTGACTCGACTGAGTTTGTGGCGCAGCTTGCACAGTTCACCTCGGTTGAACAGCTCGTCAACGTCAACAACAAACTCGACTCGTTGGCGTCAGCCATGGTTGCAGACGGCATAGACAAATATTCCGGATGGATTGGCAAAGAAGCGGAAGCTAAAGCGGCCCCGGTTTATGTGGATGGCGTTGCGCCGGTGAAATACCGTCTTTCCGGAGACAGTCAGGCCACACGGGTGGAAACAGTGATCACCAGCAAGTCTGGAAAAGAAATCACGCGCTTCCAATCCTTGAACGGATCATCAGTGCAAAGCTGGGATGGAAAGGTAGACGGCGTTGCGGTCCAGCCGGGCTCTTATGCGATCACGGCGCTCTATTATAATCGCGACAATGACGTAATTGGCGAAGAGATCGCCAACACCTTTGGCAGCGTTCGTGAGGTGCGCCTCGACGGCGCCGAGCCGTCCATCGTCTTTAAGGGCGGCGTGACGGTCGATCCCGAACAGATCACCGGGTTGGGCCTGGCCGAATAGGCCGCGCGGCTTCTTTGCTAACTGTTTGAAATTATGGTGAGAACAAAACGCAACCTTTGGGTTGCGTTTTGTGTTTGGGTCAGCTAATGAAAAGACAACCAAGGAGTTGCTCAATGGCTGAGATCATCGATCAGGACAGAATTGAAAAAGAGGTCATGATCGCCGCGCCCGTTTCAAAGGTCTGGGACGCGCTGACGGATTACCGGAAATTTGGCGCCTGGTTTCGTGTCAAGTTGGACGGTCCTTTCAAAGTGGGGGAGGTCACCCGGGGCCACATCACTTATTCTGGATATGAAAACGTGAAATGGGAAACGCTTGTCGTGCGCATGGAACCGGAGAAAGTCTTTTCTTTCAGCTGGCATCCAAATGCTATTGACCCTGATACAGATTATTCAAACGAGTCTCAAATTCTGGTGGAATTCAGACTGACGCCTTCCGATGGCGGAACGCGGTTGTTCATTACCGAATCCGGATTCAGCAAACTGCCAGACGCCCGCCGGCTTGAAGCGCTGCGCTCCAATAGCGAAGGCTGGGACATTCAGGCGCAAAACATCGCTGACTATGTCGCCAGCAAATAACGCTATGACGAGAAAAAACGTTGCTGCGCCCGTTCTGACCGCTCCGGTCTTTGCCGCCTTGGGCGACGCCACGCGCCTTGAACTCCTATCGAGGCTGTCACGCGGGGAACCTCGCTCCATTTCGCAATTACGCAACGGACTCGAATTAACGCGGCAGGGCGTGAGCAAACATTTGCGCGTGCTGGAGGAAGCAGGGCTGGTCGCCAGTCAGCGCATTGGACGCGAACAGCGATACACATTCACACCGAAACCGATCGGAGAGGCGGCGGATTATCTGTCGCGCATTTCTGATCAGTGGGACGAAGCTGTCTTGCGGTTGAAAGCCTTTGTAGAAGACTGACGGCTTAGTAGCTTTGAATGCCGATATCGAGGATCAGAATGCTCAACGCTGCATCACCGATGATTTCCCGGCTCGTCTCGAGCAGGGCGGCTTTCGTCGCCTCCAGTTTATCAACGTCTTCGAGCAATTGCGGCAACATGCCCTGGCTCGAGAGCGCCAGGAGGCGCGAAAGAAAGGCATCGCGCAGGCGCGGCTCCAGCGTATAGACGCTTTCATTGAGCGTATTGTCGACCTCGAGATTAATATCGAGAATGACCATGGATTTCGGTTTGCCCCGTTCGACAACCGGCACGACAAACTGGCGGCTGAATTTCATAAAGCTGGTGGCGCCAACTTCTTCCTCGGCGCCGTGACCGCCTTTTTTCTTTTTCTCTTTCTTGCCGTGCCCGCTGTCGGCTTCGCCCTGATCTTCGCTGTTCGCCGATTTGCCTGTTTGCGATTTAGCGAAAAAGCCGCCGCCGCCGCCGACAATGGCGGCGACAAGAATGATGATGACGGGCAGAAGTTTTTTGATCACAGTGATGCGCCTGCTTTAAAAGGGTGAAATGAGGTCGATGATTTGCTGACCATAGCGTGCGCGCTGCATGTCGGAGATCTGGCCCCGGCCGCCATAGGAAATACGGGCGTCCGCAATCTTGTCATAAGTGATGATGTTGTTGCGCGAGATGTCTTCAGGACGAATGATTCCCGCCACCAGCAATTCGCGCAGCTCATAGTTTACGCGCACTTCCTGGCTGCCGGAAATTGCGAGATGGCCATTGGGAAGTTCGTTGATAACGGTCGCCGCCACGCGGAGCGTAATTTTTTCTTCGCGCTTGATTGTGCCGTCGCCGGCTGAGGCGGTCGATGAGCTGGTTCCGATCGCAGGGTCAAGCGTTGCGCCGTCGGGCAGGATGCGTTCGGCCAGAGAATTCAGCCCCATGAACGAGGTGACCGCCATGTCGTCTGACCCGCTGCGCGAGCGCGTCGTGTTGTTTTTCATTTCGGCTTCTTCGTCGATTTCGATGACGACTGTGACGATATCGCCCAATGTGCGCGCGCGGCGATCGCCGAACAGTGCAGACGGGCCCTGACGCCACAGCGAGCCGGTGGTGACGCTCGCTTCTGTCGCCTTCACTTCCTTCGGCGGCACATTGTAGCGTTCCTGCGCCGGCGCCGGCATGGGATTACGCATTTCGCCGACAGGCGACAAGCTTGGCGGCTTGAACATATGATCGGTTTGCGAAGCGCAGCCAGCCGCAGAGGCGAGCAGGGGAAGCGCCAACAGAAGAATTTTCTTGTTCATCGTGTCACAGCCTTGTTGGGTCCTGTGATGGTCCCGGTGAGAATAATTTTTGACGAGAGGTTCATGATGCGGACCCGGTCGCCCACGGCGCCGGAATCAAGCGCCCGGCCTTCGGTGGTGATCATCAACGGACCGCGAACGAATTCGAGCATGACGATGGCGTTGCGCTCTACCGCGGTTGGCGGTCCGACATCGTTCAGTGACAAGGTCTTGCCGACATAAATGGCGCGCTTGACCTCTTGTCCCACATACAGATCGAGCCCTGTGGAATTATCGCCTTCAACAATCAAATCCGCTGCAGAAAGCAACATGCCGGGACGCAAATTTTGCGCGGCCTTTACGTTCGCCGGCTTTTGTTCGGCAGCCGCGATGGGCATGACAGATGTCGTCAACAGCTCTTCGGCCGTGTGCGCAGGCGTTTGCGGCGCCAGCGCGGCCACTTGCTGTGCGTTGGCGGGCGCGAAAAAAGCGAGCGCGACAGGAAAGATGAGTAAGGCGCTTTTCATGGCGTTACCTGATCTGTGTGGTTGAACCGAGCATCTGGTCGGCTGCGGAAATAACTTTGGAATTGAGTTCGTAACCGCGCTGGGCTTCGATCAGGTCGGCGATCTGCTGCACAACATCGACGGAGCTTTCTTCGAGAAAGCCCTGACGGATCGCGCCGCGGCCATCTATGCCGGGCTCGCCCGGGATCGGAGAGCCGGAGGCTTGGGTTTCGCGGAAAAGATTGCCGCCGATGGCTTCAAGGCCCTTTTCGTTGACGAAGATGGACACCTGAAGCGTGCCGATCTGCTGCCCCCCGGTTTGGCCGTCGAAATACGCGAAGACTTCGCCGTTATTGTTGATGGTGAGCGAGCGCGCATCCTGCGGGATCGTGATGTCGCCGGAGAGCGGGTAGCCCTCGGAATTGACGATCAATCCTTCGCCGGTTTTTTTGAAAGTCCCGTCGCGGGTGAACGCAGGATCGCCGGAAGGAAGCGTGACTTCAAAATAGCCGCGTCCTTCTATGGCGATGTCGAGATCGCCGCCGGTCTGACGCAACGAGCCTTGTTCGACATTGACGGAGATCGCCGATGTGCGAACGCCAAGTCCGAGTTCGATGCCGGCAGGGGCGATCAGGCCGGTGGACGAAGAGATCGCTCCCGGCGCGCGCAATTGCTGATAGTGAAGGTCTGCAAATTCGGCGCGGCGCGCGGAATAAGCCGTGGTGCTCATATTCGCGATGTTGTTTGAAACGACTTCGACGCGCTTTTGTTGTGCGTCCATGCCGGTTGCAGCGATTCTAAGTGCCTGCATTGTAAGCCTCCTTGGCTATGCGCCGTTAACGGCGCCTCATGGCTTCGACCGTCTTTGCTATCCGTTCGTCTTCGTCTTTCATCAATTGCTGGTTCAGCTCGTAAGCGCGCTGGACCTCAATCAGACGGGAAACTTCGATAACGGCATTGACGTTTGATGCTTCAACAAACCCCTGACGGAGTTTTGGAAATTCAACGGTTTGGTATTCTTCTGTGGCGCGGAAAAGATTGTCGCCTTCACGCGCCAGGGCGGTGGGTTCGATCGTCACGAGACCGAGCTTGCCGATTGGCGCGCCGTCAGCCGCGATCGATCCGTCCGGCGCGATGGTTATGCTTGCCGCTTCCGGCGGGATGGTCACAGGCGAGCCGCCATCGCCAAGCACACGGTCTCCATCAGGAGTGATAAGCAAGCCCTCGGCGTCGAGCATGAAGCTGCCCTGACGAGTGAGGCGCTCGCCGCGCGGCGTTTCAACAACAAAATATCCATCGCCATCGATGGCGACGTCAAACGTACCGCCCGTGCGGGCGAGGGAGCCGGGCGTAGCGTCAAAAAAATGTCCACCGACATTGGCCTGCGAAATGCTTCTGTCTTGTGGTTCCAGCCGCTGCACATATTCGGAAAACAAAAATCCTTCGCGGCGATAACCGGACGTGCTGGCGTTGGCGATGTTGTTCGCGACGCTGTTCAGTTCTTTGGAAAGGCCTGCCTGTTTCGACAGCGTGACATAGATGGAATTGTTCATCGTCCGTCTCCTCCGGCGCTCAGGCCGCGTTCCATGAAGTCGGTTTCTTTTGTGACGCCCTTTGCAAACTCAGAAAGCAAATCGATGGCGCGAATGCTCACTGTGGGCGCGGATACGAACATGTGAGCGAGCGCCGCCAATGTTGCTGGATCTTTCGCCAGCGCTTCGCGAACCGCAGGCGACAGCGTGTTGGCGCCGGCGTTCAGAGCGGCAAGCGCAGCGCGCGATGCGGCGGTGGTTTCGCGGTCTTTTTTCGGCACGGCGGTGAACGCCTCACTGACCAGCGGCCAGTCGGCGGCGCGCCAGGCGGCGTTTGCAAGTTCATTGTCGCTGGCGCCGTCGCGCATAGCGGATTTGATCACTGCAACAGAGCCAGCGCGATCATTGAGGCGCTCATGCGCCTTAACGGCGACAACGGAGAGGTCAGCGCTTTTCTTGCCGGCATTGACAAGGTCAAGCGCGCCATGGGCGTCGCCGCTGTTGAGATGGGAAAGCGCCCGCAGCGCGTCGCCTTGCGCACGCCAGGATTCCGGCGTGTTTTCCAGCGCGCGGTCAATCAACAAATTAGCGCCGTAGGAAGCGAGCTCTCTGGCGACTGCAATATTAAGGTCGCCATCGTCTTTCGCGTCGACAAAGTCGCGGAAATGGAAAAATGTTGAGACTGCATCGAGGCGGGTTTTATCATCCGCCAGCAGACCGTTCATAATGAAAGACTGCGCAAGTTTCTGGCTGGCTTCGCTTGCGCCGGGGGCTGCTTTGGCCGCGGAGTCGAGAACCGCAACACCTTCATGCAGGCGGCCGGCGGTCACGAGCGCTTTTGCGCCCGTAAATGAAGCGCGCGCCTCGGAGAGAGATGAATTGCGGCGTGAACTTTGCGCGGCGATATCATCGAGCAAGCCTTCATAGGCGGCATCAGCGCGCTTTTCATAATCCTTAGCAAGAATGGCGAGCGCCTTCGCCTGCATTGGGCCCGGTTCTTGCGCCAGCTCTTTCAATTCGTCGGAAATGGCTGGCGCTGCGGCGTGTTGTTCGGCGGACGCATGATCGCCGGAAGTCTTTCCTACGGATGCTGCAATTTGTTCAGCGAGCAGGTTTTCCAGAACGGCGAGGGCGGGGCTGCGTTCGCGTCCACGCGCGCTGCGCGCCAGATCATAAAATTCTTTTGCGATCCCTGTGTCGCCGCGATCTATGGCGTTCAAGGCCAGCGTCTCAGCCAGTGGCGCGCGCAGAACGGCCATGACAGGGCGCAACGCTTCTACATGCTTTTCCATCATTGGCGCGACATTTTCGTCTTCGGCCTTTGCAGCCGCCGCATAGGCCATTTCCGCAAAAGCGCCGCAAGCCTGTATTGGCGCTAGCGTGCGGGTTGCGCGTGCGGCCGATCCAATCGCAATATCGGCCAATGCGCCGGCGGCAGCCAGATCGGCATCGCCTTCACGCCCGCGCGGATTAGCGATGGCGCTGGCTTCTTCAAAAAATCCAAAATGCAAATAGGCGAAGGCGAGTTCAGAAGCGGCCTCGTGGCGCTCGGCCTCATCATCGGACAAGTCAAAACTCTGACGTAGATGAGAGATAACGGAATAATCCAGCGCCTCGTCTTTCAATTCGTTGAACAGCGCGGGATCGAAGCACTTATCTTCCTCTTTGTGATCAGACTTAGTCAGCAGGACGGGCGGTCCGTCGGCATGTGTTGTGACAGGCGCCGCTGGCGCCAGGGCTGGTTTCAACGCCGAGTCAATCGCATGCTCGCGCAACTCCTTGGAATGCGGGTCGGGTGCAGGTGTAGAATGCTTTTCTTCGGTGGGTTCGGTTTTGTGTGATGCCGGCGTTGGATCGGTCGCCGCCTGTGCTGTTTGCGCAGCTTGTTGCTTTTCTTCGCGGCGTTCATCGTCGATCTTGAGTTGCACAACGCCTTGACTGCGCGCTTCGGCGAGTAAAGCGATCATGCGGTCGCGCGCCGCACGCATATTTTCCGGCGTCTGCGGCTGGCTGTTGCGCGCATCGAGCGAGATCGGGCGTTCTTCTTCCAGCTCGTCTTCAGCGACAGTCACGGGCGATGCGTTGAAGATATCAACAACGATCGAATTTTCTGGGCTCTTAGACGTGCGAACCGGACAATCACAGGTCAGCGTAAGCACTAGTGCGCGGGTCTTGTCCGTATCGACAATACGGGCATTCAGGACGCGGTGGGCTTTGCGTTTGTCGAGAATGTCAGAGAGGTCGAACTCATAATTCTTGTCAGGGAACGTGATTTCAATCTTGCGATCAGAGGTGGCGATGCGCCAGTCGGCCGGTGCTTGGGGGATGACCAGACGGGAATACTCGCCATGCTCTCCAGCGCGCACCGAATGCGGTTCATCCGCTGCGAAGGCCGCAGCGGAGGACAGCAATAGGGCGATCAGGAAAAACGCTCTGGTGATCATGCGGCCGCCTTCTTTAATTCTTTAAGGGCTTCATCGATCGCAGCGAAATTGGGCCGGTCATGGGCGGAAATGTTCCGGCGCGCGACTTCAACGCACATTTGCGGCGTGTGCATTTGCAGATGGGCGACGATGCATTCGCGAATGAGCTTATAGAAACGTTGTTCTTGTTCGTTTACAGCGATCATGCGCGTCGCTAATGGGCCGACAAGAGAGTAAGCAAGAAAAACGCCGAGAAACGTTCCAACCAGCGCGCCGCCGATCATTTGCCCCAGAACTTCCGGCGGCTTGTCGATGGACGCCATTGTTTTGATGACGCCCAACACCGCCGCGACAATTCCCAGAGCGGGCAGGGCGTCTGCAATGTTCGTTAAAGCATGACCGCCATGCAGGCTTTCGTGATGCATGGCCTCAAGCTGTTTTTCGAGCAGGTCTTCGACTTGATGAGGATTGTCGAAATTCATCAGGATTGAACGGATCGTGTCGCAGATGATGTCTGCGGCGTCATGATCCTTGGCGATCTTTGGGTAGCGTTGAAAGATTGTCGATTCGGCGGGGTTTTCAATATGTCCTTCCGCCTGCACGGGGCTTTCTTTAGCAACGCGCAGCAACTCGTACATCAGGCACAAAAGATCCTGATAGTCTTTCTTTTTCCATTTCGGACCGACCAGCGCCTTCATGATGTCGCCGCCAACATGTTTGATGGTCGCAAAATCATTGCTGACGACAAATGCGCCAATGGCTGCGCCGCCAATGATCATCATCTCGTGCGGAAGCGAGTGCATGATAATCTCAAGCTTCCCGCCTGCGGACAGATATCCGCCGAAGACCATGACGAGAGTTATGATGATGCCGAGAATTGGTCCCATGTTCGCCCGCGTAGAGTGTGAAAAAGTTTAACTAATCGCTTAACCTGTATTTCATGAAGAAGTTAATCTTCACTGAAATAGCGCGGGTTTATTGTTCGATTTGCTGGGTGCGATTAGCGAGGATGACGCTGACGAGATACGCCTTTTGGGAGTCCATATTCGCGACGACCAGGGCGGCTTGTTCATTATTCATTGATGAAATTAAACCAGCTGCAAATTTTGCATCCATCTCATTGATGATCTGGCCGGCTTGCGCGGGCTTCATGCCTTCATAGATTGCGGCGAGTTTTTGAATGTCCGCGTTGCGCGCATCCTGCACGATCTGGATGTTCGACTGCAGCTTTTCATTGGCGACTTCGAGTTCTTTCAGCCGTTTATCGACTTGCGCTTCATAGGTTTTCAATTCGGACTCGCGGTCGGCAATCGCCGTCTCCCGGCTGTCGAGAGAATACATGCGATCTTTTACGGCCGCGGCTAACTCGCCATCGACGCACGAGGCGACACTGGCGATATTGCTGGCGTTGGGGCCAAGCGACGGTTTGCCCACGGCTTCGGACGCAAGCACGGCGATGCGGCCGACAAACGAGCCGAAAAAGACGACGCCAAGAACGAGGAGCGCTCTGGTTTTCATGACTTACCCAGCGCGCTTTCTCATTTGACGAACATTACGGGCCTGCATCAGCGCCGCAGTGACTTTTGACGTGTTTTTGGCGCGGACGGATTTCGGCGCCGCCTCTTCTTCATCGTCGAGATAGGAAACGACGTCGTCTGCGTCGCCATTTGGAACAGTGCGCGTGCCGGGGCCGTCCGGATCAGGACCATCCATGAGGAAGAAATCAATTTGTTCATCAAGCCGGTCTTGAAGCGCGCGCGCTTTTGCAAGGCGTTTTTCCAGCTCTGCACCGGCGTTTCCGGACGCTTCATTGACGTCACGGATGGCGATTTCAGCGAGTTCGCTGATGACGTCGATCATCTCGGTCAGTTGCGGCAGGATGTCTTTTGTCTCTTCGATCAGCGGCGAAAGTTCGGCGATGGACTGCGCGCTTGATTCTTTAGCGAGGCTTACCGTTGCGCGCGCCTGATCGACCGTATGCGACATGGTCGCGATCGTGGCGCCAAGGCCCTTTTCAGTGCTTTTGAGCGCTTCGAGTTTGCGGCTCAGGATGAAACAGTAAAATGTTGCGGCGCCTGACGCGGCAAGCAACATGAAATCGATGATCATCTCCATTTGAGAGCCTCTTAGGTTAGAATGAATTCAGTGATGAGGACGTTGGTGACTTCAGCGTCCGGCACAATGGCGCGAATGCGCCGCAAAATTTGAGAACGAAGCCGCGACATGGCCGCAGGGTCTTCAAGCACGGCGACATCGACGGAACGCAGATAGGTATTGAGGACGTCTTGAACATAGGGGCCGCTATCTTGAAGCGCGGCCGCGCCGTCATCATTCGTTTCCAGAACCAGCGATACTTTCAAATGTTTTGACCGGCCAATCGGCTGGATCGAAACGATCATCGGCTCAAGCACCAGGAAAGTTGCGTGTTCTGAATGCTGAACTTCGCCGATCGGCTTGAGCGTGCTTTCCGCACTGTCGCCGCCGCCATGCCCGCCGGAAGATTTTTTCTTTTCTTTCTTGCCGTGGCCTGAATCATTGCTGCTTTTGTTGCCGCCATGATCGTCAGCGTCGTCTTCAGCGCAATCCATTGCTGCGTCAGCATGCGTTGCTTCATCGCCATGCGCCGCATCTTCTCCATGGCTTTTGGATTCACCATGTTCGTCAACTTCTGATGCAATGCATCCGGCTGCATCGCCCGAACCGCCGGGCGCCAAAACAAACGCCGCGCCGCCGGCGACGCCAGCGGCGACAACAGCGGCCGCGACCATGGGAATTAGCCCAAGGCCTTTCTTTTTTGCTGTTTCCTCACCCTCGACGTCGCCTTCCGGCGCATCGCTTTCGGGTTCGGCTTTTTCTGGCTTTGCATCTTTCGACACAGGACTGCACCCATAAATTGCTGGGCGCACCATATACAACCAAACGTAAACCCTTATTTAATCAAACCCCGGGAAATTAACCAAGAAATTTCAGAACTGCGTTTTTCGCGCAGATCGATCGAATTGGTGGTCCGGTAATGCTCAAACTTGCGTCTGTCTGGAATGAAATGTCGATGTCGCGCAAGGCGATCCTCGTCGTTGTTTTGGGTGCGACTTTGCTGGTCTTTTCGGCTGTGATGAACTTCGCCGCAAAGCCCCGCATGGCCTTTCTTTACGGAGGTCTTGACGCGTCCGCCTCTGGCGATGTGCTGAGCGCGCTGGAGACGATGGATGTCGACCCGGAAGTGCGCGGCGATGCGATCTATGTGCCGGAGAACCAGCGCGACGCATTGCGCATGGCGCTGGCCCGTCAGGGCCTGCCGCAACAGGGGCAGCCGGGGTTTGAACTTCTTGACCAATTAAATGGCTTTGCAACCACTTCCGAAATGTTTGACGCCGCCTATTGGCGCGCCAAGGAGGGCGAATTGGCCCGGACTTTGTTGGCGACCCCGGGCGTAAAATCGGCGCGCGTGCACATTGCGGTTCCGAAAGCATCCTCATTCGCCCGCCGCCGGCGCCCGCCCAGCGCGTCCGCAACCATCACTATGAGCCGCGGCCGTCTCGACATGCAGCATGCGACCGCCATGCGCTATCTGATCGCGCTTGCCGTTCCGGATATGCAGGTCGAGCAAGTGGCGATCATCGACAGCGTCAATGGCGTTGTCCTGAAGCCGGGCGCCAGTGATCCGATGATCCAGTCCGAAGGCGACAGCCTCGACCGTGAACGTCATATGGAAGCGAGCCTTGTCGATCTTCTTGAGGCGCGTGTCGGTCCGGGCAACGCCCGCGTGACCGTATCGCTCGACATTGACCGCGAGCATGAAACCGTTTCCGAGCGCATACTCGATCCGGAAAGCCGGGTGATGATGGGCCGCGAAACCAATGACATGCAGCAATCCGACACGGGTGGCGCGTCGGGCGCGGTGACGGTCGCCAGTAATTTGCCTGAGGGTGATGTTGGCGGCGGCGCCTCGCAATCGAGTTCTTCGCGGTCGGAAACCAAAGAACAAACGCGCTTTGATATTTCTGAAGTGAACCGTCAGCGCGAAAAAATGCCAGGCGCCATTGCGCGCGTGCATGTGGCCGTGCTGGTCAATGACGCACCGGCCGCAGAAGGCGCAGCGCCGGTCGCACGCACCGAAGCGGAGCTTCAATCGATCCGTGAACTTATCACCGCATCTGTCGGATTCAATGAAGCGCGCGGCGATATTGTGACGGTGAAGTCAATGCCGTTCCACGAATTTGAAGTGGTCGAAACACCGGAAGAAACTGGCGGGATCATGCTCTGGGCGCAGCAAAACGTCATGTCGATCCTGCAGATCTTTATTCCAGCGATCGTCGTCATCGTGCTTGGCATGTTTGTGCTGAAGCCGGTGCTGACACAGGACATTTCTGGCGCCGCCGCCGGCGCCGCGCCAGCCTTGCTGACTGCGGAGGCGTCGCCGAATGCTGCGAAGTCGCCATTGGAGGAATTGCGCGATTTGAGCTCCTCAAACAAGGAGGCGACGGCGACGCTTCTCAAAGAATGGCTCGGCGATACAGAACGGGCGGCATAAATGAGCGGCGGCGCGCTTTCAATTCCTTTAGACAACGCAGCGGCGAAAGCCATGCGCATACCGTCGCTGCCGGGCCGGTTGCCCGGCGCGCCGCAAGTGGACGTGGAGTCCAGCGCCTACCGGGCCGGACATGATGCAGCGCAAGCGGAAACGCGGGCGCAGCTGGCCGAACAGGAGGCGCGTCACGAAGCTTTTGTACAAAGTGTTGGCGGCATGTTGAGCGAAATGGATGCGCGTTACCGCAAGGAAAGCCTCAGCCTGATTGAACGGATGTTCGCCGCTGTGGCGCCCGCTTTGGCGATCCGGTCTTCGCTCGCCGACATCATGCATATTGTTGAAGAACGCGCCATGCGCGATCATTCAGAACTGACCTTGCGAGTGCATCCGTCCTTGATCGCGCATCTGAGTGAGAAAGAACAACGCAAGCTTGGCGACACGCCGCTGATTACGCTGAACGCAGACGAGAAATGCGCGCCTGCAATGGTTGACGCCGAATGGCGCAAGGGCGGGCTGTTTCACGATCCAGATTCGCTGATTGAACAATTGTTGCTGGCGATGCGCAATGAAACTGCGCCGCAAGAGGAGACGGGCAATGAGTAATGAAGTCGAAACGGCTGACGGCGCAAGCGATGACGATATTATCGCCGACGTTTTAAATGGCGGCGATGGCGGCGCGGGAAATCGCAATATTCTCGAACTTCCGGTTCGGATCATGGTCTCGATCGGCGCTGCGCAGATTACCGTTCAAAAACTGCTTGAACTGACCAAGGACACCATCATCGATCTGGAGTCCCTGATTGATGACCCGGTCGATATTTTCGTTGGCGACCGCCTAATCGCCAAGGGCGAGTTGGTTGAAGCGAGCGAAAACGAAAACGGCGTCGGCGTGAAGATGCTCGAAATTGTCGGCATCGGAAACTAGGTAAAGGAATTGCCGGGCATGGTGCGCATGAAGGCGTTTGTGATTGTGTTGCTGACGGCGCTGGCGCTTCTCGCTGCGCCTGCCGCTGCGCAATCTGTTTCGCCTGAACCGGACGCGCTGGACATGGCGGCGGCGAGCGCGACGCAGGATGGCGGGCTTTCCAAGCGCGTCATCCAGATGTTCCTGATGGTGACAGTGCTGAGCCTCGCGCCCGGCATCGCCATGATGGTCACTTGTCTGCCATTCATGTTGATTGTGTTGTCGATCCTGCGTCAGGGCGTTGGGTTGCAGCAATCGCCGCCGAACATGCTGATTGTCTCTGTGGCGATCTTTCTCACTTACTTTGTCATGGAGCCGGTGTTCAAAGACGCATGGGCCAATGGCGTCTCGCCAATGCTCAACGGAACGGTGACCGAAGAAGTCGCTTTTACCGAAACCATGGCGCCGTTTCGCGTGTTCATGGAAGCGCGGGTTGATCCGGATGCTGTCGACATCCTGGAAGATGCGCGCCCGATTGAGACTACGCCGTCCACTGACGGCATGACGCCATTGTCGCTGCTCGTGCCGGCATTTGTGTTGTCGGAGATCCAGCGCGCGTTTGAAATCGGATTCATTGTATTGCTGCCGTTTCTGGTGATCGACTTGCTTGTGGCGTCGATCCTGATGGCGATGGGCATGATGATGGTGCCGCCGGCGATTGTCTCTCTGCCGTTTAAGGTGGCGTTCTTTGTGCTTACGAATGGTTGGGTCGCCGTGTCCGGCGCGCTTGTCAGGGGATATTCGTAATGTCGACGGCATTGCAAACAACAAATGCACAAGCAGCGGGATTGCAAAGAACGGATTTGCGCCGCAAATCCGACTTGAAACGCAAAACCGATTACCGGGACGCGCATATCGAGACGTGGTTCACCAAGTCGCATAAGGCGGCGATTGTGCTGGCGTCGTTAAGTGCGGAAGCGGCGGCCTCCATTGTCGACGATATGTCCGACAATGAACTGCGCGTGTTCGCCAAGGCGTTTTCAGAACTCAAAACCGTTTCGCCGCAAACGCTGCAGGCGGTGGCGGAAGAATTCCTCTCTGAAGTCGCACACGAAAATCATGATTTGAGCGGCGGTTCTGATGAAGCTAGACGCGTGCTCGGCATGTTGACCCAGGAAGATAGAGCCGAGCGCATCCTCTCGGATGTGAGCGGGGGCGGCGCAAGCGGTGAGGGAAGCTCCTCTGCGGTTTGGCCGCGCATCGAAAAAGTCGAAAACGAACGGCTCGCCGAATATGTGCAGGCGCAACGCATGCCCATCGCAGCGGCGATCCTCGCCAAGCTTTCTTACGAAAAAGCCGCCGGCGTACTCGATCTCACTGAAGGCGACTATCATCAGAAAATTCTGGTGGAGATTGCACGCAAGAAACCGCCATCAGCGGAGGCGGTCGACGCGATCGCCAATGTGCTCGAAGAAGAATTTCTCAAACAAGCCGCCAGCGCCGGCGAAGAAGAAGCCGAGGACGAAGAAGGCGAAGCGCCGAAGCCGAAAAACAATGCCGGCGCCGCAGTCGGAGAGATCATCAACTTTCTGCCGGGCTCAAAGCGCGACGCGTTTCTAGAGCATGTAAAGGCCGCCGATCCGGATATTGGCGCTGAAGTGCGCAAAGCCGTACTCACCTTTGAAGAGCTTCACACGCGCATGCCGGCGTCAGGCGCGACCGCCTTGTTGCGTGATCTCGACCGCGAAGTGATGCTCAAGGCTGTCAAATACGGCGAAACCAACGCACAGGAAACGGTCGAATTCCTGTTCGGCAACATCTCGAAGCGCATGGTTGAACAATACAAAGAAGAACTCGCCGAGATGGAAACGCCAAGCGAGACCGATGGCGAAACCGCGCAGCGCGAAGCGACAACCGCCGTTCGCGCACTGGTCAAAGCTGGCGAATTCAAGCTCATCGAGATCAAGGAAGACGAGCCTGAAGCTGAAGGGGCGGCAGAGTAGTCATCAGCCGCCACACGCAGTTTAGCGTCAGCGGCGCCCATTCCATCGTCATTGCGGCCCCCAACCATAACTCGAGGCCACAATCCACCCGCAAGCGCGGCGTTCTGTTCTGGATCCCGGATCAGGTCCGGGATGACGGCGGTGGTGACAGGTGCACGCCGCTTTCCACTCTGTGTCGCCGCGCGTGACAAAGGCGTATCATTGCGCGTCTGACGTTGCCGCGATTCTAACATGAGTTGCAGACGAAACCGCGTCGTTCCTCATGTTTCGGAATTTTTCTTGAATGCTCGCTGCTCACGCGCCGCCAATTCATCCGCCAAACTTGCGTTTGGCGTATTTTTCACGCTGCAAAATTTTTATGCGCTGCGGGTTTGGTTGAACGCGCGGCGCGCGAAAGGAATTCTCAGCGGTGAAAGCGATGCAGTATAATCGGTCAAATGGCGCCAGACTCGCCGCAAAGCCAGTCTGCGCGCCGCCGTGTTTTGCGAGAGAAAAAGGCCGCCCCGAAAGGCGGCCCAAGATGCACTCTTGCGTGCGAGGGCGGTTACTCCAAAACCGATGGCCAGTTTTTGTCACCAGCGGCGATGAAACCGGGAATGTCTTTGTTCCAGCGGTCTTGGATTTCGGTGTTGTAGTTGAGGTACAATTTCCCGCCGACAATCGTCCAGTTTTCCGGGTTGCCGCGCGCCGTATAGTTTTGCGAGACGGCCCAGGCGCAATAGCCGCCATATTGCGGGGCGTAGGCCGCAGGGCTTGCCTTAAACGCCGCGAGATTGTCCGCCGAAACAAAGCGCCATTCAGCGCCATTATACTCTGTGGAAAACTCTTTGCTGCCTTTGGCCGGTTTGCCAGCGGTGAAATAGGCGACGGCATCGTATCCATCAACGGCGAGCGAGGAGAAACGGCCCGTATAAACAGGGTCTTTGGCGAGCGCCGCGCCCGTAAAAACAATGGAGAAGGCGAATATCAACGCGGCGAGAATCTGACGTGGAGCGAGGGGGCGGGACATGGGAAAACTCCTGTAATTCCGGCAGCTTTTGCCTACCGAAGCGCAGCCGCGACCGCAACACACAAGATTTCACGCTCGCGCGATCCGCGCGCGTGTCCTCATCGTGAGGACATGTTAGCATACAGCCGATTCTCTCGGGCGTGCGAACGCCGCTGAAGGCAAGGAATTGGGGCGATGATGAAGTTGACCAAACGGGCTGTGATCGCATTTTGCGCGCTGAACTTAACCGCGACGGCGCCGTTTGCTGCGGTCAGCGCCGCGCCGGCGGACGATCTGGAAACCCTTTTTGACGATTATTGGGCGAATGAGATGGAAGAACATCCATTCTCCGCAACATCGTCTGGCGTCAATGACTATAATGACAAGGTGACGAGCGTTACGCCAGCAGATCAGGCGCGCCGCACTGAAGAAGCGCAGGAGTTTCTCGACCGATTAAACGCCATAGACAAGAGCGCGCTTGACGATAATGACGCGTTGAGCGCGGAGTTGCTGGCGTTTATTTTGAAACACGACCTCGCGCTGGCGCCGTTCAAGCGCTGGCGGATTCCGTTTCTCGCAGATACCGGCTTTCACACGAATTTCGGGTATGTGGTTGGCGCCACCAGCTTTCGCACAGAGAATGACTACAAGGACTACATCGCGCGCTTGAATGCGCTGCCGACGTTTATCGACCAGAACATTGAGAATATGCGTCTGGGGATCGCAGACGGCTTTACCCAGCCGAAAGAGATTTTGCCGTTCATCCTTCCGTCCTTTGAAGCGCAGATCAAAGACAACGCCGCCGCGCATCCTTATTATGCGCCGTTTGAGAAAATGCCGGACGCCATCCCCGTCCGCCGAAAAACGGCGTTGCGGCAGGAAGGCCGCGCAGCGTTGGAAAATAAAGTCATTCCCGCATTCGCACGCTTGCTGGACTTTATGAATGATGAATATGTCCCGGCCGCGCGCGATACGCTCGGCGCTTATGATCTGCCGAACGGAAAAGCCTATTACACCGCGCTGGTGCGCTATTACACAACGCTCGATACGGTGACGCCGGAAAGCATTCATGCGCTCGGCCTGAAAGAGGTGGCGCGGATCCGCAAAGAGATGGCCGGCGTGATGGCGGAGACAGGCTTTAAAGGCGATTTCAAACAATTCATCGCCTTTTTGCGCACCGACAAACAGTTCTATCCGAAGACGCCGGAGGCGTTGCTGGAGCGCGCCGCGTGGATCGCAAAGGATATTGACGGCAGGCTGCCCGCCTATTTCGGCAAGCTGCCGCGCCAGCCCTATTCGGTTGAGCCGGTGCCGGCGGAAATTGCACCGAATTATACGACAGGCAGGTATGTCGGAGCGCCCGCCGGCGCCTCGCGCGGCGGCCAATACTGGGTCAACACTTACGCGCTCGACAAGCGGCCGTTTTATGAAATGACGGCGCTCACCTTGCACGAAGCCGTGCCCGGGCATCACCTTCAAAGCGCGCTGGCGCTTGAAATCGAAGACGCGCCGGAATTCAGAAAAGATTTTTACCCGCACGCCTTTGGCGAAGGCTGGGGACTTTACTCGGAAAAACTCGGCGTCGAGATGGGCGTTTACAAAACGCCCTATGATGATTTCGGGCGGCTATCCATGGAGATGTGGCGCGCTTGCCGTCTGGTGATCGACACCGGCATTCACGCCAAGGGCTGGACGCGCCAGCAGGCCATCGACTATCTCGCCGACAACACCGCGCTGTCGCTGCACAATGTTCAGACCGAGGTTGATCGCTACATCGCCTGGCCGGGGCAAGCGCTCGCCTACAAGATGGGCGAGTTGACCTTGTGGGAATTGCGCGCCAAAGCCGAGCGCGAGCTTGGTGATAAATTCGACATTCGCGAATTCCACGACGCGGTGCTCGACGATGGCGGCTTGCCGCTCGATATTCTCCGCAAGCGAATCGACGTCTATATCGCCGAAGTGAAGGCGCGTGACTGAATGGGCGCAGCGTTTTCGGTTCCCGTCATTGAAACAGAGCGATTGCGGTTGCGCGGGCGCACGCCTGATGACTTTGCGTTTATCCGCGACATGTGGGCTGATCCGGTCACGACCAAATTCATTGGCGGGTCGCCGCTGACGGAGGAGGCAAGCTGGACAAAATTCCTGCGCATGCTTGGCCATTGGCCGGCGTTAGGCTTTGGATATTGGCTGGTCGAGGAACGAGACACGGGACGAACGGTCGGCGAAACCGGCTTCGCCGACTTCAAGCGTGAGATTGAACCGTCATTGCACGGACAGCTCGAAATGGGCTGGGCGTTCGCGCCGGAATTTCACGGCAAAGGCTATGCAGGGGAAGCAACGCGCGCCGCCGTTGAGTGGGGCGAGACGCATTTCCCGGAGCGGCGCATGTCCTGCATCATTGCGCCGGGAAACGCTCCATCCATTCGCGTTGCGGAAAAGCTTGGATTCACCCTCGGCGCTGAAACAAAATATCATGGCGACGACGCGCTGGTGATGTATCGCGATCGCGCCGCTAGCTAAAGCGTTTTCAGCAAAAGTGGCTCCGGTTTTGCGGTTAAAAAACGCGACAAATCAAACGCTAAGCAAAAGCGGTCTTGAATTGCTCGCGCAGGATTTGTTTTTGCACTTTGCCCATGGCGTTGCGGGGCAGGCCGTCAATCCAGAAAAATCTGCGCGGACGTTTGAACTTCGCCAGCGCCGCGAGCGCGTTTGTCAGCGCGTTCTCATCGGGTGCGGCGCCATCGGCGACCATCACCGCAACAACGCCTTCACCCATATCGGTGTGCGGCGCGCCGATCACAGCGCTTTCTGCAACGCCCGGCACGGCATCGAGAATCTGTTCGATTTCGATTGGATAAATATTGAAACCGCCGGCGATGATCAGATCTTTGTCGCGGCCCACAAGCGAAAGCCGCCCATCATCATCGATCACGCCGACATCGCCGGTTTTGAACCATCCGTCAGTTGTGAACGCTTCGGCGGTTTTGTCGGGTTTGTTCCAATAGCCGGCGCATATATTCGGCCCCTTCACTTCGACTTCGCCGGGCGCATCGCCGGCTATGCGTATGCAAACGCCGGGGAGGGCGAAGCCGACCGTTCCGGCGATGCGGTCGCCGTCAAGCGGGTTCGATGCGATCATGCCCGCTTCCGACATGCCGTATCGTTCAAGGATTGTGTGACCGGTGCGGGCTTTGAACGCTTGAAACGTTTCAATGGTGAGCGGCGCCGAGCCGGAGATGAAAAGGCGCATTTGCGTACAGTCATCGGGTCCAAACTCCGGCTCGCTGAGTAATCGCGTATAAAAGGTCGGCACGCCCATAATGACGGTGGCGCGGGACATCGTCGCCCGAACAAGAGCTGCATCAAACTTTGGCAGGAAGATAATTTCACAAGCGCTGAGCATCGCCGTGTGCAGCGCCACAAAGAGGCCGTGAATGTGAAAGATCGGCAGGGCGTGCAGCAACACGTCGTCTCCGGAAAACCTCCAAAGCGCATTCAGCGTCTTTGCGTTGGACGAGAGATTTTCATGGGTGAGCATGGCGCCTTTGGAGCGGCCTGTGGTGCCCGAGGTGTAGAGAATAACGGCGAGGTCATCCTGAGTCCGCCGCTCTATTTCTGCATATGGCGTTGCTTTTTCGAGCTCATCAATAAGAGTTCCGTCATAGCTCGCGCCAAGCGTAAAAACACGATTGACATTTTGCGCCGCCTCTTTGAGCGCAGGTTCTTTTTCAGGCGAACATACGAATATCGATGGTGCGGCATCATCGAGAAAATAGGCCACTTCGCCGGCCGTATACGCGGTGTTGAGCGGCACGTAGACGAGCCCGGCGCGCATGGCGCCGAGATAGAGCGAAACATTTTCAGCCGATTTCTCGACCTGAACAACGATGCGGTCGCCGGGTTTGGCGCCTGCGGACAAGAGCGCGCAGGCCATTCTCGCCGAGAGATGATCAAGGTCGCCATAGGTGAAGGTCTTGCTGTCAGGCAGGGTCAGGAACGGCTTGTTCAGCGAAGCTGCATAAGAGTCGCGCAGCGCCGCGAAGAAATTGTCATTTGTCATAACGACTGCATAA
>BQJG01000053.1 GCA_021604585.1 Hyphococcus sp.
ATGACGAGTTTATCGAAGTGTTCATTTCAACGCCGCTGGAAGTTTGCGAACAGCGCGACGTCAAAGGGCTCTACGCACGCGCGCGCCGCGGCGAAATCAAGAACTTCACCGGCATCGACAGCGATTATGAAGCGCCTGAAAGCGCGGAACTCGATCTCAACACGGCGGAGATTTCCGCAGAAGCCGCCGCGACAAAGATTGTCGAATATCTGGAAAGCAATGGATATTTGGAAGGGTAGCTTAGTCCGCGAGGGTTTTCCTCACCGTTTCCCAGCTATTGCTGCTGCCCGCCGCCAGCAGCGGACGCCCCACTGTCAAGCGCGGCGCATAATCGCTTTCGTCGTCAAGATAGGCGGCTTTGCCGCCAAGTTCGCGCAGCATCAAAATCCCGGCAGCATGATCCCAGGGATAGACGCGTGAGTAGACGGCGAAGTCGCGTTCGCCCCGCACCAGATTGATATAAGCGTATGCGGAGCATCGAGCAGGACCGGTCTCAAATTTTTCGCGCAACACGGGAAGGATTCGATCTTTCCAAGCGTGGTCAAGACTGTTCGTCGCGCGGTAGCCAACCGGCGGATTGCTCGCCGCCGATACCGGACCCAGCTTTTCGCCGCGCCATGATGCGCCGTCGCCTTTCGAGCCAATGGCGCAGGCCCGATCCGGAATCGCATAAATCCACCCCTGCCGGATTTCACCGTTTTCGATCAAGGCGACGATGGCGCCAAACTCACGCCGGCCCTCGACAAAGTTGCGCGTGCCATCAAGCGGGTCGACAATCCAGAAAGCGCCGCGCTCATGGTCGAGCCGCGTCACCAGATTTTCATCTGCAGCGGCGCCTTCCTCGCCGATAAAGGCGGCGCCGGGGTAAAGTCCCAAGAGCGCTTTTTCGAGGCGCGCTTCGGCGGCGCGGTCTGCGGCGGTAACGAAATCCTGCGGGCCGGACTTGGTGTGAATGTCATGCTCGCCCAGCGCGCCAAAGCGCGACATGATTTCTTCTTCGGCAATCTCGGCGATCACCGCTTGGACTTTTTCCGGATCAATAATCATGCGTGCTTTTCGGACAAATCTTCCGCCAAGTCACTGGCTGAGATGGCGGTCGCTGACGGAAACAGCTTGAAGAACTGACCTTCGGTTTTTTCCGCCATGCGCGCTACGATAATCAGATCCTCACCACTCGACATTTCCTCCAGAATTTCCGAGCGGGCATGCAGCCAGGCGCGCGCCGCGCCAAATGGCGACGCCAGCCGGATCGTCTGCGTCTCATGCTCAGCAGTAAGTGCGTCTTCAATGAGATCCAGCAACTTCCCAACACCCTCGCCGGTTTGCGCCGAGATCGCAGCGCGAACCGGCTCTGCCAGCGAACCCGTGCGCCCCGATTGGCTGAGCCGCGCGATCGCTTCCACATCGAGGCGATCGTCGCCGTCGAAAAGATCAATTTTGTTAAGCGCCTCAATCACCGGGCGTGAATCATCGCCCTTAAGACCCAACTCGTTAAGCACCGCAATCACATCTGCGCGCTGGGCGTCGCTGTCGGCATGAGCGATGTCACGCACATGGATCACGATGTCGGCTTCCAGCACTTCCTCTAGAGTCGCACGAAACGCCGCCACAAGTTGCGTCGGCAGGCCGGAAATAAACCCGACGGTGTCAGACATAATCGCCCGCACGCCGGAAGGCAGATCGATGGCGCGCATGGTCGGGTCAAGCGTTGCGAAGAGGAGATCTTCCGCCATGACGCTCGCTTTGGTCAGGCGGTTGAACAAGGTCGACTTGCCGGCATTGGTGTAGCCGACCAGCGCCACGACCGGATGCGGCGCGCGCTTTCGTTTCGCGCGTTGCAGAGTGCGGGTGCGGCGCACTTCCTCCAGCTTTTGTTTGAGCCGAATGATCTTGTCGTCAAGGGCGCGGCGGTCAGATTCAATCTGCCGTTCGCCGGGGCCGCCAAGAAACCCCGCCCCGCCGCGCTGGCGTTCAAGGTGCGTCCATGACCGCACCAGACGCGAGCGCTGATAATTGAGATGGGCGAGCTCAACTTGCAGGCGCCCTTCTGCGGTTTGGGCGCGAGCGCCGAAAATTTCGAGAATGAGCGCGGTGCGATCTAGCACTTTCGCATTCCATGCTTTTTCAAGATTGCGGTGCTGCACAGGCGTCAGCGCGCCATCTATGATGACCAGCGACGGACGCGGCGAATAGGAGTCAAGTTTGGCGTTGATTTCTTCAATCTTGCCCTCGCCGATCAGTGTTGCCGCGCGCGGTTTGGTCAAGGGCGCGATCAGCGCCTCAACAATTTCCAAATTGATCGCCGCCGCGAGACCCACAGCCTCTTCCAATCGCGCTTGCGGCTCGCGCAGGCGTTCATCACCGCGCAGCGCAGGGTGAACGACAATCGCGACTGAATTCTCTTCAAAATCTGGTTCTGACATTACAACATGCTTTCGCGCGCGAACCCAAAGACGGGTCGCGACTTACGGGTCTTATCATGAAAGGCGGCGCAGGTCTTAAAGACTAGAGGGCAGTTATTCGCCGTTGTCTTCGCCATCCCAAAGTGCGACAGGCCCCTGCGGCATCACAGTTGAAATCGCGTGCTTATAGACAAGCTGTGCGTGACCATCGCGCTTCAACAGCACGCAGAAATTGTCGAACCAGCTGACAATGCCCTGCAATTTCACACCATTTACCAGGAAGATCGTGACCGGGATTTTCGCCTTACGGACGTGATTCAGGAACGTGTCCTGCAAGTTTTGTTTTTTGTCGTTCATTGTCCCGCTTCTCCGAGTCGGTTGATTGTTTTTATTGCAGCGCAGCAATCATTCTGGCGTGGAAATCACAATCCTGCAACCTGTTTGCGCCATGCGATGTTTTCAACTCCGCCTGAACATGCAAAATCGCAGGGAAGCCGATAGATTTCAACCATTTGCGGCGCGTGCTTTGTAGGCTTGCCGAAGCCGCAAGGCGACCGGCCCTGGCGCGCCAGAAGCGATCTGCTCGCCGTCGATGGAGACAATCGGCATGACAAAAGAGGTCGCCGAGGTGAGGAACGCCTCCGGCGCCGCCTTAGCCTCCTCCACCGTGAAAGGGCGTTCGATCACCTTGATCTGCAACTCTTCGGCGCAGGCGATTGCGGTCTGCCGGGTAATACCGCCGAGAATTGTGTTGCCCTTGGGGTGGGTGATAAGTGCGCCCGATTTATCGACGATCCAGGCATTCGATGATGAGCACTCTGTGACAAAACCATCGCGCACCAGGAGCGCCTCAAATGCACCGGCTTGGCGCGCCGCCTCTTTCGCCAGCGCATTTGGCAATAGACCGATAGTCTTGATATCAACACGTCCCCAGCGAATGTCTGGTTGGGTAATGACGCCGACGCCTTTTGCCGCCTTTGCGTCTGACTGACCGAAATCAAAGCGGCGCGCAGTGATGATAAGCGCGGGCGGCGTTCCTTCAGGCGGAAAGGCGTGATTGCGCGGCGCCACGCCGCGCGTTACCTGCATATAGACCAGCGCATTCTTCAAACGATTGCGGCGCACGACTTCGCCCATCACGACTTTCAATGCGCGCATTTCCATCGGCGCTTCCATGGAGAGTTCGTTCAAAGACCGCGTCATGCGCGCAAGATGACCGTCCATATCCCAATAGCGGCCATCTACAACAACACAGACTTCGTATATTCCGTCTGCAAACTGATAGCCGCGATCTTCGATTTGAATTACGGCTTCACTCTGCGGCACATACTGGCCGTTAACATAAGCAATATGCGGCATGGCTCACCATCTCCAAAAAGCGCGATTGATCAAGGCAAGCGCCACCGCTGCCTCAAGCCGCCCGAGAATCATTCCGGCCAGCAACAGCCAGCGCAGCGGCTCTTGAAAGACGGCGTAACCGCCCGAATGATCGCCTGCAAGAGCCAATAACGGGCCGGTATTGCTGAGCGCAGCTGTCGCCGCTGCGGCGGCCTGCTCGAATGTATGTCCGCCAACAGAAAGCGCCATAAGTAGGGCGGCGAGCGTCAGCGTAAAGACCAGAAAATGAATCCACACGCCAAGCTCATTGGCGACGCTGCGGACGCCGAACACTGCGCTCGGACTAATCAGACGGCGAAGCTCTTCACGCGCCCGGCGCATAATCACCAGCCAGCGCAAAACTTTAAAGCCGCCCGCCGTCGATACCGCCGCCGCGCCGATAATGGCGGTTATCAGCGCCACGAGAAGCGGCGGCGTCTCGCCAATCAGATAGCCATTGGTTGTCACCAGCGATGCAGCGTTAAAGAGTTGCGGTCCGAGCAGGACGACATCCCCCGCGCCAGCCGTCACCCAGAACAGGACTGCCACCCAAACAACGATCAACAAAAAGGCGCCCGTCTCAATGTCGCGAAGCTTTTCGCGCTCACCTTTCATGACGCGCGCAATCAGAATGAAATTCACGCCGCCCAGCAGCGTGAAAAAGAACATTGGAATTCCAACGCCCGCAGCATAACCCGCGATGCCCGTTTCATTCGGAATGAACCCGCCTGAGGCCACCACCGTCATCGCCATAATGACGGAATCGAAAGTCGGCGCTCCTGCGATGGCGATGGCTGAGAAAGCCGCCAGCGTGACAATCGCATAAACCGCCGCAAAAGAGACAACCGCGTTGCGCAAGGGCCGCAGATAGGAATCCCGTTCGCCCCGGGAGAAGGGCGGCAGCAGCGTGTCGATGCCAATGAAGGTGGGGCGAATGAAAATCGCGGCGGCGATGGCCAGCGACGCCAGCCCGCCCAGCCATTGCAGGATTGCGCGCCACAAGGCGCCAGCTGAGCTGGCGATCGCGCCTTCATTCGACAGCCACGCGCCAGTTGTAGTCATCGCCGAGACGGCCTCAAAATACGCGTCTGCAAAATTCAGCCCCTCGGCCATAATCGGCAAGGCGGCGAACACGGGAACCATCGTCCACCAGACCAGAACCACAATCAGCGCACCACGAAAACCCGAAGGATGGCGCCGGCCCAGCGACGTCGCATAGGCGCCAGCGCCAAACAGCAAGGCGGTCGAAGCGGCGAACAAATAGGCGCCAGCCGTGCCTTCGCCGTTTGTGAGCGCAAGGATCATGGGCGCAATCATCGCCACGGCGATAACCGCCAGCAGCATCGCCGATGTGCGTAGAATGCTCGTTAACGCCATGGGGCTGCCTTGCGCATCCGTTGACTAGAAGTACTCGATGCTGACACGGAACATCTGTTCGACGTCTTTTACGTTTTCACGCATGGACATCAGCACCACGCGATCACCGGCATTGATCACCATGTCACCGCTCGGCATTTGCACAACGCCGTCGCGATAAACGGCGCCAATCATCACGCCCTCTGGAAGGTTCGCTTCGCGCAACGGTTTGTTCACCAGGGGCGAGGTCTCCAGTGCGATGGCGTCGATCAGTTCCGCGGCGCCGTCGGCCAGCGAGTAAACACCCTTAATCCGGCCGCGGCGAATATGTTGCAGAATGGTTGAGATAGTGGTGGCGCGCGGATCAATATACCGGTCGACGCCCACAGCTTCGCTGATCGGTCCGTAATCGAGATCATTGATCAGCGACATGGCGCGGCGAGAGCCTTCGCGCTTAGCGACCACCGAGGCCAGGATGTTGACCTGATCATTATTCGTGACGGAGACAACCGTTTCAGCATCCGCAACGCCAGCCTCGCGCAGGATCGCGCGATCAAGCCCGTCTCCTTGCAGGACAATGGTGCGTTCAAGTTCTTCCGCGATGGCTTCTGCGCGCTTGCGGTCATGCTCGATGAGACGAATTTTCATCGTCCCCATTTTCTCAAGGCCCTTCGCAACGAACAGCCCGACATTGCCGCCGCCGATGATGATGACGCGGCGCGCCTGACGTCCCGCTTCACCCATAATTTCCAGCGCGCGTGTGACATCGTTGCGGTCCGCGATGAAGAAAATGCGATCGCCCGGCTCCAGCATATCACCCGAATGAGCCCGCCACATATTCTCGTCGCGGCTGATCGCGACAATCGTGATCTTCAAATCGGGAAAGAGCTCGGCCACTTGACGCAACGGCGTATTCACAATCGGGCAATCTTCGCGCAACTTGACGCCCACTGCCCAGACTTTTCCATCCACAAAAGATTTTGTTTCAAACGCGCCCGGCGTCGACATGCGTTGAATGATCGCCTCGGACACTTCGCGTTCCGGCGAGATCACCACGTCAATAGGAAGATGGCTGCGCGAGAAAAGATCTGAATAGCGCGGATCAAGATAACCCTGCGCCCGCACACGTGCGATTTTTGTCGGGACATTAAACAATGAATGCGCGATCTGACACGAGACCATATTCACTTCGTCGGAAAACGTCACCGAAATAACCATGTCAGCTTCGCGCGCACCAGCTTCTTCCAACGTTTCGGGATAGGCGCCATTGCCAACAACGCCGCGCACATCGAGCCGCTCGGTCACAGCGCGGATCAGATCTTTCGACTGATCAATCACCGTCACTTCGTTGCCTTCACGCGACAGGCGCCGGGCGATGCCGACGCCAACGCGGCCGGCGCCGCAAACGATCACTCGCATGATCTATTTATTCCTCTTCTATGCCGCCCCTGCGTTCACAAACTTGCGTTTGCAACCGGGATTATGCGCTTTCAACACGCACCTGACCGTTAACGCCGAGCGCTTTCAGCTTCCGATGCAGCGCGGATCGCTCCATGCCGATGAAAGCCGCCGTCCGGGATATATTGCCGCCGAATCGGTTGATTTGTGCAATAAGATATTCACGTTCAAACCGCTCGCGCGCCTCGCGCAGCGGCAGGGTGATGATTTGCTCCAGCCCCTCGCCGGCAGGGATAGTGAGCCCGGAATCCATTACCTCCGTCGGCAAATGCTCGCATGTGATTTCTATTTCCGGGTCCCGGCCCATCAAAATCAGCGTCCGCTCGATCACGTTGCGGAGCTGACGCACATTTCCCGGCCAGGCGCAGCCCTGCAGCGCAGCCAATGCTTCTGAGGATAAAGGGCGTTTTGGCAGCCCGGATGATTTGGCGATGCGATCGACAAAGAACGCCGTCAGCGCCGGAATATCTTCGCGCCGTTCATTAAGGCCCGGCGCATTGATTGAAACGACATTAAGGCGGTGAACGAGATCCTCGCGGAACCGCCCTTCACTCGCCAGCGCTAAAAGATCATGCGAGGTGGTTGAGACAATGCGAACATCGACCTCAACCGCTTTCTGACCGCCGACGCGTTTAAAGCGCTGCTCGACCAGCACCCGCAAAATCTTGCCTTGCGTTTCCATTGGCATGTCCGAAATTTCGTCGAACATGAGCGTGCCGCCATGCGCCCTTTCCATGAGGCCGATCATGCCAGTCTCACCGCCGTCGCCTTCAATGCCGAACAGCTCCTCTTCCATTCGTTCAGGCGCAATGGAGGCGGCGCTGACGACCACAAACGGCCGGTTCTTACGGCTGGACCTGGAATGAAGCAGCCGCGCAATCATCTCCTTGCCTGAACCCGGCGGGCCCGAAATCAAAACGCGTGAACGCGCATCGGCGACACGTTCAATTACATTGCGCAGTGCAGAAACAGCAGCAGATGAACCGATCAACCCCCAATCCGGCGCGCGTTCACGCAATTCTGAATTCTCGCGCAGGAGCCGCGCCGTATCCAGCGCGCGATTGACCGCGAGAATAAGGCGGTCTGCGTTGAAAGGCTTCTCGACAAAGTCATAAGCGCCCTTCTTGATCGCCGCGACGGCCGTTTCAATGGTGCCGTGACCGGAAATAATGACCACAGGGAGATCAGGATGCTGCTTTTTCAGCACTTCCAGAATCTCGATCCCGTCCAGTTCAGAATTTTGCAGCCACACATCAAGAACAACGAGCGATGGCAATCGATCACGCACCGCCGCCAGCGCCGCCGTAGAATTCGCCGCCATACGCGGCGCAAAACCTTCATCTTCAAGAATGCCGGAGATCAATTCGCGAATGTCTTGCTCGTCGTCGACCACCAATACATCGATACTCATAAACTTACCTTCTTCCCTGTCTTCACTCCGCCGCCTGTGCAACTTGCGCCGCGCCAGCGGTTACGCCCGCCCCTTGCAATGAAATTGTAATCCGGGCGCCCGTTTCGCCTAGCGTCGCATCGTCGGCAAACTCAAGCGACCCGCCATGCTCTTCTGCGACTTTCTTCACAATCGCCAACCCAAGCCCCGTACCTTTCGCCCGCGTCGTCATGTAAGGCTCCGCCAGGCGGTGCCGCTCTGCTTTTGGCAAACCGACGCCATTGTCGATGATATGAATCCGGGACACCTTGCCTGCGGTTTCCATACGAACAACAATTTTACCTGGTGCGCCATTTTCTTCCGCCGCCAAGCGTCCGCCAATCGACTCGGCTGCGTTCTTCAACAGATTTGACAGCGCCTGCACGATGAGTCTGCCATCGCACTGCGCCATAATCGGCGCATCAGGCGTTTCAACCTCATAGTCGATATCGTTGAAAGCGACTTTCTGCGGGAAGACCGCCGCCTTCACCAGTTCACGCAAGTCTTCACTGCTGATGACCGGTTTCGGCATGCGTGCAAAGGATGAGAACTCGTCGACCATGCGGCCAATATCGGCGACTTGCCGGATAATGGTCTCAGTGCAGCGCTCAAAGACTTCAGGATTGGTGGTGATTTCACCGAGATATTTCCGGCGCAGCCGCTCCGCCGACAACTGGATCGGTGTGAGCGGATTCTTGATTTCATGAGCGATGCGGCGGGCGACATCGCCCCACGCCGCATTGCGCTGGGCGGCAATCAATTGCGTGATGTCGTCGAAAGTCGCAACAAAGCGCTCTCCCATGCCGTCTGCATCCTTAACGATGCGCACATTCAAGGTCCGCGTGCGGCCATGGCGCGTAATGTCGATCTGATCGCCCACTTCCGGTTCCGTGGATGCGGCGGCGCGTTGCAACAGTTCCGCCAGCTCCGGCATGATCGCAGCGATGTTCTGGCCCGTCAGCCGGGTGTTTTCTTCACCGAGATGATCGGCGGCGGATTTGTTGGCGATGGTGATGCGGCCATCCTTGGCGAGACCGATAACGCCAGCCGATACGCCGGAAAGAACAGCTTCCGTAAAACGCCGGCGTTCGTCAAATTGCCGGTTGGTGTCGACCAAGTCATCGCGCTGTGTCTGCAACTGCGCCGTCATATGGTTCATGGATCGCGCGAGTGCGCCCAACTCGCCGTCATCTTTGTAAACCTCAACCCGCGCGCCGAGATCGCCGCCAGATACACGCTCCGACATGTTCACCAGACGGCCGATCGGCTGAACCAGCCGCGTCGCCGCCATCAGCGCCAGCCAGATGGCGCCGAACAAAATGATGATGGCGAGCACCACATAACCGGCGAGGAACACCCGCTCTAATCGGGAACGCCCGAGTTCGGCTTCGCGCCAGTCTTCCCTTACGGCGCGCACGGCAAACAGGCGCGTCGTGGTTTCCGGGTCCACGGGCTGATAGCCAACCAGAAAGCCGCCGCCATAATAGCCAATCCCGAGGGCGCCGCGGAACATGTCAAAAGTCGCGTCATTATTAACGCCAAAGACGAACACATCGCCCGGTTCGCCATTGCGCAGATCGGCAAGCCGCGCTTCGGCCGGCAGGGCGTAGCTCGCCGGCTCGATTTCAGCGCGCACGATGATGCGCCCCTGGCCATCAATAAGATAAAGCGCTGAGAGGCCACGCACTTGGGCCTGTGCATAGAGATAACGGCGAAAACTGATCGGCGTTTCTTCAAAGCCAACGCCGGATTCTTCCTGCCGCGCCACATCTTGCGCGATCAGCCGCATGGATTGCTGCAACTCCGCCCCTCTTATGGCGACCAGCGCATTCGCGAGATCGCGAGCCGTTTCCTGATATTTATCGATCCGCTCACTGAACACATCATTCAGACTCGCGCGCAAAATGGTGAAAGCGAACAGGAACGCGATAATTGCCGGTATGACCGCAAGCGCGGAGAACAGCCCGACAAGCTGCATATGGGTGCGTGATCCGGCAAGCTGGTGGCGGCGGCTTGACCACACATGCAACAGGCGCACGCCAACCAGCAGCGCAAACCCCGCAGCGATGACGATGTTACCGATGATCATCCACATCAGGATTGAGCGGTCGACACGCTCAACCAGCGGCGACATCAAGAACCATGTTGTCAGAAAAGCGATAACCGCCGCGCCGACCAGCGCCGTGGCGACCGTCGTATTTGAGAGCACCCATTGCGGAATAAAGCGGCGCGCCGACGCGCCAGCAGCGGCGTCTTCCGCTTGTTCCAGATGTTGGTCCTGACTACTCAACCCGTCGCCAATCCTGAGAGGGCTTCGCGCCCGCTATTTCGACTGCCGCAACCGCAACCCGCGTCGGCCGTCCGGCCAGGCGACGCTGCAATCCGCAAACCACAATTTCCCCAATCTGTCGGGGATGTTGCTGCCATTGTTGCTGAAAATCAACACTTTTGTTGCCAAAATGAAACAGGGTAAATTGCGGCGTCTCAGACTGGCCAGGAGCCGGACTGGCGCCTTAGGCCGCTGATTTCTCCGGCATGGCGAAATCACCGTCGAAAAACCCTGCCAGCGCTTCAACCACACGCTCTGGAGAGGCCATCCGGCAGAGTTCGGAACGAAACGCCTTGCGCTCCGCCGGATCGATATCGATCGCGGCGTGATCCACCGTCGCCGCTAGATGTTTCCGCGCCATCCGCACGCCGAGCGGCGCGCCATAGTGATCGATGGTCTCTTTGTAATGCATCAGCGCCGCATCTCGCTGGACCTCCAGCGGCGGCGCGATTATCGCCGCGCCGGTCTCCAGCGCTTCAGCTACGGCGCCGGGCAGCCACGGGCGCCCTGTTGCGGCGCGACCGAGCATGACGCCATCGGCGCCGGATTGTTTCAGCGCCTCGCGCGCAGTCACTTCATCGATGATATCGCCATTGACGAGGACCGGCAGCGAGGTCGCTTCTTTCACCGCGCGCACCGCCGACCAGTTTGCAGTCCCGGTGTAGAAATCGTTGCGGGTGCGGCCATGCACAGTGATCATTTGCACGCCTGCGCTTTCGGCGCGGCTCGCGAGCTCCGGCGCGTTGAGGCAGTTCCAGTCCCAGCCCAAACGCATCTTCAAGGTCACCGGTTTTGACGTCGCCGCGACCGTCGCCTCGATCAAGGTCAGCGCATGATCGAGATTGCGCATGAGCGCCGAACCGGACAGGACGCCCGTCACCTGCCGCGAGGGGCAGCCCATATTGATGTCGATCACATCGGCGCCGGCGGCCTCGGCGATCCTCGCGCCTTCGGCCATCCAGTGCGGCTCGCGCCCGGCAAGCTGGATCACGAAGGGAAAAATCTCGCCATCGCCCTCGGCCCGGCGCACCACATCGGGCCGGCCTTTGATCAACTCCTCACAGGCGGTCATCTCTGACACCACCAGCCCCACACCAAAGCGCGCAACCGCCCGCCGGAACGGCAGATCGGACACGCCAGACATGGGCGCCAGCGCGACTTTGTTTTTGAGGGTTATGTTGGCGATATGGAGCATTGCGACCACCACCTACATCAAATAAGCCTTTGTAATCAATTCTTGTCACTTAAGTCGGAGAATTACATGAGACATCTGTGTGGGGCGATCGTCGCCATAGGATTTCTGACAATCACGCCGACACTTGGTCAAGATAAAGAAATACTCCAAGCCCAGTGTCCGACCGACCCGCGCGCTGAAGATGTGCCTGAGTTGCTCTATTCTTTCGATAGCTTCGATCATGAGTCCTATGTATGGGCAATAAACTCATTGCGTGTACGCTTGCCTGAATGGATAGACAGCCGCGACAAGTGGTTACGCAAGCATCATGCGGATAACGACCACTACGCGATTTTCGATGGCGAAACCGGCATGGCATATACCAACACTGCAAATGAAATTGAGGGTTACATCCTCAAATTGGAATTCTTAGTGGCCGATGAAATTACGCGCCCGGAAAAAGAAAAAGCGTTCTGCGATTTCATCCGAAACAATATCATAATTGATTGAATGACGCATGCCTAAGTACAAAACCATCGCCATCATCGTCGCCGCAGGGCGCGGCAGCCGCGCCGGCGCCGGCGGGCCGAAGCAATATCGCGGCCTCGCCGGGCGCGCGGTGATCGCGCGGACGGTTGAGGCGTTTCTCTCTCATAACGACATTGACGCCGTGCGGGTGATCATCCACCGCGACGACCGCGAGGAATATGACGCGGCCATAGGCGCGCTCTTGAAGAACAAAAAACTGTTCGATCCGGTGACCGGCGGCGCCGAGCGCCAGGACTCCGTCCGGCTCGGGCTTGAAAGCCTGGAAAGCGAACCGCCGCATCGCGTGCTGATCCATGACGCAGCGCGGCCGTTTATCGACGCCAACACGATTACTCGGGTCATCAACGCCCTCGACAGGAGCGACGGCGCTATCGCCGCCCTTCCCGTGCACGACACGATCAAACGCGAAGGTGCAAACAAGCAGATTTCTGCGACCGTGCCGCGTGAAGCGTTGTGGCGGGCGCAGACGCCGCAAGGGTTTCACTTCGATAAAATCCTCGCCGCCCACCGCGCAGCGCAAGGTCAGACCCTGACCGATGACGCCGCCGTCGCGGAAGCCGCTGGATTATCGGTGGCGCTGGTGCCCGGTTCGCCCGATAATATGAAACTGACGCAGGCGGAGGATTTCGGCATGGCCGAGACCCTGCTCGGAAGAAAAGCGCAACAGATGGAATACCGCACCGGCCACGGCTTTGATGTTCACGCTTTTGAAGAGGGCGACGCCGTCATGCTCTGCGGCGTTGAGATTCCGCATGTGAAAAAACTGAAGGGCCATTCCGACGCCGATGTGGGCATGCACGCGCTCACCGACGCGATCCTCGGCGCGCTTGGCGAAGGCGACATTGGCGATCACTTCCCGCCATCGGAAGCAAAATGGAAAGGCGCGCCAAGCCATCTGTTTTTAGAAAAAGCGCGCGACCTTGTGGCTGCGCGCAAGGGCAAGATCACCCATTGCGATGTGACGCTGATATGCGAGGCGCCGAAGATCGGCCCGCATCGCGATCGCATGCGCGCCGCCCTTGCGCTCATTCTCAACATCGCTGAGCGCCGCGTGTCGGTGAAAGCAACGACCACCGAAGAACTCGGCTTCACCGGACGGCGCGAAGGTATTTCCGCTATGGCAACGGCGACAGTCGCGTTGCCCCTGTCAGAGTAGGAGACTTGCCTTGAAAGAACTCGTCCGCGCCAACAAACCCGCGCTTTTGTCTTTCGTCCAGAGCTTGCTTCGCGACGCCGAGATCGAATTCATCCTCACCGACGAACATGCAAGTATCATGGACGGCTCCATCGGCGCGCTGCCCCGGCGCATTCTCGTAGCGGATGATGACTTCGATGCTGCACGGCAGATCATGCACGACGCAGATATCGGCGACGAGATCAGCCGCACGCACAATAAATCGTAAAGGAGCCGCGTGACTCAAACCCACCGCATCTGGTCGCTGGCGCAAGCCATTATCGACAAGGCTGGCGCCGAAGGCGTGCTGGTCGCGGCAGCGGAATCCTGCACCGGCGGAATGGTCGCCGGCGCGCTGACCGATGTGCCCGGCGCCTCAGCGATCTTTGAGCGCGGCTTCATCACCTATTCCAATGATGCAAAAATCGAGATGCTCGGCGTTGCGCCCGCGCTGATCGAAAGGCACGGCGCCGTTAGCGGTCCGGTCGCAAAAGCCATGGCGAAGGGCGCCCTCTCCCGCTCCCGCGCAGACGTCGCTGTCTCGATCACCGGCATCGCCGGGCCAAGCGGCGGCACTGACCGCAAACCTGTAGGCCTTGTCTGGTTCGGACTGGCTGATCGTCATGGCGTGATCCGTGCGGAGCGGCGGGTCTTCGCTGACGGATCGCGCGACTTCGTCAGAACCAAGGCGACGGAAACAGCGCTGCACTTATTGCTGACAGGCTTAGGCGGTTGAACGCAGCTTATCTTTTCATCCGCTTGCGAAACTGTCTTTGTTCCCACTTTGGTCCAAAAATATTGAAAAATCCAAACGTGAGCAGTGCTTGAAGTCCAATCGCCAGCGCCCATGGTACCGCCACATAAATAATCCACCAGGACTCCGGCGAAATATAGTAATTGAGCGCAGTCAGCATGGGCATGATAAATGCGAAGATGATGATGTGGACGTACAGGCCCTTCAAGTTTTTTACATACTCGATGGCGTCAGATTCCATTGCCGAAGCAAATGCTTGATCTGATTGGTCAGATTTATTCATATTGGGCTCCTGCACCAAGTCTGCGACTTTGGTTTCAAACACCGCCGCAAGACATTTGAGCGTCTCCAGGCTCGCTGTTTTACCGCGCTCGATGCGTTGGATGGTGCGCACGCTAAGGCCCGAATGTTGGGCAAGTTGTTCCTGTGACCAGCCCCGATCAAGGCGATTTTTCTGCACGCTCATTCAACGCTTCCCCTTCTCTCTATCGCCGTATTCTGGGGTGCGAACGGCAACGACACCACGACAGCAGCCCGACATGTCGCGACATTAATACGAATTCGTAATAATTACAGCACGCTGTGCCCGGGCACTGGGCGCAAACCGACGGGCCTCGTCTGGTTCGGATCAGCTGATCGTCATAGCTTGATCCGGGCGGAGCGGCGGGTCTTCGCTGACGGATCGCGCGACTTCGTCAGAACCAAAGCGACAGAAACGGCGCTGCACCTGATGCTGACGGGATTAGGTGGTTAGGCGCTCTCACTGAGCAGGCGGGTTGCCGATGCTTTGACTTCATCAGCAGCAGACACAAGCACGTTTGCGACGCTGTCCAATACATTTTTCTCCAGATGCACCGGAAGCCTGACGTCGCAAGCGCGTTTCAACATGTTGCGAGTCGGGGTTAAATCTCCCTGGGGGCCGATAAACTCCCAGTTCCAGAATGTTCTCGCATTGTTTTGAGACAGTCCGAAAACCTGAATCTCAACGCCCTTGTCGCGCGCCTTCCCTTGAAATTTCAGGACTTCTTCATCGTCCTCAAAATGGCAAAGGTTAAACTGGATTGAATCAGGCGCTCTGCGTTCCAGATCAAGCGGCGCCGGAACGGAAAACCAATCCGACGCGTTCAAAATCTTTGCGACATAATCGTGATTCAATCGGCCCTTTTTCACCCGGGCCGGTATCTCGCCCAGTTGAGGACGAATGACTGCCGCGGAGAGGTTATTCATCCTCAGATTGAACAGCGGAAGCTTGTTCTGCCATTGCGGAAAATAGTCGCTTACGACCGGGTGCTTTTTCCAGTTTTCCTCATAGGCGCCCGACATAATCACCGCCCGGGCCATGATCTCAGCGTCATCGCTGACAAGAATGCCGCCTTCACCAGCATTGACCAGCTTGTAGGACTGGAAAGAAAAACAGCCTACTTTTCCTAAAGACCCAATCTTCCGTCGCGACCAGGTGGTTCCAAGCGAATGAGCGGCGTCTTCTATGATGGGTACGTTTCGCGCTTCGCACAGTCTCAATATTTCCGTCATGTCCGATGTATGACCGCGCATATGGCTGATCATGACTGCAGACACATCGCCGGAAAGTTTTTCTTCGAACTCGTCAAGCAGAATGCGATAGTTTTCGCCCACATTCACCAGCACCGGTTCGCAGCCGGCGTGAATCACCGATGAAGGCACGGCGGCGAAGGTGAAGGCCGGCAAAAGAATTTTATCGCCGGATCCAAGCCCTAACGCCCGCAGGGACAGGAACAATGCCGACGAACATGAATTGACCGCTAAGGCATATCGCACGCCTAAGAATTCGGCGAATTCCTTCTCAAGCTTGCTGACGGGTGAATCCATTCCCGACGTGTAGCGAAATAGATCGCCGGAACTGAGAAGCGCATCAATCTCTTTGCGGGCCGCCTCTGGTATAGGTTCCGCCTTGTGGACATCGGGAGAGGTTTTCATATTGCCCTGGGCCCTAAATCTTCCGGTATCCACAGGAGCGGAAAAAGTCGCAAACCTCGTCTGTCAGAAAACCCTTGCCACTCGCAAGCTGTGGCAAGTCGAAACCGCCCCCTGTGTTGATTTCAATAAGCATTGGTCCCTGGTCCGTGACGGCGATATCCATTGACTGATAACGAACGGGATGAAAAATTGGCGCACAGTTGCGAACAAGGTCCATAACCTCGCTCCATTGCGGCAGCCGTTCACCGAGCAATTTCGCTCCTGTTTCAGGGTGCTCTGCGCAATCGGCGGTTTCAAAATTATCCTTGAGCCGGGCAGTCAAGATCTCTCCATTGTCGGGATTAAGACCGCAGGAAAGATTTCCCGGCCGCCAAAAGCTGTCCGCGAGGTTATCCTTCGATGGCAATTTCAGAACTGCAAAGGGCGTTTTGACCTCATCCTTATCGACAAGGATACACACACGGATTGTTGCAAGGTTGTCAGTGTATTTGCTGAAAAACGAATGATTCTTAACCAACGGCTGGATCAGATACGGCGTATCGCCAACAAACTCGTTAAAACAGGTTTCATAATCGAGCCAGCCTTCGCCCTTCAAATGGATGCGCTCGTTATCTGCTTCCAGAATAAGGAATGCGCCAAAACTGCAAATCCCGCGAATTTCCTTTCCGAAGCAAGGCAGCATGCCGGGCGACATCGCAAAATCGCGAAGGTCATTTGCTGTCGATATTTTCCGTGTACCGGGATAGTTGCGTTCGGTTTTGTCAATCACCGCCAGCGTTTCCGGCGTTGCAACCGACGACTTGGCGAGAATATGTGAACATAGCCATTTGTCTTCTGTGGCCGCCATCCATGACTGGTCGCAGCAGGCATATGTGATCGGCCAATGAAGTGTGTTCGTTATAAAACGCTCTTTTTCCGCCCTGCCATTGTCGTTCGCCTCATATACCCTGTATTGGATATATTCAGGCAATGTCAGTTTGCCACGCCCGAAATGCAGTCCCCAGAATTCCTGCGCCAGTTCTACGGCGCTCCGGCCGCTCTTTTTCTGCGCATGGCGAAAATAAGCGCTGGCGGGAAATTTTTGTTTTTGCCAATCGTTTTTATCGCGGGTTGCGGCGCTGAGCTGTGACATAAGATGCAGTTCCATTCTGAAGGGCCGCGCTCTCCACGCCCCGATTTCACGAAATACCCTGCTGCTCAGCTCATCAAAAAAGCGTTAATCATTGCCTTCCAAGGAAGAAAATCTGTTTCAAAAAGGTGCAGTAAATGGTTAACGCCGCGTTATTCGGTTAGCCGTAAACGTCTTCCGCGCGTCTCACAAAGGCTTCGCTCATGCGTGAGAAGGCCTTGTCGAACACCGCCTGCGCCGTCGCCTGCAGCAGAAAATTTTTGAACTCGAAGGCGATTTCAAAATCGATGATTGAACCGCCCTGTAGCTGATCGATAAATCGCCAGCGATTTTCGAGATTGCGGAACGGCCCGTCCACATAAGCAGCCTCGATGCGTTTATTTGTAGGGTCAAGTTGAACCCGGCTGCGGAAGCGCTCGCGGAAGACCTTATAGGCGACGATCATATCGGCGGTCATGACGCCGGTATTCTTGTCTTGCTCGATGATGCGCAAGCCAACACACCAGGGGAGAAATTCCGGATAGCGCTCCACATCGGCGACCAGCGCAAACATCTGATCAGCCGTGTAGGGAACTTGCGTCTGGGTGCGCCGCGCCGTCATGCAATGCGCTTCGCTTTGCGGGCATATCCATCATAAAGATCGAGCATGCGTTCGATCCACGACGCCACCGGTTGCGGTGCGACGTAAAGCTCCTCCGCCGATGCAACGCGCGCCCACATGAGCGGCGCAAACACGACATAATCGCTGCGGTTTGGCGCGCCGCCACCGAGGAAGGGGTGAGTTGCGAGCGGCGTAGCAAGTAAATGCAAAGCGGCCTCCACCTTTTTTTCGGCATCAGGGCCGGCGGCATAATCGTCGACTTTCATGCCCGTCCGCGCGGTGAAGGTTTCGCTGATATATGCCTGATCCGCAGCGCTTGCCGCCGCAAATAAGGGCTGCATGCTCATCGGACCAAGCGCAGGGTAAAGCGCCGCCCCCGCCCATGCACTGAAGAATGACGCCGCCGAAAGAGTGCTCGCCCCGTCGCATAGCGGCCGCGATGCATATTTTGCGTCGAGATAATCCATGATCGCCGCGCTATCGCGGATCATTTCACCGCCATCAATCAATACCGGCACTTTGCCATAATCTGGGTCCGGATAATTTTGTTTGGCTGAAAAGCCCACCAGCGCGGTTTCAAACGCCAGCCCCTTATGCAGCAGGGCGAATTTCGCAATCCAGCAATAGGGACTCGGGCGGATGTCAGAATCCGCAAGGCCTATTTCATAGAGTGTCCGCATTATCCAGCCCGCTTCGCCTTGCGTGCATATCCGTCGAACAGATCGAGCATCCGCTCCATCCATGACGCCACAGCCTGCGGCGTCTCGAAAACATCTTCAGCGGTCGCAAGGCGCGGCCACATCAAGCAACCTGCAACCGTATAGTCACAAAGATTAGGCGTATCGCCGCCGAGAAAACGGAACCGTCCAAGCGGCGCCGACAAAGGTTGCAGCACAGCCTCAACCTTTTCTTTTGTACCCGGCAGCGCAGCGATTTCTTCCAGCGTCTTGCCGAAACGCGCCTCACGTGTTTTTCGGAAATAGGCTTTGTCTTCATCGGCCGCCAGCGCATGCAAGCGCGTCAGCAACATGGGCGCGACTGCCGGAAAAAAAGTCGACAGCATCCACATCCGGTAAAACTCGGCAGCGGCCGCCTCGCCCGGCGTCGCAACCAACGGTTTGTCGGGATAGGCCTTGTCGAGCCATGCCGTGATGACCGCGCTGTCCTTGACGGTTTCTTCACCGTCAATCAGCACCGGCACTTTGCCATATTCCGCGTCTGGATATTTTTCCTTGTCGGCGAAGCCGACTGGAACAGTTTCAAACTCTAGCCCCTTATGCAGCAGCGCGAATTTGGCGATCCAGCAATAAGGGCTGGGCCGCAATTCCGTGTCACCGAGCGCGAGGTCGTAGAGTTTCATTGTCATCTTCAGTTCCCATATCGCGCCAGCCTGTGCGCCTGCCGGTACTTACATCCCGCCGCCACTCTTCTGCAAGCGCGCGCGAATGACCGCTAACGCTTATAACCATTCATAGTATCTTTGAAGGGGGCCACCCAAGCTCGCACCGTCTCCAGAAACAAAATATCGCTGATCAGCATCACGAGAAGCGCCGCTACTGCGCCTTGAAGAAACTGAAACCGATACTGGCGCTCATCTTCGTCTTTCTGGAATAACGTCGTGATCGCAAGGCCTATTGTCAAAACAACGGCGAATACAAACCCCACAACGGCGCCTGTATGAAAAACATCAAACACGACCAACGCTTCAGCGCCAATACCATAGCTCATTGAGGGAAACAGGAAGAATACGCCAAAAAAGAACGGTACCATCACCACCGCCACAACGCCCGCGAGAAACGGGCTTGCGAATAAAAACCCAGGCAGCGGTCCCAATCGCTCGACCGATTTCAGCAACGGAGTTTCTTTTATCGGCATCGCGGCGACCCCGTCCGATCAATCCTGCACGCAACTATAACATGACGGGCTCCCATGTCATGACGCAATGCAATTAGGTGACCTCGCGAGGCGTTTATGCGTTCTTGGCGATGCGCGCCGCCTGCAGCCGCGCGAAATCTTCACCCGCATGGTGCGAAGACCGCGTTAATGGCGATGACGAGACCATCAAAAAGCCTTTCGCGCGCGCTAGGGTTTCGTAGGACTTGAACTCATCGGGATGAACGAACCGGTCAATAGGCGCATGCTTTCGCGTCGGCTGCAAATACTGGCCGATCGTAATGAAGTCGACGCCGGCCGAGCGCATATCGTCCATCACCTGCATGACTTCTTCGCGGGTTTCGCCCAACCCGACCATGATGCCGGATTTGGTGAACATTTTCGGATCGCGGTCTTTGACTTTTTCCAGCAGGCGCATGGAGTTGTAATAACGCGCGCCCGGACGGATTGAGAGATACAGCCGCGGCACGGTTTCAAGATTGTGGTTGAACACGTCCGGCCCAGAATCAATGACCACTTCCGCCGCGCCGTCCTTGCGCAAAAAGTCCGGCGTTAAAATTTCGATGGTCGTTCCCGGCGCGCGGGCGCGGATTTCCCGAACCACCTGCGCAAAATGTTCGGCGCCCCCATCCTCTAGATCATCACGGTCAACCGACGTGATGACGACGTGCTTCAGCCCCATCTCGGCGACAGCATCGCCAACATGAGCGGGCTCCATTGTATCAAGCGGCGACGGCATGCCGGTTTTGACATTACAGAACGCGCAGGCCCGGGTGCAGGTGTCGCCCATGATCATCATCGTGGCGTGCTTTTTATCCCAGCACTCGCCAATATTTGGACAGGCCGCCTCTTCGCAAACCGTGTGCAGGTTTTTCGAGCGGACAATCGCGCGGGTTTCGTTGAAGCCTTTGGAGACCGGCGCCTTGACGCGAATCCAGTCGGGCTTGCGCAGAACGGGTGAGTCCGCGCGCTTTTGCTTTTCGGGGTGACGGGCCTTGCCGCCAATCGTGTCTATCAGGGTCGCCATGGGGCTCATGTAGCAGCGGCGCCCCGGATTTGTAAGAGGTCGTCGCCAGAACCCAAATTATACAGGGTTCAATACATCAAACGCTTCATATCATCGATGACTTCATCGAAGGCGCGATGAATAATCCCGCCATCCATGGGCTCGCCGAGCGCGACATTGATCGCTTCCCAGGCCTCAATCGACGGGATCATCGGTGCATCGGTCACACGGGCGAGCTTTCCGCCCTCGGTGGAGAATTTCACCACTTCACGAGACACCGGCAGGCGCAGCCAGCGCCACACCCGGCGGCGCATTTCGCCGCTCTGATAGAGCGCCCAGCGCGGATCGGACCCGTCTTTTGAGATGTCAAAGAACAGCGTCTTCAAATCTCCGGCATCGGCCAGCGCCAGCACGCCATTGGCATGTTCAAAGAAGTGCGGAGCGCGGCCATTGCTAAGGAAAGACGACTCGCCAAAGCCGCAACGCAAATCGGCAATCGCCTTGCGCTTGGCCATGACGCTTGACTGAAACTCCAGCACGATCTTGGGCCATTCTTCACGGCCAATCACATAGAGACCGCCAGCCACCATCGCGACTACGGCGCCGGCGATCTGCACCGCCATCCAAGGGCCGCCCGAATGATAAGCCAGCGCAACCGTCACCGGCGCCAGCATCGCAAACGCCGCCGCAATAGGTCTTTTAAAACTCACCAGATCTTCGCGCGCATAATCATTCACATTGTCGGAGTAATCCGCAGCGTGTTTGAGACGCGTGACAACAGGCGCCGGAATGTCAACTCGCGCAGTGGTAAGCATGATGTCCTCATCCAAAACTCTGAGCGAACGATGACGGGTAAGTTTTGCCGGGCCTTTAAGACCTTAACGCCAAATTGAATTTCATTGTTGAAAGCCGCATGGGGCAAAGCATTGCATTGTTAACACCCGCCGCAATTCCGCCTTAATTGGGCGCCGTTTCGCCTTAAAGCGGCACCGCTGTTCTGCGGAACACTTTGCGGATTGAGAAGTTTGTGATCACCCGGTCGACTCCCGGCAGGCGGGTTAAAATCTCGGTGTGGATGCGTTCATAATCGGCGCCGTCGCGGCAAAGAATGCGCAATAAATAATCCGACAGGCCGGCCATTAGATAGCATTCCATAATCTCGCGATGATGCGTGACCGCTTTTTCAAACGCCGTTAGTGTC
>BQJG01000054.1 GCA_021604585.1 Hyphococcus sp.
CGCCATCCGAAACAACGAAACAGGAAAGCTTTTTGTCTTTCAAGGTTTCGCAGGTGGCGGCGGCTTCGATCTCAGAAAGCTTCGTGATGCGCGCGCGATAGAGTGTCTTTCCATCATCTCTGGGCGTCGGCAGAACCACGCGTTCGCGTTTTTCCATACCGGTTTTGGCGACAGCTTTCTCGAGTTCCGTCTGCGCCATTTCCTTGGTGGAATAGGCGCCGATCTGAACGCTCCAGGCAAAATCGGCGAGGCTTTCAAAGTCTCCCTGTCCGATCATGCCGTCATTCACATCAAAGCCGGCGAGGCGGGTGCGTTCAAATTCGTTGAAGTCATCGGGATCTGCCAGCGTGTCTGCTTGGGCGATCAGCGCGCCAATGCCGTCGCTCGCTGCCGGGTCGCCTGAGCCAAAACTCGCCGCAGCGGTCAGTATTTCTGCGCGCATGGTTTCATTGTCAGCGACGGTCGGGACGGGATTCTTGGCCGCCATAGCCGCAACCAGTGTCGGCTTAAGGCGCGGGCTTGGCGTATCGCGATAAAGTGAAGCGATTAGGGCAGGTTTGGCTTCGATCTGAGCAAAAGCCTTGTTGAGAATGTCGCGCATATGCGCGTCGCGGGTTGCAGAAGACCGCCCGCCGAGCACGACGCCGATCAGATGGTTGCCGTCGCGTGTCGCCGAGGTCGTGAGATTGAAGCCGGATGCGCGCGTATAGCCGGTCTTGAGACCATCGGCGCCTTCAAAGGTGCGGACCAGCGCGTTGTGCGTGCGATAGGTGCGGCCGTCCCAGACGAAGCTCTGTTCCGAGAAATAGTGAAAATATTGCGGGAAATCCTGCATTAAGCGGCGGCCGAGCGTCGCCATGTCTTTCGCCGTGGTCACCTGCCGGGAATTTGGCAGGCCGGACGCGTTTTTGAAGGTCGTGCGCGACATGCCGATGGCGCGCGCTTTGGTTGTCATGTTCTGCGCAAAGCGCCATTCCGACCCGGCGATCTCTTCGGCGACGGCGGCGGCGACATCATTGGCGGATTTGACCACCAGCGCCTGAATTGCGGTTTCCACCGTAATCGTCGATCCGCTGGTGAGGCCAAGTTTTGACGGTGGCTGTCCGGCGGCGTGTGCGGAAACCTTGATCTTGGAATCCATGGTCAAACGCCCGGCCTCCAGTTCCTCGAACAGGAGATAGAGCGTCATCATCTTGGTTAAGGAGGCGGGATAACGCTGGCCGTCGGAATAGCGGTCAAACAGCACATCGCCTGAATCGGCGTGGACGACGTAAGCGGCGTATTTTGAATTCGCCGACGCCTGGGGGGCCAAACACAGCGCCATAACCAGCGCCAAGGCCCATACTGTTACACTACGAAACGCCATGACCATTTAACGAGCCTCGCCCATTCCAATGCCGTTTTCAATATTCGGAAGACGCCGCCCCCGGGATTTCTGCGCTTTTGCCGCTCAACCCCTAAGATTCCGTCGCCAGCCCAAATGGGCCCTCCGGTCTCTTTATGAGCAAACGCTGTGCCGTAGGCCCCGTTTTCGAGTGTCTCCAGGCGAAACGAATCATCGCCGAACGCGGTAAACGGACAGTTAACGTTTGCTTTACGAATGCCGCCAAAAGAAAAATTTTGCAGCGCACAAAAAACCCTTGACCCCGAGGGCGGTCATCCATATGTTGCACTGCACAAGAGGCGGGCTTCCGCTTTTAACGTAATTGAATCAAATAATTAGGTTGATTCCCATGGAGACTGATATGGCGACTGACAAGAAAACCACTGCTTCTGACGCATTTGACGTCAACGCGTTTGGTCCTGAGTCCTTCAAAGAAGGCTATGAAAAATTTGCGGAAGGCGTTTCTTCGTTCGCTGACTTCCAAAAAGAGTCGCTGAATGCGCTAATGGCGTCGGCTTCTGCATTCACCAAGGGTTTTGAGAAGCTGAGCGCCGAACAGGCTGCTTTCACCAAAGCCAGCTTTGAAGACACTGTGGCGACTGCAAAAGCAGCGTCAGCCAGCAAAACGCTGCAGGAAGCGATTGAGCTGAACAGCGAATTCATTCGCGGTTCGGTTGAGAAAAACCTCGGCCAAATCAACAAGGTGGCGGATATTTGCGCGGCCGCCACGAAAGAGACGGTTGAGCCTCTGACCGCCCGTTACACCGAGCTGGTCGAAAAAATTCAGGCCTACCGCCCGTAAGGGTCTCAGTAACAGTTCTGCGTACTCAGTTGCGTAAAAGGGTCCGGTGCGTATCGCCGGGCCCTTTTTTTATTTGTTAAGTTTCTCCACCGGGGAAAAATTTGCGTCTTTTCAACCTCGACCAACTACTTATCTAATAGGCTGCGACGGCTTTCGCAGTTGCGGTGGCCGGTTAAAAAGTAGAATTTGAAGGATCTATGGCTGAAGACAACGATAACGACCAGGAACGCGGCCCAGATCAAGGTAATGGCAACGGTCAGGGCACTGGCAACGGTGTCGGCGTCGTCACCAAGACGGCGCCCAAGACCAAGCGCCCGTCGCTCTATAAGGTGCTCCTGCTCAACGACGATTACACGCCGCAGGAATTCGTCGTGTGGCTGCTTCAAGCTGTCTTTAAAAAAGACGCCGAAGAAGCCGTGCGCGTGATGATGCATGTCCACCAGTCTGGCGTTGGCGTCTGTGGCGTATACACTTATGAAATAGCGGAGACGAAAGTGGCGCAAGTGATGGAGCTGTCGCGCCGCAACCAGCATCCGCTGCAATGTACGATGGAACGGGAGTAAGCAGTGGCGTCATTCAGTAGAAGTCTCGACGAATGTCTGCACAGCGCCATCGCGCTGGCGACGGAACGCGATCATGAGCTTGCAACCCTCGAACATCTTTTATTGGCGCTGACCGATGATCGCGACGCGGCGGCAGTGCTGCGCGCCTGCAATGTCGATGTCGACTTGCTGCGCCGACAGCTTTACGAATTTATCGAGAATGAACTCGCCAATCTGAAGCTCGAAAATGGCGAGCAGGCGAAACCGACCGCCAGTTTCCAGCGTGTCATTCAACGCGCTGTCATTCATGTGCAGTCATCAGGTCGCGAAGAAGTGACCGGCGCCAATGTGCTGGTCGCGCTGTTCGCCGAACGCGAGTCACATGCTGCGCATTATTTGATGGCGCAGGATATGAGCCGCTTCGATGCGGTGAATTACATTTCGCACGGGATCGCCAAACGGGCCGGCGAGGGACAACCGCGCGCCCCCCGCGGCGTCAGCGAAGAGGCCGACACTGCGGCGCAGGGCAAACAGGAAAGCGCCCTTGAGTCATATTGCGTTGATCTCAACGCCAAGGCGCGATCCGGCAAGATTGATCCGCTGATCGGCCGTGATGCCGAGGTTGAACGTTCAATTCAGGTGCTCTGCCGCCGCCGCAAGAACAACCCTTTGCTGGTCGGCGATCCGGGCGTTGGCAAAACCGCCATCGCCGAAGGGCTGGCGCTCAAGATCGTTGATGAAAACGTGCCGGAAGTGCTGGCGAAATCAACGATCTATTCGCTCGATATGGGCGCGCTCCTTGCTGGCACGCGTTATCGCGGCGACTTTGAAGAACGCATCAAGGCGGTCCTGAAAGAACTTGAAGATCACGAAGACGCGGTCTTGTTCATCGACGAAATCCACACGGTCATCGGCGCAGGCGCGACGTCTGGCGGCGCGATGGATGCGTCGAACCTTTTGAAGCCTGCGCTGCAATCTGGCGTGCTGCGCTGCATGGGGTCGACCACCTATAAGGAATACCGCCAGCATTTTGAAAAAGATCGCGCGCTGGCGCGCCGCTTCCAAAAGATCGACGTGGTTGAGCCGACCAAGGAAGACACGGTCAAAATTCTGATGGGGCTCAAGCCTTATTTCGAAGAGCACCACAAGATCAAATACACCGACGAGGCGATCCGCGCAGCAGCGGAGCTTTCTTCGAAATATATGACAGATCGTAAGCTGCCGGATAAAGCCATCGATGTGATTGACGAAGCTGGCGCACGGCAGATGTTGTTCACCGCAGATCAGCGCAAGAAAATTATCGACGAGCCGGAGATCGAGGAAGTGATCGCCAAGATGGCGCGCATTCCGCCGAAGAGCGTGTCGAAGTCCGATACGGAACGCCTGCAAAAACTCGGCGAAGATTTGCGGCGCGTTGTTTACGGTCAGGACGACGCCATCGATCAGCTCGCGGCGGCGATCAAACTGTCGCGCGCGGGATTGCGCGAACCGGAAAAACCGATTGGTTCATATTTGTTCGCCGGGCCTACCGGCGTCGGCAAAACCGAAGTCGCGAAGCAACTCGGCCTTGTTATGGGCGTAGAGCTGATCCGCTTTGACATGTCGGAATATATGGAGCGGCATACGGTTTCGCGTCTGATTGGCGCGCCGCCGGGCTATGTCGGTTTCGATCAGGGCGGATTGTTGACCGACGCTATTGATCAGCATCCCCATTGCGTGCTGCTGCTCGATGAAATTGAAAAAGCCCATCCGGAGATTTTCAACATTCTCCTGCAGGTGATGGATAACGGTCAGCTCACCGACGCCAACGGCCGCAAAGTCGATTTCCGCAATGTGATCATCATCATGACCACAAATGCGGGCGCGTCGGATGCCGCAAAATACGCCATCGGATTTGCCGGCGGCAAGAAGCACGACGAAACTGACGTAGCGATCAAACGGATGTTCACCCCGGAATTCCGCAACCGTCTTGACGCGACGATTCAATTTGCCGGTCTTTCACCGGAAATCATCAACCGCATCGTCCAGAAATTCGTGCTGCAGCTTGAAGTGCAGCTTGCTGATCGCGGCGTAACCTTTGAACTGACCGAGGAGGCGACACGTTGGCTCGCTGATCGCGGCTTTGATGATGAAATGGGCGCGCGGCCGCTTGCCCGCGTGATTCAAGAGCATGTGAAAAAGCCGATTGCCGATGAAATTCTGTTTGGCGCGCTGAAAAATGGCGGCATCGTCCGTGTGATGGTCGACGAAAAGGACAACACAAAGCTCGCCTTTGAATATATTCCAGACGAAGAAAAAGCCGAGAAGCCGAAAGATGGCGGTGACGGGGCAAGCGTCCCTGCGCTGGTGGAATAACACCGAACCTTTTTTCGTTTGAAACAAAAAAACGCCGGGATAAAACCCGGCGTTTTTGATTCTGTATGCGCATCATCATCATGCGTCTATTGATAGCCTTTGCATTTCTTATTGTTTTTAATTTTGCCGTTTTTCTTGATGCACTCAGGCGGCACATTGTCGTTCGGGTCTGGCTGACCGGCATTCGGATCCGGTTCATTGGGGTCCGGAGCACCTGGATCAGGCGCCGGTGTCGGTCCGCCGCCACCCGTATCAGAACCGCTTCCAGAACCTGATCCGCTGCTCCCTGATCCGCTGTCGCCTGGGGCGCCGCCGGATGTGCCGCCGCCGGACGAAGAGCCGCCACCTGAATTGGCGGGATCTTGCGTTCCACCCGAGCCGCTATCTGTCGGATCACCGGAACTGCCGCCGGGCGCGGGCTCGTCATAGTCGTCGCCGCCGCCGCCGCCGGAGCTTCCCGAGCCGCCGCCATAGCCGCTGCCGCCGGAACCACCCGAACCTGACCCGCCGCCGCTGGCGTTGCCGCCATTGCCGCCGGACCCGGTACCGCCCGGTCCATTCTTCAAGGAGTTTTCGACATTGTTGAATTGTCCGCGCGTGTTCTCGCCCGTCACCGCAACAGCCGCCATGATGGCGACCGCGATCAGACCGGCGATCATGCCGTATTCAATCGCTGTTGCGCCCGACAAATTTTGTTTGAAGGATGTGAGTTTACTTTTCCGCCGAAGAACCATGGGTTCGGCCTTTCAGTCTGCATAACGCTACCGGTTGTTCAAAATTTACAGAAATCTCTGTATGATTTGTTAACCTGAGCAAATGTCGTTGAATTTAAATGTCGCAACGCTTTTCGCATTAAGCATGTTTGCAACGCAAATTATGCAAGAATGGCGTAGACGTACGAATTTAGGATGCAGCATGGTTAACACTGTAATGCTGATATTTAGATTTCGGATTGTTCGTCAACGCTGATCGTCATGTTCAGCATCATAGTTTCACCGGGAGAGAGCGTTTTTTCTCCGAAACGCAGCGGCAGTTGCGTGATGGGTTCAAGGCAAAAGAAACCGGTTTTCGCCGGCGCGTAAAGATGCGCAAAAGGCGCATTGCTGGAAAGACGCATGCAAGAGGAGGACTGACGGATATCTGCGCCGCCGCGCCAGCCGATATAAGAAAAGTCAGCGCCGGCAGCAGGCAACGGGCTTCCACCGTTAAAATTAAGCGGTTCAGGTTTGGGCGATTCTCGCCACCGTCCGGTTTGTGCATCTGACGACCAGAGCTGGTCCGCCGCGAATTGCAGTCTGGTCTCGCTGCTGCGCGGGAAAAAGGGATGCAACCCCAGTCCCACCGGCATTTGTGAGGCTCCGGTGTTTTTCAGTGATAAGGTGATGGAGAGAGATTGCTCCGTCAGCGTGAAATCCTGAAACGCGCTGAACGCAAATGGATAAACGCCCGCCGTTGGATCATGATCGTAACGACACTGCAATTGATCGGAAGTTTGGGAGGTTACCTTCCAGTTATTGACCCAGCCATGTCCGTGCAGGGCGTGTTCTGGGTCGCAAACAGGCAGTGTCGGCGCGAGGGTATGGTGGCGCCCGTCAAAATCGAAACCATCTGAAATACGGCTGAACCAGGGGACGCAGGGAAAGCACGCGGCTTCGCGAGGGTCCGACGCCACAGCTTTAAGCGAGGCCGCCGGCCGCAAAATGTTGCAGCCATCATGGCGGAGCGACAAAACAGCGCCGCCAAATTCCGGCGCGAATTCGGCGCGCATGTTTCCGGCATTGAGTTCGATCAAGGCGCGATTCCTTTTGCGCGCCTTATACCCTAATTCGCTTGCAACGGCAGCGTCATGATTTTTAGCGGCTTGAGTTCCGCGCCCTCGCGCACCTTCCACTCGCCGTCATAGGATGGCCAATTCGAGGTTGCGATATAGTGGAATTTCTTACCCAGAACCGCACCATGGGTCGGTTCATTCCATTCATCCAGGTTTTGCTGCATGGCGATGAACGTCGAGACGGCGGTCGCGTCATCATTAAGGCCGATATAAACGATGCGGATCGGTGTCGTTCCGTTTTGGATGCCGATCAGGCCGCCCTTATAATAATAAAGTCCGTCAATACCGCCGAGATGGGCGTCCGCAGTGTTTTCCAGTGCTGTCACGGCGCCGCTTTGCGTATTGATGACGAACAATCCGCCGAGATAGTCAGCGACAAACATTCGATGGTTCTTTTCGTCTAGCGCGATGCCCTGCAAATTCACAAAGCGCGGATCGTCTGCGAAGACATCCAGTGTCTGACCACCGGGCTCCATTTTTAGAATGCGCGGCGTGACGGAATCGCTGGCGTAAACTGTTCCGTCTTTCGCCACCTCAATATCGCCGATGATGGCTTCGCTATCGCTGACTCTGATCTCCCGGAATGGCGCGCCGGTCTTTGCGTTGAAGGCCATGACCGACGCAAATTTATTTTCAGGATTAGCATCTTCATAGGCGAGCTGATTGTTGACCGCCGCCCAAATGGTGTCGCCGCGAATTTCCAGATCGAAAACGCCGCCACGGGCCGTTGCGACGCGCGTCAGCTCTTGCGCATTTTTTTTTGCCTTGAAGATCGAGCCGTTACGGACGGAACCAATATAAAGGTTGTTCTTGCGGTCATAGGCGATGGCTTCAGGCAAATGTTCATTGGCTGAAAATTCGCGGACAGAATCAGCGTCACCGATTGCAGCCATGTTCGCTTCCATGCGCTCTGCAATCGGGGCGTAAGCCGGGAGCGCTTTGAACGCATCGAACGCAGGATGGCCTGTGAGGTTGAAGCTCAATCCGCGATCAGCGGCTTTCGCCGCCAGCGCCAGCGCTTCGTCCTGCCGGTCCGCCAGCAGCCGGGCGAGAATGCGGTTGCGGTAGACATAGAGCGACCAGGGCCGCGTGCTTTGGGCGGCATCGAGCGCTTCGTTCAGCGCCGGCCATTCTTCGGCTTCAAACGCCGCCGCCGCGCGGGTCATGCTCTCCCGATAATCCGGCGTTTCGGCTGCAATCACGGATGCGCCAAACGCCAGGGCAAAGCTCGCCGCTATGGTCAGTTTTTTCATTGCATGTCCCCTCAAATGAAGCTGCGCCCTTAATACTTGTCGCAAGGCCCGCCCGCCGGAGATAGTCGGTCTGTCGCAAGATAGAGGCGTTTCGCCGCGATTGACCCGGGGGCGGGGATCGGCGATTTTGCCCCCATGACCGACACAGCGCGAAATGACTACGAAACCAACGGCTATTGCGTTATTCCGGCGATTGGATCGAAGGAAGTGATCACTCATTTGCTGGCCATCATCTGTGCGCAGATGACGGGTCGGCCGGAGTTGCTCAACAAGTTCCTCGCCAAGCCACAGGTGAACGCCAAGCCCGCTTATGAGTTCTACGGGTATCGCAATCACACGGTGATGGGTTTCCATTGGGGGCTGACATCGCGCATGGTGTCATTAACCGGGAAAAATCTCGCGCCGACCTACGCATATTTTCGCGCCTATCAGCAAGGCGATGTGTGCACCGTGCACTCAGACCGGGAATCCTGCGAACATTCCTTGTCCGTGATGCTCGGCAATAGCGATAAAATTGACTGGCCGTTTGAAATCGGCGAGCAGCGCTACGAATTTGAAGACGCGTGCAAAATGCAAAAAGCCAATGATTTTGGCGATGAGGAATCGCGCCAACTTGTGCTGACGCCCGGCGATGCTGTTCTTTATCAAGGCTGCAACTATCGTCATGGGCGCACCCTGCCGAGCCCCAACCGCTGGTCAGCGCATTTGTTCATGCACTGGGTCGATCTTGACGGGCCGTTCAAGGAATGGGCGTTTGATCGCCAGCAATTTCCACCCATGGGCGACTTTCCGTTTGCGGAACAAGTGCAGCGCTAGCCTGCTCAAAACAGATCCGGCAAAAAAAGACCGCTGCGAGGGAAGGGTTCGCAGCGGTCTTTCTTTGACGCACCCCGCGGCAAGGGGTATGGGGGCGCGCCCTTGCGGGTTTGCGTATGAACGTCACAAATTTTGAAAGCGCGGCGCGCCGTCAAAACTACTCAGATATTTCAAACTGGATAAAACTCACCCGCGAAGAAAATACTCCGGTGCGCCGCTTGTCGCAAAACACGACTGCGCGAGGAACTGCGATGAGATATTGTTACAGTAAAGCGCCACGGCAAAAATAAAACCGGCTTTGTGATCTGTTTTGCGGTCCGAAAACGCGTTAAAACAAGACTCTAGCGCCAGTTATGAAATCTGAAATCAGGTTCCTTGCGCTAAGCCGATAGCGCTGCGCGAATTTTCGCAGCAACAGGCTCCAACACCGCAGGATCCGCCGGCTTGCCGCTCGCATGGGCGGCGACGACGACGCCTTCATAGACTGGCAGGATGTGAAAGTGCAGATGAAATACAGTCTGTCCGGCGCGGGCGCCGTTAAACTGCAGAACCCGAATGCCTGCCGGATTGAGCGCGCTTTTAATGGCGTTTGCAATTTTTTGAGTAGCAGTCGTTAGCTCGCTGAGCGCACTGCTTTCAACGTCCAGAAAGTTCACCGCTTCGCTTTTTTTGTGCAGGACCAGGCAATGCCCCTCGCTTTGGGGAAAGGCGTCCATAATGGCGAGGACTTTGTCGTCCTCATACACCTTGGTCGATGGCGCATCTCCACGAATGATTTTGGCGAAGATGTTGTTGCGATCATATTCTGCATCGATGCTCATCCGACATCCCTCTTTTGAGTTGAGCGAAACGCTATCGTGATTCTGAAGAAAGTTCCTATCCACCCCGCCGAAAGGGCGTGTAATCCTTTAAGGCCTCGATCTCCATATGCGTGTGCCGGCGCTCGCTTTCGAGATAGTTGGCGATAGCGTCGCGAAAGGTGTCATTGGCAAGCCAGTGGGCGGACCATGTGGCGACGGGTTCATAACCGCGCGCGATTTTATGCTGGCCCTGCGCGCCGGCTTCGACGCGATCGAGCCCTCGTTCAATAGCGAAGTTCACGGCCTGATGATAGCAAATTTCAAAATGCAGGAAAGGAACCTCTTCGCAGCAGCCCCAGTAACGTCCGTAAAGCGCCTCGCCGCCGATAAAATTCAAGGCGCCCGCAATCGGCGCGCCGTCACGTTCAGCAACGATGAGCAGGATTCGGTCAGACATGCTTCGGGCGACAAGGTCAAAAAATTCACGCGTCAAATAGGGATGTCCCCATTTTCGCGCACCCGTATCCTGATAGAAATCCCAGAACGCATCCCAATGGCGTTCGGTAATCTCCCCGCCGACAAGTTTCCTGATCTCCAAGCCTTCAACAGCCTCGCGGCGTTCACGGCGGATCGCTTTGCGCTTGCGCGATGACAACGTGCTCAAAAAGTCTTCAAAACTTTGATAGCCGCGATTGAACCAATGATATTGCTCACCAATGCGCGGCAGAAAATCTGCTTGCATCAATGCTTCGCGATCCGCTTCGCCAATGAAATTCACATGGGCCGATGATGCGCCGCTCTGTATTGCCGCCTGACGCAACGCAAGGGCTAAAACGGGGCGCGCCGAAGCGTTTTGCGTCAGCAATCGCGGGCCCGTGGCCGGCGTAAACGGCGCCGCGCATAATAATTTGGGATAGTAACGCCCGCCTGCGCGATGCAACGCGTCGGCCCAGTGATGGTCGAATATATATTCGCCCTGGCTGTGGTTCTTAGCGTAAAGCGGCGCGGCGCCGGTAATTTCACCGGCTTCTTCGACCACCAGGTGCATGGGCGCCCAGCCTGTTTCCGGCGAGACCGATTGCGAGCGTTCAAGCGCAGACAAAAACGCGTGGCTGACAAACGGATTGTAAGTTTCCGGTGTTGGATTTGCGAGGCGGTCCCAGATCTGCGCATCGACGCTCTCTATCGAAGAAAGCGTTCTGGCAATTGTCTGGTCGCCGCCATCCGCCATCAGGCAATCTCAAACACGCCGTCGACTTCGACGGCGGCGCCAAGCGGTAGCGAGGGTGCGCTAACGGCGGCCCGCGCATGCCGGCCAACTTCGCCGAATACTTCCACCATCAAGTCGGATGCGCCATTGATGACTTTAGGCTGGTCTGTGAATTCGGGTGTTGAGTTTACAAAACCGCCAAGCTTCACCACGTGTTTGACGCGATCAAGATCGCCGCCGCAGGCGCTGCGTAATTGCGCGATCAGATTGACGCCGCATGCCTTCGCCGCCGCAACGCCTTCCGCGATATCCATGCCTGCGCCAAGCGTTCCTTTGATGAGACCGTCGGCGCCAATCGAAACCTGTCCTGAAATGAAAACCAGGTTTCCGGATATGACATAGGGAACATAGTTCGCCACCGGCGCCACCGGGTCAGGCAAGGTCAATCCGAGTTCTTCGAGACGGTCGTCAATGCGCGGCATGTTGTGGTCCTTTGCGTCAGTTGAATGTGGGTTCTTTTCGGCGTCTTGCCAAGCGTGGCGAGGGGTTATTCGCCCTTGATAATTTCAATTTCAATACGCCGGTTTTTCTCACGCCCCGCCGCAGTACGGTTTTCGGCGACGGGTTCTGACGATCCGGCGCCGCGCGTGGAGAGCCGGTCCGCTGGCGCTCCAACGGAAATCAGAAAGGCGCGCACAGCATCCGCGCGATAGCCGCTCAGCTGGCGGTTGCGCGCCGCATTACCGCTCGCATCCGTATGGCCGGTGATGCGAAGCCGCGCCGCTGGACATGCTGGCAAGAGCGCGGCGATATCACGGAGATGCTCACGTGATGCATTGTCGATGTCGGCGCGTGCGCTGTCGAACCCGACCTTGTGCGCAGCAATCGCATCTTCCAGCAGCGCCAGACAATTGGGCGGGGCTGGAGCAGTCTGTTCGGCTATAGCGCTTTCAGTTTCTTCCGTGGTTGAATCGATTGGCTCGGCCACCGCCTCGTCCGATTGCGCAATAATGTCTTCAATGCTGGCCGGCGCAGGACGGATCGTTATGGTAGCGCTGCCGGCTAACCCGTCTGGCAGGCTGTCGAGCAGGGAGCGGGCGGCGGCGCTTCGGGTTTCGTCTTCCGCTTCGCCGGTAAGGCGGAACGCCTTGTCTTCAGCTTGCACGACGCCGCGGCGCAGATGCGAAAGCGCACGCAGGGATGTCTGCGCGGCGCGTGTCCAATCGGCGGGACTGACCGGGGCGCCTTCGGCAAGATCGAGCTCGCCTGTAACGTCAACATCGGAAAAAAGCTCATCGGCGATGGCGAATAACCTGTCGCGAGAAGCCTGATCGGGAACGCTGCCGGAAAAAGAAATCACATCGCCTTCATGCTCAACAATGAAAGTATAAGGCGCCGCAACGGGTGTTGCAGACGCAACAGTCAGACCACGCGAGTCTATAGCGGTGACGCCGCCAAGCGCGAGACCGCCGCTCCATTGTGTTGCGGCAACGCGCGCGATCAAAGCGTCGCGGCGTTGTTCGGTTGGCGCCTCGCCGGAAAGGATCGCCTTCTGGCCGTCCATCCGGACCGAGGCCCAGGCGGCGTCTTCGGAGCCGATAGCGGTGCGGGCGCTGCGTTCGAGGTCAAGTTGCGCAGATGCAAGTGAACCCGGAGCAGCGTCGAACCACCATGCGCAAAAACCGAGCAGCGCAACCAGTGCAAATGCAATCAGAAATTTCAGAAAGGCAGTCATGGGCGTTTTGTGACGGTTTCCGCCCGATTTGTCACCATTCGAGAATGACTTTGCCCGACTGGCCCGACCGCATGATGTCAAAGCCCTTCTGGTAGTCATTGATCGGGAAGCGATGGGTGAGGATCGGCGACAGATCGAGCCCGGCCTGCAGCATTGCGCCCATCTTGTACCAGGTCTCGAACATGCGGCGGCCATAAATGCCTTTAATGTCGAGGCCCTTGAAAATGACCTTGTCCCAGTCGATGCCGGCGCCGTTCGGCATGATGCCGAGCATGGCGATCCGGCCGCCGTGATTCATGGTGTCGAGCATGCCCTGAAACGCCGACGGCACGCCGGACATCTCAAGACCAACATCGAAGCCTTCGGTCATCTGCAAATCTTCCATCACGTCTTTCAAGGATTCCTTGCTGACGTTGACCGCACGGGTTGCGCCCATCTTGAGCGCGAGGTCGAGGCGGAAATCATTGACGTCGGTCACCACCACATGCCGCGCGCCGACAAATTTCGCGATCGCCGCCGCCATCACGCCGATGGGGCCAGCGCCGGTGATCAGCACGTCTTCGCCAACCAGATCAAATGCAAGCGCCGTATGCGTTGCGTTTCCATAGGGGTCAAAGATGGCGCCCATATCGTCGGAGACGGCCTCGGGAAGTTTGTAGACGTTGAACGCCGGCACGGCGACATATTCGGCGAAGGAACCGGGGCGGTTGACGCCGACGCCGACCGTGTTGCGGCAAAGGTGGCGCTGACCGGCGCGACAGTTCCGGCAATAGCCGCAAGTCACATGTCCCTCGGCCGAAACCCGGTCGCCGATCTGCATATTGAAATGTTCGAGATGAACTTCCGAACCGATCTCGATGATCTCGCCGGAGAATTCGTGGCCGACGGTCATCGGCACAGGGATGGTTTTCTTCGCCCAGTCGTCCCAATTGTAGATGTGCACATCGGTGCCGCAGATCGCGGAACGCCGCACCTTGATCAACACGTCATTGACGCCGACCTCGGGCCGCGTCGTATCGACCATCCAGATGCCTTCTTCCGGCTTGGCTTTCATCAAGGCTTTCATGGGCTCTTCCGCTGTTGGGTTTCTGCGTCTCTGGCATATTAGCAGAAGCAGGCGAGGTCTATAGAAATTCTGCTGATTTCGCGCAGGATTAGCGCCTTCAAATGTGCTAAAGGGCCATATGCCAAGACCCTTGCCCCCGTTGAATGCCATTCGCGCCTTCGAGGTCGCCGGGCGTCATCTCAATTTTTCCCGAGCGGCGGAGGAACTCGGCGTCACCCAGGGCGCAATCAGCAAGCAGGTGATCGCGCTGGAAGACTTTATCGGCGCGCGGCTGTTTGAACGGCTGCCCGGCGGGCTTTCGCTGACGCAGGAAGGCTACGCGCTGCGCCTCGCCATCGCGCCTGCGTTCGAGATGCTGGACGAAGCATTCACTAAGTTTCACCGGCGTCCGGTGCGGTCGAATGTTTGCCGCATATCAACGCTGGCCTCGTTCGCATCACAGTTTCTGGTGCCGCGCCTCAGCAAGTTTGAAGAGGATCTGCCGCATATCAAGCTGGAGATTTTGACCTCCGACCGCATTGTCGATTTGTCGCGCGAGGAAGTTGATTTCAGTTTGCGCTATGGACCCGGCCGCACCGACGGCGTCATCACCAGGCAACTGGTGAAAGGCGAGCTGGCGCCGGTCTGCGCGCCGGAATTATACAGCAGCGATTGCGTGAAAGACCTGACCGCGTTCCTGTCCGGGGCGCGGCGCATTCAGGTCTTCTCCAGCAATGAATGGCGCAAATGGTCTGAATGCTCCGGCGTTAAAATCTCCGAAGACAGGCTTCCTTTTATTGTCGAAGATTTCATCGTGGCGATCGAAGCCGTGCTGGCCGGGCAGGGTGCGGCGCTGCTGCCTGAAATCCTCGTTCGCGAATATGTCAAACGCGGGGAAATGAAGCTGTTCTGGCCGCATATGCTGGACTGGAGCCAGACCCATTACATCGCCCATGTGCCGGGGGCTGAGAAACGCCCGGTGGTCCGCGATGTGACGGCCTGGCTGTTTCGCGAGGTTGAGGAAAGCGCGCTCAATATCGATTAAGTTTTCCTATTCGGAATTTTTCTCATGGCGGCCTCGCCGAATTCTCGATTCCGGAATCGACTGTAAGGGTTCATCTCCATTCCTGCGCCGCACGATTGGCGCATGGAAAAGGAACCGGACCCATGAAAGCCGAAATTCTTATCGCGATCGCCAGCGCCGCTGCCTTAAGCATGTTTTCCGTTAGCGACAGCTACGCCAATGATCATCAGCTGCGCTATGCGCCAGTTGAACTGACCACCGATAGCGGCGTGCTCAATGTCTACAATCGCATCCATGAAGTTGCTCAGGATGTATGCGGCGAGCAATTTGGCGGGCCGAAGCTTGTCAAATACCGAGCCTCGCGAGAGCGCTGCGTCGATAATGTCGTTGAATATCTCGTGGAAGAAGTCGGCGACGCACGATTAAGCGAAATCCATTTCGCCGCTGACCAAGTATAATAAGAAACGTAATCAGAAACGAAAGCCGCATGATTGGCGCGCCTCATTGACCCCGAGGCGCGCCTTTTTTATTCCGTGTATCGCGTAATCGGTGCGGCTGGGCGCGCAAGGGTTGCCGCCTTTCGCGCCGCCGCCTATTTCTCATCTCATGGAAATACCGATTGACCGGCGCAGAGCCGTCATTGAGCTTGCAGTCTTTGGCGCCCTTGCATTTGGCCTTCGCGTGGCGTTCGATCCGCTGTTCTGGCGTTTCGCCGGGCCAGCGTCTCTGATTGCGACGCTCGCCTGTTTGGCTTTGTATTTGCGCCGCCGTGGCGAAGGATGGTCGTCTTTCGGCCTGATCCCGCTCAAGGGCGTTAAAGCCAAGCTCATGGTGCTGCCGCAGGCGTTGCTCGTCTTCGTATTTTTTGGCGTAGCAGTTGCGAGCGTCATGTATGGCGGCGAGGCGCTCGGCTGGGAGTTTATGAAAGAGACGCCGCAAGGGGTTGAAGATCGCTGGGGTGATGTTGAGGGAAATTTGCCGGTGTTCCTGTTGTGGCTCGGCATTGTCTGGACCGCCGCGGCCTTCGGCGAGGAAATGTTTTTTCGCGGCTTTTTAGTGACGCGGTCCATGGCGCTGTTTCGCGGCGTTCCCTTCGCCGCTGTGTTTGCGGTTGTGATTCCGGCGCTTCTGTTTGGACTGGGGCATTTTTACTATCAGGGCCTGCGTGGGCTGGTGACGACCGCCGCGATCGGGATCGCCTTTGGCGCGGCTTTTCTGGTCTTAAAACGCAACCTCTGGCCGCTGGTGCTGATCCACGGCATCGTCGATACGATCAATTTCGTAGTGTTGTATTCGGGGGTGGATCAATGAGTTCGCTCGTTTTATCGCGATATGAAATCATGCGCGAATGCGCACCTGATCATCAATTTCTGTTTGTTTTTCAGCACGCGTTTTTGATAGATCGTATGATTGCTGCAAGTTGAGCCAGAATTCTGGCGATGTCTTGAAATAGCGCGAAAGCCGTAACGCCATTTCAGGGCTCACTGCGCGCTTCTCACGAACGATGTCATTGACGCGCGGCGCGTTAACGGAAAGGGCAATCGCGAGCGCGTTAGAAGACATCTCGAGAGGCTTTAGGAATTCCTCTCGCAGAATTTCACCAGGATGTGTGCGTGTGCGCGTCATGATTGTCCTCAATGATAGTCAATGATCTCAACGTCATGAGCGCCGTCAGGGCGCCAGATAAAACAAACCCGCCACTGGTCGTTAATGCGGATCGAATGCTGTCCTTTTCGCTCGCCTTTTAGCGCCTCAAGCCGGTTGCCGGGCGGCGACTTAAGATCCTTAAGGTCTTCAGCCGCGTCCAGCATGTCCAGTTTTCTAAGAGCCGCCTTTTCAAACGCTGCCCATCGCGCAACCCGCTCGCCTTTGAAAAAGCGCTCTGTTTTGCGATTATTGAAGCTTTTTATGGTCACTATATAACGTATTGCGTTAAACGCGTCAAGTTAAATCACGCCCAACCTCTTCCCAACCTTAACAAACGCAGCAACCGCTTCATCGACTTGTTCGTCGCTATGGGCTGCGCACATTTGCGTGCGGATGCGGGCTTTGTCTTTCGGCACCACAGGGAAGGAAAATGCGGTGACGTAAACGCCCTCTTCCATTAGTGCGGCCGCCATCGCGCCGGCCTTTTTGGCGTCATAGAGCATCACTGGAATGATCGGGTGTTCGCCGGGCAGCAGATCGAAGCCTGCCGCCCCCATCTGTTCGCGGAAACGCTTGGCGTTGCGGAACAACTGCTCACGCAGCCCCGCGCCGCCGCGCACCAGTTCCAGCGTTTTCAACGTCGCGCCCAACAATGCCGGCGCCAGCGCGTTGGAAAAGAGATAGGGCCGCGCGCGATTGCGCAGCAAATGGACTACCTCCTTTGTGGCGCAGATATAACCGCCCATGCCGCCGCCCAGCGCCTTGCCGAGCGTGCCGGTCAGAATGTCGACTCGCTTGGCGACGCCGCAATGGGCGGGCGTGCCTTCGCCATGCGGGCCCATAAAGCCCGTCGAGTGACAATCGTCGACCATCACGAGCGCGCCAAACTCATTGGCCAGCGCACAAATCGCATCGAGCTTGGCGATATAACCATCCATCGAAAAAACGCCGTCGGTGACGATCAGTTTTGTCCGCGCGCCATCGAGGTCGGCTTGCTCCAACTGCTTGCGCAAATCCTTCATGTCGGAATTGGCGAAACGGTAGCGCTTGGCTTTGCACAAGCGAACGCCGTCAATGATTGACGCATGATTGAGCGCGTCGGAAATGATCGCATCTTCCGCTTCGAGCAGTGGTTCAAAGACGCCGCCATTGGCGTCGAAGCATGCAGCGAACAGAATTGAATCCTCATAGCCGAGGAAATCGGCGATTTCTTTTTCGACTTTGCGGTGCAGATCGGTCGTGCCGCAGATAAAACGCACCGACGCCATGCCGAATCCGTAGTCGTTCATCGTCTCTTGTGCGGCCTTGACGATGTCCGGATGGTCAGCGAGGCCGAGATAATTGTTTGCGCAAAAATTGAGAACCTTGACGCGCTTGCCCTTGTGATCGACTTCGATCATTGGCCCTTGCGGTGAGGTGATCTGGCGTTCGACTTTTTCAAGCCCTTGCTCGCGCAACTCGCCCAGCGTTCTGCCGATGCGGTCGTAAAAATCCTGGCGCATCCGTGTCCTCTCTTTCAGCATTTGCCGCATGGTTTGGCGCCGCGATCCGGTCCGGTCAATGCGGCGGCTTGCACCGGCAAGCAGAAACCGGCAGGTTTTGCCCGGGCAGCTCGCGCATTGCAGGCGAGGGAGAGGGCGCAATTCATGAAACCGACCCCGGCGACATTGAATTCAGGGAAACCGAACCGGCGAGACCTGTTGCGCGGCGCGGCGCTCACCGGCGCGGCAGCGGGAACCGGCGCGCTTTCCGGCTGCACGCCGGGCCCTGAACCGGAAGTTGAATCATCGTCCCTGAATGACGGCATATCAGAGGCGACCATTGCCGAAGCGGAGAAACTGCAGGGCATCGAATTCACGCCATCCGAGCGCGCACAGATTATAGAAGTCATCGACGAGCGGATCCAAACCTTCGCCACGGTGCGCGCCGTCGAAATGCCTAATGATCTGGCGCCGTCGCTGGTGTTCAATCCGAAGCTGCCGCGCAAATCAATTCCATCGCAAAAAAACATACTAAGGTTGTCGCCGATCACGCACGCCATGCCGGATAATGTTGACGATCTCGCCTTCGCAAGCGTGGTTGAGATTGGCGCGTGGTTGCGCGCAGGCGCGATCACCAGCGTTCAGTTGACCGAAATTTATTTAAAACGCATCGCAGAACATGACGGTAAGTTGAATGCTTACATCACCGTCACTGCCGATCTCGCGCGCGAACAGGCGGTAAAAGCCGATAGCGATTTGCGCGAGGGCCGCGATCGCGGGCCGTTGCACGGCATTCCTTATGCGCTGAAAGACCTCGCAGACACCAAAGGCATCCCCACCACATGGGGCGCGACGCCGTTCAAGGATCGCGTCCCGGAAGATGACGCGGAAGTGACGCGCAAATTGCGGCTGGCGGGCGCGGTGTTGCTCGGCAAGACGGCTTGCGGCGCCATCGCTTATGGAGACATCTGGTTCGGCGCCAAGACGCGCAATCCGTGGAACCCGAAAGAAGGATCGTCGGGTTCCAGCGCCGGATCGGCGTCGGCCGTCGCTGCCGGGTTGTGCGCCTTCGCCATCGGCACGGAAACCTTGGGTTCCATCGTCTCGCCGTCGGAGCGTTGCGGCGCGACCGGTCTGCGTCCCACATTTGGGCGCGTGTCGCGCGCGGGGTTCATGGCGCTGTGCTGGTCGCTGGACAAAGTCGGTCCGATCTGCCGGACAGTTGAAGACACAGCCGCCGTGCTGTCGGCGATCAACGGTTATGATGCGGATGATGGTGGCGCGGCGCGTTACGGCTTCACCTATGAAGCGATGCCCGATGTTTCCGGCATGACGGTGGGATATGTACCTGCATGGTTCGATGAGGGCGATGAAACGGACCGCAAGGCGCTGGAGGCGATGCGTTCGCTCGGCGTGACCCTGAATGAATTTCCCTGGCCGGAGACCGATTTCAGCAGTCTGGTTGAAATCGTTTTGGTGGAGGCTGCGGCGGCGTTTTCCGATCTTACGCTGTCGAATAAAGATGACGAACTCGTCTGGCAGGATGCCGAAGCGTGGCCGAACACCTGGCGCGCGTCGCGATTTGTTTCAGCCGTCGACTATGTGCAGATCGATCGCTTGCGGCGGCGGTTGATGCAGGAACTGGGCGCCGCGTTTGACGGTTTCGACGCGCTCATTGGTCCGCATTTCGCCGGCAATGCGTTGCTGGCGACCAACGCAACCGGGCATCCGCAACTGGCGATGCGTGCCGGCTTTGCACAACGCGCCGCGAAGACCGGCGGCGATGAAACGCAGCAAGGCCGCGAGACGTTTCGCGCGCCGCGCGGGATCAGCCTCTGGGCGGATTTGTATGAAGAGCGCAAGATCATCGCCCTTGGCGCCGCGCTGGAACAAGCGCTGGGCGCCGCCGCCGATCGCCCGCCGGGCTTTTAATCGCGGCGCCAATCGCAGTAGAACAATATTATGAAATTTATAAGAAAAAATCCCGTAACGGGAGAGATGGCGAGTGAAACCGAAGCCATGACCATCGCCGACGTAAAGGCGATTGCCGACAAGGCCGCCGCGGCGTTTCCCGTATGGTCCGCAATGGGGCCGAATGCGCGCCGCGCGATGCTGATGAAAGCTGCCGATGCGCTGGAAGCTCGGGCCGGCAAGTTCGTGAAAGCGATGCTGAACGAAACCGGCGCGACGGAAGGCTGGGCGCGGTTCAACCTGATGCTCGCCGCCTCGATGACGCGCGAGGCCGCCGCCATGACCACGCAGATCGGCGGCGAGGTCATTCCCTCCGACAAGCCCGGATGCATGGCCATGGCGCTGCGCGAACCTGTCGGCGTGATGCTCGGGATTGCCCCGTGGAACGCGCCGATCATTCTGGGCGTTCGCGCTATCGCCATGCCGCTCGCTTGCGGCAACAGCGTCATCTTGAAGGCTTCCGAAATCTGTCCGGACACGCATGGACTGATCATCGAAGCGTTTCAAGAAGCAGAATTTCCCGACGGCGCCATCAACATCGTCACCAATGCGCCGGAGGAAGCGAACGAGATCGTCGGTGCACTGATCGACCATCCAGCAGTCAAACGCATTAATTTCACCGGCTCCACCGAAGTGGGGCGCATTATCGCGAAACGCGCGGCGGAGCATTTAAAACCAGTTTTATTGGAGCTTGGCGGCAAGGCGCCGCTGATCGTGCTGGAAGACGCCGATCTCGACGAGGCGGTGAAGGCGGCTGCGTTTGGCGCCTTCATGAATTCCGGCCAGATTTGCATGTCGACGGAGCGGATCATTGTTGTTGATGCCGTCGCTGACGCTTTCGCTGAACGGTTCGCCGCGAAAGCCGCATCCATGCCGGCGGGCGATCCGCGCGAGGGTAAGACGCCGCTCGGCGCTCTTGTTGGCAAAAGCGCTGCCGGACGCGTCAACGCCATGATTGATGACGCAACGGCGAAAGGCGCTGCGGTGATCGCAGGCGGCAAGGCTGACTCTGTTGTGGCGCCGGCGACCGTGATTGATCGCGTCACGGCGGAAATGAATATCTATCGAGACGAAAGTTTCGGTCCCGTCGCCGCCATCATTCGCGCCAAAGACGAAGCGGACGCCATCCGCATCGCCAATGACAGCGACTACGGTCTTTCCGCCGCCGTTTTTACGCGCGATACGGCGCGCGGATTAAAAGTCGCGCGTCAGATCAAATCCGGCATCTGCCATGTGAACGGACCGACCGTGCATGACGAGGCGCAAATGCCGTTCGGCGGAGTCGGCGCGTCGGGCTATGGCCGGTTCGGCGGCAAGGCGGGAATTGATCAGTTTACGGAGTTACGCTGGATCACCGTCGAAACCGAGCCAGGCAAGTATCCAATCTGACCGGCTATTGCGCGCCGGAATGCCGTCATTCGCTGACCTAAGGGCCTGTGGAAAACTTCGCGCGCTCCAATTCGCCGACAAGCCCCCAATTCGCCGCCAAGCCATTGTCTTTGCGCAGGAAGCGGGGGAAATTGCCCGCAAGAAACGCCGTGAGGAGAGACCCATGAAAACCAGAGCCGCCATCGCCGTCGAAGCCAACCAGCCGCTGGTCATCGAAGAGATCGATCTCGAAGGCCCGAAGGAGGGCGAGGTTCTGGTCGAGATCATGGCGACGGGCATCTGTCACAC
>BQJG01000055.1 GCA_021604585.1 Hyphococcus sp.
TAATCCGTATACGACCATGGCGTTTGCTTCCGAAGCGAAGATCGCCGGCGAGCTGTTGAAATTCGCCGAACTCGGCCTGCTCTATCGCGGTTCGAAGCCGGTGATGTGGTCGCCGGTCGAACAGACCGCGCTCGCCGAAGCCGAGATCGAATATCACGACCACCAGTCGCCGACGATCTGGGTGAAGTTTCCGTTTGCTTCGGGCCTAGTGGACAACGTGCCCGGCGCTAACCCTCGAGTACATTTACTTGAGGGTGCATCAATCGTCATCTGGACGACGACGCCATGGACGATCCCCGGCAATCGGGCGATCTGTTACGGCCCGAAAATGTCTTACGGGCTCTATGAAGTCGTCTCGATGAAAGAGACCAATTTTGAGCCATGGTCGAAGCCGGGTGACAAGCTCGTTCTGTCAGATGCGCTGGCTGAAAGCGTGCGCGAGGCGGCGTTGATCGCAGAGTGGAAGCGCATTGCTGATGTGCCGGCTGATGCGCTCAAGGGCGCGGTCTGCGACCATCCGCTGAAAGGCTTTGCTGGCGGGTACAATTTTCCTGTCCCATTGCTCGCGGGCGATCACGTCACAGACGAGGCGGGCACCGGCTTTGTTCACACCGCGCCGGGTCATGGTCAGGAAGACTACATCGCCTGGGTCTCCGCCTTCGGCACGCAAGCCGAAATTCCGCATACGGTCGATGAGTTCGGCGCCTTCACCGACGAGGCTCCGGGCTTCACCGGCGAACAGGTGCTGGTCATCGAGGGCAAGAAAAAGGGCAAGGAAGGCGGCGCCAACAAGGCGGTGATCGAACAGCTCATTGCGCACGGAAAGCTTTTGGCGCGCGGGCGGCTGACGCACTCTTATCCCCATTCATGGCGCTCGAAGGCGCCGGTCATTTTCCGCAATACGCCGCAATGGTTTATCGCGCTTGATAAACCCACCGCTAACGGCAAGACCTTGCGCGATAACGCGCTCGCCGCCATCGATGTGACCGGCTTTACGCCTGCGGGCGGGCGCAACCGCATCCGCGCCATGGTCGAGGGCCGTCCTGACTGGCTGATCTCGCGCCAGCGCGCCTGGGGCGTGCCGATCACGATTTTCGTCAACAAGGAAACTGGTGACGTCTTGCTCGACGCAGCCGTCAACAAACGCATCACGGATGCGATTACGGCAGGCGGCGCCGACGCATGGTTTGAAAAGCCGGCGCAGGAATTTCTCGGCGACGATTACAAGGCTGACGACTTCGAGAAGGTCGAGGACATCCTCGATGTCTGGTTCGACTCCGGCTCGACTCACGCTTTCTGTCTCGAAGAACGCGACGATCTTCGATGGCCCGCGGATGTCTATTGCGAAGGCTCCGACCAGCATCGCGGCTGGTTTCAGTCGTCGCTCCTTGAGGCTTGCGGCACGCGCGGGCGCGCGCCTTATGATCATGTGGTCACCAACGGCTTCGTGGTCGATGGCGAGGGACGCAAAATGTCGAAGTCCCTCGGCAATGTCATGGCGCCGGAAGAAGTCATCAAACAATACGGCGCCGACATCATCCGCATCTGGGTGGCGAGTTCGGACTATACTGAAGATCTGCGCATCTCGAACGAGATCATCGGTTCGGCGGTCGACGCTTATCGCAAGCTCAGGAATACGCTGAAATATCTGTTGGGCGCCCTCGACGGGTTCGCCGATGCGGAGCGTATTGACCCGAAAGAGATGCCGGAGCTGGAGCGCTATGTGCTGCATCGTCTGGCGGTGCTCGACGAGGAGGTGCGCGCGAGCTACGCCAAGTTCGACTTCAAGGGCGTCTGGCGGAAATGTTTCGATTTCGCCTCGCTGGAGCTGTCGGCGTTTTATCTCGATATCCGCAAGGACAGCCTTTATTGTGATCAGCCCGACGACCAGCGCCGCCGCGCCGCGCGCACGGTCATGGCCGAGATCTTCGACCGGCTGGTTGTCTGGCTCGCCCCCGTCAGCGTCTTCACCATGGAGGAAGCCTGGCTGTCGCGTTATCCGTCTACGGACGGGTCAGTTCACTTGCAACTCTTTCCCGAAACGCCAAAGGGCTGGCGCGATGATGCGCTCGGCGCCAAGTGGCGCAAAATCCGCGAAGTGCGCCGCGTCGTGACGGGCGCGCTTGAGGTTGAGCGCCGCGAAAAGCGTATTGGCGCGAGTCTGGAAGCTGCTCCACTGGTGCATGTTGCGGACGCGGAGTTGCGCAAAGCCTATGACGGGCTCGACGCGGCGGAGCTGTTCATCACCTCCGGCGCGACGTTTACCGACAAACCTGCGCCGGCGAACGCCTTTCGCCTTGAAGGGGAAAGCCAAAGCGTCGCGGTGGTTTCCGTAGAAGCGGAGGGCGAGAAATGCCGCCGCTGCTGGCGTATCTTGCCGGAGGTCGGCGCGCGTGAAGCGCATGACGATCTCTGCGAGCGCTGCATGGATGCAGTCGAAGCGGCGGATGCAAAGGCGGCGTCATGACGTTGTCTGCCTATGTCCTGCAGATTAAAGATTGGTGGCGCGCCGCGCGCGGCAACAAACTGTTCTGGCGCGGGCTTGGGCTGGCGGCGCTGATTGTGCTGCTCGATCAGGCGTCGAAATACTGGATCGTTCACGGAATTGAGCTGCCGCGCCTCAACAAAATCGAAATCTCTGCGATTTTCGATCTCTCTTACGTTGAAAATCGCGGCGCCAGTTTCGGCATGTTGCATGGCATGCGCTGGGTGTTGTCGTTGATTTCCATCGGCGTCGCCCTTGGCCTTGGCGTGTGGCTTGGCAAATTGAAACGGCCTGTCGCCGCGTTCGGCGTCGCCTTCGTCATCGGCGGCGCGCTGGGCAATCTCTATGACCGGCTCGCCTATGGCTATGTGGTCGATTTTCTGGATTTCTCCGCCGTGCCGTTTCCGAATTTCGCGCGGATTGAGGGGTTTCCCTTCATCGAAGTCTTCATCGGCGGGTTTATCTGGGTCTTCAATGTGGCTGACGCCGCGATCAATGTCGGCATCGCATTCTTGCTGCTGGACGCTTGGCGCACGGGCCGGGCTGATAAGCAGGCGGAAAAGCGCGCCGAATGAAGGCTTTCGCCTTTGCCACCGGGCGGGCCCATGTCTATAGTGCGCGCCAATATCGCCAAGGCATATGGATGGGCATCCTGGCGGGCGTTCAAAAGGTTGGAGTGATTTTGCCATGAATAAAGGTTCTGCAATGCGCTTTGGGTGCGCCATGGCGATGCTTCTTGTCGCGACCGGCGGCTGCGGCATTGGCAAGGCGGTTAGCGGCAAAAGTTCGCCGGATGAATTCGCCATCACCACCAAGGCGCCGCTCGTGGTGCCGCCTGACTATGCGCTGCGTCCGCCAAAGCCAGGTGAAGCGCGCCCGCAGGAAATATCGCCATCGGAGCGCGCGCAGCAGGTGCTGCTTGGCGATGCGACCGCAGCGCCGCCCTCCAAAGGCGAGCAACTCTTGCTGATCAAAGCGAATGCGCTCGGGTCTGACGGCGCCATCCGGGCTTTGCTTGATGCTGAAAATGGCGGCCGCGGCGAGAAGGATCGCTCACTGGCCAACCAGATCATGTTCTGGAAATTTGTTGACGGCAAAGTCGATGATTCCGCTGCGCCGCTCCAGGTTGATGACCCTGAAGCATGGATGGCCGCGCGCGACGAAGCGATCAAGGCGGTGATCGGCGAAGAAGGCAAAGTGGAAATCAAGGAATCGAAATCGCTCGGCCTGCCGGGCGTTTTCTGATGTAACTGAGGTCTCGATAAAGGCGCGGCTCATGGGCCGCGCTTTTTTTTGCCTCACCTTCCCGGTGATGCAATCCCCAAAACAGAAAACGCGGCCTCCGAAGAGGCCGCGTTCCCTCGCAAGACAAAAACACCACCCGGGACGGGGGAGAAAGAATATCCCGATTAGCGTCAGTTGGTCTTGTCGAAGTCCTTCAGCACGTCGCGCTCGCCAAGCATTTTGGACAAGTCGAGAAATGCAGAATAAGCGATTGCGTCCGAGCGGCCCATTTCTTTAACGGGCTGTTCGATTTCCGGCGCGTCCCAGCGCCAGATTGCGAGCTTATAGAGGAGGTCGCGCATGCACCGGGCAGGCAGAGCTGCGGCGGTGCGGATGACGACGCTCTGTGCTTCGATCAGGTTGGCGGCGCGACTATCGTCGGCGGCGTCGCCCGAGCTGCATTCTGCGATGGCCGCGTCGATTTGGCGGAACACATCAAACAGTTTCTCATGATGATCCTCCTGCACACCAAGGTGCGGCCGGATCTGATCTTGAATGTCGCTGATTTCCTTACGCAGGCTGCTAACGTCCAACGCAATTTCTCCCTACTCTCACTCTATGAATAGCCCGCCGCTCATAAAGACCGTCTATGACTGTGTCTGTCACGTGGTTAGCCGACATTTTTAGGACGAATGACCTAAATAGATTGTGTGAATGATTTGAGGAGCTGCTATAGCGTTAAAAAATAGTAATATTATAACAACTTCCTACGTGTCAGCTTGAGGGAGCTACGCTCCGCATAGGGCGGCTCAAGCGACCAGCGCGAGGCCGGTCCGGCTGGCCGCGATTGCCGCTTCCACCCTTGTTTTGGCGTCGAGCTTTTTGAACGAACGTTTCATCAACGTGTTCACCGTGCTCAGCGAGACGCCAAGCGCGCGCGCGATTTGCTTGTTGCTATCACCGCGCGCCAGGCAAGCAACGACTTCCCGCTCCTTGGGCGAAAGCGCTCGTGACGGGTGTTGATACAGCAGGTCGTCGCAATGGCAGGCGAACATGTCGATGCAAGCCTGAATGCGCCGCCGCTCAAACTCGCTCATATCTTCGAGTGTATGATCGTAGCTGAGGTTGAAATACATCATTTTGCCAATGCGCTGGGAAACATGCATGGCCAGGCCATCGCGTAATCCGTGGGCGGACATAACAGCGTGCAGCCCGGATGCAATTTCGCAAGTCTCAAATTTCTCAACAACCTCCAGAAACCGTACAGGCGTTGGACTGCGAAGCGCGGTTCTGATGAAAGAATCAGTAGTGATGCAGCGATTGGTTTTGTAATAGTCCGCAATGTCGCTCGGAAATGTGGAATAGATCGGGGACCAGCGATCAGCAGCCGACTGGACGCCATGATCAAAGCTATAAAGGACGGCGTATCGAGCGCCGCATTTCTCAACGAAACTGTCCAGCAGGGCAAAGGCGCTTTCGGGCGTTTCGCAGCCAGCAATGGCGGCAGCGAAGGCAGAGGTGGATAACGGGCCAGACATCACTGTTCCCTAAAGCTACAAACGGGTTTTGAGGAGTGGGCGGGCCTGTTACGCTATTGGTGCGCCTTGGTCTGTCACCCATTCACGTGACAAATGGCATTTAATCGCGAATTTAGGGCAGAATAATGCCCATTGAGACAGCTGCTAGCGCCGCCTCGACCCTCGACGAAACGCCCAATTTCTCGAAACAGCGCCGTACCAACGTATCAATCGTATTGGGCGAGACTCCTAGCGTGACCCCCATGGCGGCATTGCTTTGGCCTTGTGCGATTAGCTCGAGCACCTGAATTTCCCGCTTTGAAAGTTTCGGCGTTTTCGCGTGCTGGGACAATTCATTGTAACGCAAATGCATGTGCTGACAGACCGCCTGCAACTCCAGCAACCGTGCGCGAGTGAAATCGATGTCGTGTTGAGAAGATCCGAGGCTGAAATAGGCGATGTCGCCGGGACGAGCGTAGACCGGAACAATCACGCCGTCGCGAAGGCCTGAGGCGCGCGCATCCGCAAAGTATGTTTTAAGCTCGGGCGCAAGTCCCGAGCGGTTTTCAATTTCGTACCAAGGAAACGGCACAGCGCGGTGACGGGTTTCGTCTATAAGCGGATCGATATCAAAATAACCCTTGTCGAGATAAAGCTTGATATAGGCTTCCGGGAACTTTGAGATGCGGAAGCCCTTCTTGCGCGGCACTCGCCGGAAACCTTCTGCAAGGTAATAATAGGCAAGCAGGTCAAATCCCAGACTATCGGCAAACTCGATAAAATAGCGCTTCAGCTCAACGATGTCATTGATCTGCAACGTGTCGCTGATGAACGTATCGATCTGGTCACGCAAGAGACTTCCCCCCAAATTGGCGTCAGAATCGTCTGCGAACACGCTCGCCTCACGCGCCCAACCACTTAAGGCGCGCTTACAAAGAGGGCGAGAAGTCCAATCTATCGTTTCCGAGCGATTGACCGCAATGAAAAACGGTCTCGCGCCTGTGTAAAACTGCTTTGCGGCGGCTATTTGCGAGCTGATTTCAGCTTGTCATAATCAATTATGACGAATCGAGCGGCTGCCTCTCAACCCAATCGTATGATGATTCACCGGCTTCCGGCCGGCGCGGTGAACCGCATCGCAGCGGGCGAGGTGATTGAACGTCCCGCCGCCGTGGTCAAAGAGCTGGTTGAAAATTCTGTGGACGCGGGCGCCACGCGCATCGACATCGAGATTGAGCATGGCGGCAAGTCGCGGCTTGCGGTGACCGACGATGGCTGCGGCATGAGCGGCGACGATCTGCTGCTCGCGGTTGAACGCCATGCAACGTCAAAACTTAAGCCCGGCGCTGACGGCGATTATGATCTGATGAACATCGCGACGATGGGCTTTCGCGGCGAAGCGCTGCCGTCAATTGGCGCCGTAGCGCGCTTGTCGATCACCTCCCGCGCCGCAGGTGAAAATGAAGCCTGGTCGATTAGCGTTGAAGGCGGCGTTTTGTCGGGGCCCGCGCCAGCGGCCTTTGGCGGACATGGAACGCGTATCGAGGTGCGCGATCTTTTTTATGCGACGCCGGCGCGGTTAAAATTTTTAAAATCAGACCAGGCTGAAACGACGGCGATTGGCGAGACAGTGCGGCGATTGGCAATGGCGCGGCACGATATCGCCTTTACGCTGACTTCTTCAGGACGCAAATTATTGAACCTGTCTGCTGAGGCGCCGGGTGAGGATGGCCGGTTGCGCCGTCTCGCCGCGATTATGGGCCAGGAGTTTGGCGATAATGCGCTCGCTATCAACGCCGAGCGCGACGGGGCGAGCGTATCTGGCTTTGCAGGGCTGCCGACTTACAATCGAGGTTTGCCTGACAAACAGTTTTTGTTCGTGAACGGACGGCCGGTGCGCGACAAGCTGATCGTCGGCGCGATCCGGGGCGCGTATGCCGACTTTCTCGCCCGCGACCGGCATCCGGCGGTGGCGCTGTTTGTGGCGCTTCCCGCCGAAATGGTCGATGTCAACGTACATCCGGCGAAAACAGAGGTGCGTTTTCGCGATGCCGGCGGCGTTAGAGGCTTGTTGATTGGCGCTTTGCGGCATGCGCTGGCTGAGGCCGGGCATCGCGCGTCAACAACAGTCAGTTCGTTTGCGCTTGGCAAGATGGCGCCGCAGCCGGGCGGTTCGGTCTCAACCATGGGCGGCGCGTATCGACCGTCCTACGGCGCGCAGCCCAATCCTTATTTTCGCGACAGCTTCGCGCCGCTTGCCGGTGCGGCGGGCCTCAATGACCACTCACGCGAATTTTCCGGCGCAGATGCACCGAGCGCGCGGGTCGAATCCGATGCCCGGCAATTGGAACAAACATATCTGGAGCATCCGCTCGGCGCGGCGCGTGCGCAGTTGCATGAAACGTATATCGTGGCGCAGACGCCTGACGGGCTGGTCATTGTCGATCAGCATGCCGCTCATGAGCGGCTGGTTTATGAACGCATGAAAGCAGCGCTGTCGCAGGGCAATGTCGCCAGCCAGGGATTGCTGCTGCCTGAAATAGTTGATCTCTCTACGGATGATATGGAGAGGCTGGCGCCAAGGCTTGACGAGTTTGCAGCGCTCGGTCTTGTCATGGAGCGGTTTGGCGACGACGCAGTGATGGTTCGCGAAACGCCCGCCATGCTTGGCGAAGTCAACATTAAAGGGCTTGTGCAATCGCTTTGCGATGATCTGGCGTCGCTGGGACAGGGGCTCGCCTTGAAAGAGCGCCTTGAAGAGGTTTGCTCGTCAATGGCCTGTCATGGCTCGGTGCGCGCCGGTCGCCGCCTCAATGGCGAAGAAATGAATGCCTTGTTGCGCCAGATGGAGGCGACGCCGCATTCCGGTCAATGCAACCATGGCCGCCCGACTTATGTTGAATTGAAACTCGCAGACATTGAACGGCTGTTTGGCCGGCGCTAACCGGCCAAACGTTTTCGCTGACATGGGCGATTAGAACGGTTCGGTGCCAATCGGTCCCAGCGCTTCGATTCGCAACCAATAACGTAGGGTGTCTCCCTGCGTGACAAGCCAACCGACAGAGATTTGTGCGTTATGGACATTTTCACCTGTCGGAACATTGGAAAACGTCACTTCCTCGTCGCCGCTGGAGTTATCGGCTTTCTTTTCCGCCACGCGGTGAATAAACCAGCCGTTTGAAAGGCTTATTTCATACCGGTCCGTACCTGTGTCGTCGCCGATAGCGGCATCACAATTGCCATGCGTGCCGTATATAGTCGGCTTCGGGCTCGGCGGTGCTGGCGAACCCAGTGCGATATTCGGAATGCCGGCGCATAAGGCGCCAACGCTGCCAACCTGGTTGCAATTATTAGCGTTGCCGTCGGAGCCACAACTCAGGACACGCACGCTAGGGTCGTCCATCGTCAAGATGCGCTTCGCAAATGGGCGGGCATATTGATATGTGACCGAGGGACTCCATTTATTCTGCTGCCAGTTCAGCACTCGAACGGAAACTGGTGTCACGACATTCGGCGCGCCGCCGAGATTAGTCGGCAAAACGCCGCTGATGCGCGTCTCGCTCCATTGGGTGTCCAAAAGATAAACAGGGTTGGGTCCGATGCCGGAAAGCTCAATCACGCCAGATTCGCCAAAGCCCTTGCCTTTGAGGCTAAGCCGTCCACCCGGGGCCAGTACGCCCGGTCCAGCCCATATTTTACTGCCGTTGGTTTCCGCCGGCACAAAAGCGTGGTCGGTAATTTTCGGCAGATATCGAAATGTTTTGCGGTCGGGCGCTACGGTTGCTTTGGACGGTTGGGCAGGCACTCTTGTAAGGCCGCCTCGCTGCGGAACAATTTGGGCGTTTAGTCCAGGGTCCGAGCCGCTGCCGCCTATGACGATTTGAACGGTTTTCGGTCCGTTTGTGCATGGCGCGCTAATGGCTCCCTCGGCAGTTATGGTAATCGTGTAAGTTCCGGCGCTGGCATAGGCGTGATCAAAACTGAGACCGGGCGTAATGAGCAAGACAGAGTCTTCTTGTTGGCCATCGCCGTACTGGAGCACTGCGAAACAACTTGTCGCGCCAGATTTCTGTATGGAAATTGTCACAACCTGATTTACGTCCGCCTGGGTTGGCGAGACTGAAATGCCCTCGATAACATTCGCGCTCGCCACCGAGAACAAGGCTGGAAGGACGAAAGTGAAGATGGCGATAATGAATGCAGATAAAGCGGTTGTTGCACGCGTCATGTCGACTCTCCTTTTCGATGGTCCGGCCAACAAGGAGATCGGCGCAAAACAGGCGCTAGTGCCCCGCAAACCGAACGCAACAATACAGACTTTGGAAATGCCGCCCGCTTGCACTCATGGGCGAAAGCAATTGACAAAATGATAAGGCGAGCAGGTTTTAGAGTCCATCGATAGGATTAGCAGATCATGGCGCAAAAGCCGCCGGCCAGTTGCGAAATTCTCAAAAAGGGCTGAAAATCTTTGCCAATGACCAGAGGGGCATAAGCATGAAATTACACAATTTTACGATACTTGCAGCAAGTTTGACCTTGTGGGCAGGAAGTACGCCAACGGCAGCAGCGGCGCCTCGAGAGGCCATCGGCACGCATCCAAAACAGCAAGAACTCTACGAACCCATGACGCCGTTCGTAAAACTGGCCGGGCGCGCCTGGCGCGGCGAAGGAACCGGACCGGACGGCAAGCCTATTGTGGATATTGCGCTTTATGAATTCATTCTTGGCGGCCGCGCGTTTCAATCAACTCATCGGATCGAAAATGGAGCCTATGGCGGGCGGACCATATTTTTCTACGATGAGGGCGCGAAAAAATACATCTACCATTATTTCACCACTGCGGGATTTCACACTGTCGGAGAGATCACGCCAACACAAACGGGCTTCGCGGCCACAGAAGAGGTTGTGGGTCATCCCGAATTCATCGAAGTGCAGTCTGAGATGATCATTGACCGGGATGAAGCGGGTCCGATCCTTCGTGTGGAATCAAGCCACGTGCGCAAGGACGGCGAAACGTCAGCCGGTGACGTGCTTGTGTATCGCGAGATTGATCCGAAGGGGATATTGCTGTTTGACGAAGCTGACGCCCTGTTCGGCAAACGGACAGGCATTAAGAATTCTCACGACAAATACAAAGATGAAGATTGATGACGGACGAAAAATACACGCTGCTTTCCGATCTCGGCGATTTCGATGCGCGGAGCGATGATGAAATGCACGTCCGATCCGAGGCGTTTTTCGATGAGATCAAATGCCGCCACACGATCCGAGACTTTACCGAGCAGCCGGTGTCGCGCGAAGTGATGGAAAACTGCATCGCTGCGGCGGGACGCGCCCCATCAGGCGCAAACCACCAGCCCTGGTTTTTCGGACTTGTCGGCGATCCGAAAGTGAAGCGCCTCATTCGTCTTGCCGCGGAAGAAGAAGAACGCGCCTTTTACGCCGGGCGGGCGGGCGAAGAATGGCTCGATGCGCTGGACCCGCTTGGCACAGGGCCGGAAAAGCCATTTCTTGAAACCGCGCCGTGGCTTATTGCGGTGTTCGCCCAGCGCCGCGGCGGCGTCGCGGCCGGCATGGACAAGAAAAACTATTATCTCCATGAAAGTGTCGGCATTGCCTGCGGATTCCTGATCGCCGCTTTGCATCATGCCGGATTGGCCACGCTGACTCACACGCCAAACCCCATGAGTTTCTTATCAAAAACGCTTGGTCGTCCGGCGACGGAAAAACCATATTTGCTTGTGGTCGCTGGCCACCCTGCGCCAGATGCAACGGTGCCGCGTCACGCGCAGATTAAAAAGCCGCTCCACGATATCATGAAAGTCTATTAAGCGTTCTTTCCCCGCCTGGCTGCGTCTTTGCGTCAACTGCAAATCAGTCTAGCCCTGAAGCAGGATTGATTCGATCCCGCAGTGGGGCGGCTTGAATCGCACTGGTTTGTGTCGCGCAGGCAAGAGAGGGAGGCCCCGATGGGCATGATCAAGGAATTTCAGGACTTCGCCGTCAAAGGCAATGTGGTTGACATGGCGGTCGGCATCATCATTGGCGGCGCCTTCGGCACGATCGTCAAATCGCTGGTTGACGACATCATCATGCCGCCGATCGGCATGGCGCTCGGCAATGTGGACTTTTCAAACATCGTCATCACCCTGCAGCAGGCGACGGCGGACACCGAAGCGGTGACGATGAATATTGGTTCGTTCATCAACAACGTCATATCTTTCCTGATCGTTGCATGGGCCGTCTTTATGCTGGTCAAGGGCATGAACAGCCTGAAGAAAAAGGAAGAGGCCGCGCCCGCTGCGCCGCCAGCGCCAACCAAATCAGAGGTTCTGCTCACCGAGATTCGCGACGCCTTAAAGGCTCGAGGTTAATCAATTTTCGCATGATCGAACCGGAAAACCGGTTTCCACTTTTCCTGATCATGCTCAGCCGAACTACCCCTACCCAGTGAGAAACGGCCCGGCCTCCGAGAAATTGGGGGCCGGGTTTTTTTTGCAGGCGCTGACAGAACAAGGGCGCTGACAGAACAAGGGCGCTGCAGTTGTCCCGGGCGCGGCCCCCGTCTATATGCCTCGCTCGCCCCCGGACTTTCCGGCCCGTTCTCAGTTTCAGTGAATCATGACGCCGCTCAAAAACATCCGCAATTTCTCCATCGTCGCCCATATCGATCATGGCAAATCGACCCTCGCCGACCGCCTGATCCAGGTGACCGGGGGGCTGACCAGCCGTGAGATGAAGGAGCAGGTGCTCGATTCCATGGAGATCGAGCGCGAGCGCGGCATCACCATCAAGGCCCAGACCGTACGGCTGAAATATCAGGCGGCGGACGGCGAGACCTATGTTCTCAACCTCATCGACACGCCGGGCCATGTGGACTTCACCTATGAAGTCTCGCGCTCGCTTTCGGCCTGCGAGGGCGCGCTTCTGGTGGTCGACGCCAGCCAGGGCGTCGAGGCGCAGACGCTCGCCAATGTCTATCAGGCGATCGACGTCAATCTCGAAATTGTTCCTGTACTGAACAAGGTCGACTTGCCGGCCGCTGAGCCCGAGCGCGTTAAAGCGCAGATCGAAGACGTCATTGGCATCGACGCATCGGAGGCGCTTGAAATTTCCGCCAAGACCGGCGTCGGCGTGCCTGCGGTGCTCGAAGCGATCGTGACGCGCCTGCCGGCGCCGGCAGGCGATGCGGCCGCGCCCTTGAAGGCGCTGCTGGTCGACAGCTGGTACGATCCCTATCTCGGCGTGGTCGTCCTCGTGCGCGTCATTGACGGCGTCCTGAAAAAAGGCATGCGCATCCGCATGATGGGCGCGAAGGCCGTTTACACCGTCGATCAGGTGGGCGTGTCGACGCCGAAGAAAACGCCGGTTGCGGAATTGGGCCCTGGCGAAATCGGCTATCTGACTGCGCAGATCAAGGAAGTCGCCGATACGGCTGTGGGCGACACCATCACCGATGACCGGCGGCCCTGCGACAAGGCGCTGGCCGGGTTTAAACCCTCCGTACCCGTTGTTTTTTGCGGCATCTTTCCAGTTGACGCCAATGATTTCGAGGATCTGCGCGAAGCCATGGGCAAGCTGCGCCTCAATGATGCGAGCTTTGAATTTGAAATGGAAACCTCTGCGGCGCTGGGCTTTGGCTTTCGCTGCGGTTTTCTCGGCTTGCTGCACCTGGAGATCATTCGCGAGCGACTGGAGCGCGAGTTCAACCTCGATCTCATCACCACAGCGCCAAGCGTCGTCTATGACATTTTCCTGACCGATGGTTCAAAGATTGAACTCCATAACCCCGCCGACCTGCCGGACCCGGTGCGCATCGATCATATGGAAGAACCATGGATCAAGGCGACCATTATGGCGCCTGACGAATATCTCGGCGGCATTTTGAAACTCTGTGAAGAGCGGCGCGGCATTCAGAAAGATCTGACCTATGCCGGTTCGCGCGCCATGGTGGTTTATGAATTGCCGCTCAACGAAGTGGTGTTCGATTTTTACGACCGGCTGAAATCCGTTTCCAAAGGTTACGCCAGTTTCGATTATCAGATTACGGATCATCGCGCCGGCGATCTTGTTAAAATGCAAGTGCTGGTGAATGAAGAGCCGGTCGATGCGCTGTCGATGATCGTGCACCGCGACAAGGCGGACTATCGCGGCCGCGGCATGTGCGAGAAACTGAAAGATTTGATTCCGCGCCACCAGTTCAAAATCCCGATCCAGGCGGCCATTGGCGGGCGCGTGATTGCGCGCGAAACGATCTCCGCGCTGCGCAAGGACGTCACCGCGAAATGCTATGGCGGTGATGCTTCGCGAAAGCGCAAGCTTCTCGACAAGCAAAAAGAAGGGAAGAAAAAGATGCGCCAGTTTGGCCGCGTCGAAATCCCTCAGGAGGCCTTTATCAAGGCGCTGAAAATCGACAGTTAAGCGAGGCGGCTTTTCGCCCCGCCGGTCTCCTGCATTCTCGTTCGCTCAAACTGACGAATGCGTCGTTGCTGGTTGCGGAATGGCGGCTTGTTTTGGCTTTCTGAACGGATCGAGAGCAAGCGTGGCGAATGTATCGGGTTGATCACCCTCTGGTCCATCGACGCCGAAGCGTTCGTCGTCATGCAAATGCTCCGGGCTGAGATACGTGCCGAACAGTTGATCCCAGAGCGTGAAAACAGTGCCAAAATTTGTGAATTGATGGTCCACATTCGTTGAGTGGTGCAAACGATGAATTTGCGGCGTTGTGAAGACCCGCGAGACGATTTTGTCGACCGCGAGAGGCAGTGTTGCGTTCGTGTGGCTGATCGTATTTGCAAATACCTGCACCATATAAGAGAGCAAGATGCCCTCTGGCGGAATGCCGATCGTGAGAACAACGCCAAGTTCAATGATGGCGCGAAATAACGTTTCAAACGGGTGGAATCGCAACGACGTCGTCAGATCGATATGTTCGTCCGTATGATGCGCGCGATGCGCGCGCCAAAAAATATACCATTTATGCAAGGCGCGATGCTGGCCATAAGCCATTAAATCCAGAACGGCGACAGAGATGATCAGCTTTGCCCATAAAGGCGCGCCGAATTGATTCAATGCGCCGATTCCATTTGTTTCGGCTGAAACAGCGGCGCCATAGGCGGCGATGAAAGGGATGAGGCTCAGTAATATTGTGCCATACGCCGCCATGGAGGCGTTGCGCAGCCAGCGCGCCATGTCGATTTTCACGCCCTTGCGCCACGGCGCTAAAAGCTCAATGACGAACGCAGAAGCCAAAACCGCCGCCAGATAAACAAGGCCGCCTGTGCCCTTAACAAATTCCATTTCGCCCCATGAGGCCTTATATTCCGCCGGACGAATAGCCGGTTGTTTTTAAACTGTCTTCCAACCTTCAGGCGTTTGCAAGATTGGCGTAAACCCGGGGCTGCAGCGCAGAGTTCCGCCGAATGTCAGGCTGGGCGCGTGTGCGCGTCCCGGCATGTGCACGTACAGGCTGTGCCAGCTTGTGAAGAAGGTGGCGCAAGAGTAAAGTCGTGCGGAAGCAAGGGAGAGGGTGAGCCGATGAAGCTTTGGATTGTGGCGGCAGGTCTGGCTTTGATGACCGGACCGGCGCTTGCGACGGCTCCGAATTCGGTGCCCGAGATGGATGTTGGCGCAGGATTTGCCGCCATCGCGTTACTGGCGGGTGTGGCGGCGGTTATCCGCGAAAGAACCAAACGGAAATAGGGGAATTAGGAACATGAAAAATCATACGGTCATCGCGATATTATCACTGGCGGCGTCGCCGGCTTTTGCTGGCGCTCCGGCGTCGGTTCCGGAAATGAGCGCGGGCGCAGGCATCGCTGCGATTGCCTTGCTCGGCGGCATTGCCGCGATCCTTCGCGAGAAGTTCAAGAAATAAGCGAAGCTGTTACGCGATGGAAAACCGGCCCTGATGCGGCCGGTTTTTTATTGTCTGATTGTTGGGCGTGCTGGGCGCCGAACTGGCGTAATATGAGACTCGCCTGGCGCTTGTGGGAGCATGATGAGCAAGACTGACCCCGATGAGCTGAAACGGAAAGGCGATTCTACTGGCCAGTCAGGCTCTTATGGTTTGGCGGCACGGTTCGGCGTCCTGGCGTTGCTGATCGCGATTGAGTTGCCGTTTCTGGCGTTTTTGTATGATCCGGTGTCCATCAACACCGCCCCTGCATGGCTGGCCGTCCGTGTTGTGCTTCGCGAAGCGGTGCCGGTGACCTTGTTTTTTCTTGCGGCGCTTGGAGTGCTTGTTGCGCCGCAACGACGGCGCATCGCCAACCTCTGGGCGGCAAGCGCTGCGGGGCATCGCTGGCGCGCGCCGCTCGCCGTCAATCTCCTGCTCTTCGCTGCACTGGCAGGGCTAACGCCAATCTTCAATCGTTATGGCGGTGAGGCGCCGCCCTGGGGGCTGTTTGCCTTATGGTGTGTGGCGATTGGCGCAGCATATGTCGCGCTTGCCGCCGCCCTCGCGCCGGCGTCATTTTGGCGCCGGTTTATTGTTGATGAGCGGCCATTGCTGGCGATCGCGGGCGGTGCGGCGATTATCATCGAGTCGGCTGCGCTTTTATCGCGCCAGTCCTGGAGCTTTTTATCCGAGGCGACCTTTCAGGTCTCGGCGAGGCTGCTTTCTCTATACGAAACCAATGTAACGATCATTCCCGAAAATCGCGTCATCGGCGTTGACGGGTTTGACGTGAACATTGCCGCCGCCTGTTCAGGCTATGAAGGCATTGGACTGGTTGTCACGTTTCTGGCGATTTATTTCTGGGTCTTTCGCTCGGTTTTAAAATTCCCGAATGTATTGCTGATGCTGCCCGCCGGCGTTGCGGCGATCTGGATATTGAACAGTGTGCGGATTGCATTGCTGGTCAGCATCGGCGCGCATGTTTCGCCAGAAATCGCGATCTCCGGCTTTCACAGTCAGGCCGGTTGGATGATGTTTCTCATTGTCACCATCGCCATGATGGTGATGACCCATCGAATTGCATTTTTCCACAATTTTGAACGCCCGGTCGAAAACATAGCGCCGTCGCCCGCGGCCAGCCAAGCTGCAGCCTTGCTGGCGCCGTTTCTGGCGATGACCGCCGCAACGATCATCGGCGCCGCTTTTTCCGGCGAGGGATATTGGGCTTACGGGCTGCGCGTGGCGGCGATCCTGCTGGCGCTGACGGCGTTCTGGCGTTTCTACAAAACGCTCGATTGGCGCATTGGTCTATCGCCGATCCTGATTGGCGTTGTTGTCGGCGCCGTGTGGATCGCAACCGATCCCGGCAAAGGCAGCGACAGCGCGCTCGGCGACTGGCTTGGCGCGCTGCCGGCGGCGCTGATGATCCTCTGGCTTGTGCTGCGTATCTTCGGCACGGTGATTCTCGCGCCGATTGCCGAAGAACTGGCGTTTCGCGGATATCTTCATCGCAAACTGATCGCTGAAAAGTTCGAGCATGTCGCCGCTGGCGCATTCTCATGGGCAGCCCTGATTGTCAGCTCCGCGCTTTTCGGTGTGCTCCACGACCGCTGGCTTTCAGGGGCGCTGGCGGGCGCCATGTTCGCCCTTGCACTCTACCGTTCCGGAAAAATCACAGGCGCAATCGCCGCCCATTTGACGGCAAATGCGATCATCGCCTTTTGGGCCGTGATGTTTGGCCAATGGAGCCTGTTATAGCGGGTGCGATGATTTCGGTCTGGGCGTGTTCAATCGAATAGCGGTTCGCCGCTGGGCAACTGCGCTTATGCGCCTTGCCACATTATTGTTGCGTCCATAGACTGTTCAGTAATCGGGGCGAACAGGCGGGGGCGCTCATGCGAAATTTTCTACTCTTTATTGGCGCGCTGGCAGCGCTAACGACAGGCGCATACGCCCAAAGAGAAGAAACGCCGGCGATCCCGAGTTTTCAACCAACACCCAATTACCCGGTAGCCTGTCAGCAGGCATTGGGTCCGGACGCGCCTCCACAATTCGTGTCTGTCATGTTTCGCATCAACAGGAATGGCGAAAGTGAAGATGTCCGCGTGCGGGAGACTTCTCACGAGTGTTTCAACGATGCTGTGATCGCAGCGGTCCGAAAATGGAAATATGAGCCGCGCCGCATTGGGAATTTACGCGTCTCTCAGGACGATGTCGAAGTTACTTTCACGTTTGTTCTTGAGGAGCCGACAAAAGCGGAAGGTTTTGATGCGCGGCCGATTAAGCGCGTGCCGCCGCGATATCCGCTGACCTGCATGAATCGAGCAGACGATGAAGAGAATGTGCTGGTCGAATTTGATGTTACGGCGTCCGGGCAAACTGAAAACATCAACGTGCTGGATTCGACAAACCATTGTTTGGACAAATCGGCAAAAGCTGCAGTGTTGCGTTGGGAATACAACCCTAAAACATTAGACGGCGTGCCTGTTGCACGCAAGAATGTTCAAACGCTGATCCGGTACTTATTGTCAGATGGAAGAAACTCTCAATTCCGGTTAACGGTGAGAAATCGGCTTTTGCGCGCCGAAAATCTGGCGATCAAAAAGAAAGATCCCGCAGCGGCTTTCATCGTTTTGGAAGAGCTGGAAGAAAAATACGGAGAGAGTTTTTCCGATGTTGAGCTTGCCGCCTTTCATCAGGTGCGCGGCGTGACGCGGCTGCAAGCGGGCGACTATGTAGGCGCGCTCGATGATTTTCGGATTGTGAAACAATTGGGAGGAAGTTCCGAAGAGGGCGCCAATCTTATAGATGAGACAATTAAAAAGCTTGAAGCTGCATTAGGCGTCGAGCCGGATGCGCCCGTTGCAGCGGAACCGCCCGAGCGCAGTGGTGAAGTCGCCGGCGAAAATCAATAGGTCTCCGCTTGGAATCGCAGCAAACTGGAGTAACTTTGCTGCGATTCGCGAAGCGTTCAGCGCTGCGTGGGCGGAGGTTAAATGTTGCGCGATCCGAGAAAATCGAGCCTTGATCAGGATCCGCATTTCCGCTGGCGGGGCGACAGCGTCACGCGGATTGAAAATCTTAGCGACATTGTTTTTGCCCTTGCTTTGAGCCTGCTGGCGGTCGCATCCGCGCCGCCCAGCACATTCTCACAGCTTGTCGAAATTTTCCGCGGCGGGTTCGCGTTTGCTTTTGCATTTTCGATTTTGCTGCTGATTTGGAACTATCATTATATTTTCTTCCGCCGTTACGGACTGAGCGATCAGCGCACGGTGTTCCTCAACGCGCTGTTGTTGTTTGTGGTGCTGCTGTTTATTTACCCGTTGCGCTTCCTGGCGGACTTCATCTTCACGCTGATCCCGGCGTTCTTCTCAGATTTCGAACGCGTTTCGATGATGGTCGGCGGCATTGGCGACGGCGCCAATCTGCTTATCATCTATTCATTCGGCTATGCGGCGGTGTTTTTAATTATCGCAGCGCTCTACGGACACGCGGCGTCTAAATGCGGAGAGCTGGAACTCGATAAAAATGAACTGCGCATGACGCTCCGGTCTCGCGCCTCAGCTTTGGTGCAGGCGTCGGTTGCTTTGATGGTTGCAGCACTTGCGGCGTTTACGCCGGTCGGCCCGTGGGCCGGACCGCTATATTTCCTGATCGGGATCGGCGAATTTTTCGTGCAGCGGCGCTATGCGAAGAAGGCATGAAGAATTAATCAGCGCGCTTCACATATTCCAGCGTTTCGGTATTGACGATGATCTTTTCACCGATGGTCATATAGGGCGGCACCATAATGCGAAGGCCATTATCGACCGTTGACGGTTTGTAAGAACCGGAGGCGGTCTGGCCTTTGACGGTCGGCTCTGTGTCGGTGATTTCGAGTGTCACATGTTCGGGCAGTTGCACGCCAATGGCGCGGCCCTCATGGGTTTCCACCATCACTTGCATGCCGTCCTGCAAAAACGCAGTGCGTTCGCCGATGAGGTCTTGGGGAATCGAGATCTGTTCGTAGTTTTCCTGATCCATAAAGATCAGCATATCGCCTTCCGCATAAAGATAGGTGTGATCTTTCTGCTCTAGACGAATGCGTTCGACAGTTTCGGAGGAACGGAAGCGCTCATTCATCTTGCGCCCGTCGATCAGGTTTTTCAGCTCAACCTGCGCATAGGCGCCGCCCTTGCCCGGTTTTACGGCGTTCACTTTGACTGCCGCCCAGATTCCTCCCTGATGCTCAATGACATTGCCGGGACGGATTTCGTTGCCGTTGATTTTCATGAAGTTCGCCTTGCGCGCCTAAAGACTGGAAAGCGGCGCGTTTAGCAGTCGCGGCGTACAGAGGCAACCCGGCCCGGCACGCCGCTACATCCGGAATGTGTGCCCAAGGCGGAGCGCGAGGCTGGAGTTTTGTGAGGCGAATTGCTGCGGAAAGGCCACCCGGTCGATAATCGCCGTATGGCCGAAAGACAGGAAGATTTCGCGTTCGGGAACCGGTTCCCAGCTAAACCGGGAGAAAAATGTCAGCGCCTCGGAAATGTTGTCATACTGAATTTCGGTCTTTATCGACATATCCGGCGTAAACGCGATGACTGAATCGATGGATGCGATGTGTACGCCGAGACTGCCGCCGGGCAAGTGGAATTCGCTGTACTCATATTCGCCCGCGAGCTCGATGAAGCGATTAGGGCGGAAACTGAGCCGGTTTTCGATACTGAGATAGTCGCCGCCATAGAGTCCGCCCCAGCGGACCTCAACGCCGCCGCCGATCATTCGCGCATTCGTGGCGGTGAGTCCGATTTCGTACTGGTTCCAGCGATACTCGCCAGCGGGGACCGGGACTTCGCCAGCAATAGAAAAAGGCTCTATAATATCGACAAATCCGCGCTCATACTCGAATGCGATGCGGTCGCCATATGTGTTCTCACTATTGGCGAAAAAACCCAAATACTGATCGAGTTTGCGGCCATTGCGGTCAGTGATGACATTGGCGAAGCCGCCAATTTCCGCATACCGAATAAACCCCTGATCCGGGCGCCAGGTGCGAAAGCCGTTGACGTTATACAGCCGGGTTCCGGTGCGGTTCACAAAGCCAAGTTCCGGCGCGTAATTCTCATCGATATCGCGAAGACGCAGTGTGGCGTTCCATGTTTGACTGCGAAAGGCGGTTTCATTGGCGAACATGTGGCCGCTCTCGCCCTCGTTTAAGCTGCCAATAAGAGCGCTGTCGGAATAGAACGTTCCGCCATTGATCACATTGGAGCGTTTGAATTGAAAATCCGCCCCTGCAACGCTGCTATTCACATCGCCTGTCGGATCGCCATTTGTGAAAATGGCGCCAACTTTTGATTCAGACAGGACGGGAACTGAAACGCGCGCCGCTGAGAGAAACTGCCCGTCAATACCAAGATTGTCGGCGGCGCCTGTGCGGACGGAGATGACGCCGACATTGGCGGGACCAAGCTTGCCGCTCAGCTTTGCGCCTGCGAGGAGGTCGACGGGCTGGCCGTTGACGATGCCGATATTGCGCGAGAAGAACGGCAGTCCGTTGACAGGGCCATTGTTGAAAATTCTTCCGCCAAACTCGAAGACCTGCGCATCCTGCAGAAAAAAATCGCGCGTTTCCGGAAAGAACAAAGAGAACCGGCCCGTATTCACCTGCCGTGAATCGAGCGCTGTATCGGAAAAGTCCGTATTGACGGTTAGCGACGCAGTCAACGAAGGTGTGACTTTGTAAAATGCGTTGCCGCTTGGGCGAAAGTCGTAATTGGTGTCGTCGGTTGACCAGTCATAGGCGGCAGAGCCGGTGACAAAAGTCTGGACTTCGAGCCCGATGCCGCTTTCGATGTCGCGAATGCCAGAGAGCTGACCCGGATTTGTCATGTCGATGCGGTTGCGATTGCGGTCAATGTTCGACCACCTGATTTCCTCATTATGCCGGCGAATGGTGCGCACGATCTGCATGTTCCACGCTTCGAGAGACGGATCGAACGA
>BQJG01000056.1 GCA_021604585.1 Hyphococcus sp.
TGGTAATAGCCGCCGCCATTGGCGCATGAGCCCATGGAGATGACGTAACGCGGGTTCGGCATCTGGTCGTAAACCTTGCGCAGCGCCGGGGCCATTTTGTTGGTCAAAGTGCCGGCGACAATCATCACATCCGACTGGCGCGGCGATGCGCGTGGCGCGAAGCCGAAACGCTCAACGTCATAACGCGGCATGGACGCCTGCATCATCTCGACGGCGCAGCAGGCCAAACCAAACGTCATCCACATCAGCGAGCCGGTGCGCGCCCAGTTGATCAGCGCGTCCGCTGGCGCGGTGATGAAGCCGCGATCGGCAAGCTGGTCGGACAATTCGCCAAAGAACGGATCTTTCGCCGACGGGTTATAGCCCGGCGCGCCGGCGCGGGCAGCAGTTCCGTAAGGTATGTTTTGAGGAGGAAGGTTTGTGGGGTCTAGCGCCATTCCAGCGCTCCTTTTTTCCACTCATACATAAAGCCGACGGCGAAGACGGCGATAAAAACAAACATCGACCAGAAGGCGAAAATCTGGAAGTCGCGGTCGGCGCCCAGTTCCGGGTTGAACAAGGTCACCGCCCAGGGAAACAGGAACGCCACATCGAGATCGACGATAATAAAGAGAATGGCGACGATGTAGAACTGCACGTCGAATTTCATCCGCGCATCATCAAAGGCGTTGAAGCCGCATTCATAGGTCGAATTCTTCTCCGGGTCCGGCACGTTCGGCGCGATGATCACCGGGGCCACAAGGAACCCGATCGCCAGAACGAGGGCGATCCCGAAGAAAACCAGAATAGGTAGCCAGTCGAGCAGAAAATCGGCGGTCGCCACGCTTGGGCCTCCTCAAGAGCCTCTCGCCCGCTGAAGCGGGCAATTTGAGGCGGAACCTAGAAAGGTGCGCCTCTCAAGGCAACGCGATTCGACATTTCTGGGGCGAAAAACCGCGATCAAAGTGAGGGATTTTCAGCCAAAACGCCGGACAGGCCATTTCTCCGCTCAGCAGTTGATCCGGACGCCATTGACAGGGTCAGCTCTCGTATATCGCAGCTCGAAGGTCTGGACCCACTTCTCCCCGCCATCGGACGAAGAATAGACCTTGGAGAGGAAGCTATTTTCTGTGATCTCGCTGACCACGGTTTTCACGTCGAACGCCTCTTTGCCGCTGAACCCGCCTGGCACGATTGTTTGTATGGTATCGCCGACTTTCTTGACGGTGAACCCGCTCCATCGTTGGGCGTTGGCGTTCAGAAAATGCGCGCGCCATTCTGCGTTCTCGGCGTCATAGGCGCGAATGTCGGTCGAGAAAAAACTCGGCGCGACAAAACAGGTCTGAAATATCTTGCCATCTTGATGATAGTACCCTGTGACATGAGCGTCGCTCGGAATCTCCGTTCTGTTTCCTGCATCGTCAATCGAGATCATTTTGGCGTCCCAATCACCACGCAAGTAAGCAAATTGCGCATATTCTGGACGGTCGCCATTCGGTGAGCCGAAGCTCTCGTCCAATGCATCAGATGCTATGGATTGCATTGGCGTGAAACCGCTCAAAAAAGAGAGCACAACAACCAAGGCGCGAAAATCAGCTATAATAACCTCCCGCATGTGCGCACACCTTCTGGGTGATGATGCTTCAAGGCTAATCAAATTCTTGTGACGTATTGAATACTTCCGGTATTTGCGCCTCGCAGCGGCACCTGCCGCCAAACGCATCCACATGAATTTATTAATCTTGGGTGAGCGGGCGCGCCTCGCCCCGATCGATCAGGAACCAATCGCCGCCATTATAGCGCCGCTCAATCGTCCAGTCGTAGCCGCCGCCATCCGGGAGAAACGTGGTGTTTGTTCTCGCTTCAAACGAGCCGAATTTGTCTTCGCCCGAAAAAGCGGCGCTGTGGCCGTTTTCGGTGACGACAAATTCCTGGGCGGTCGTCGACCATTTGGACGCCTTGGCGGCGAAATAGTGCTGATCGATCATTTCAGAAGCAGGATTGTAGGTTCGAATGACTTCGCCAAAGAACTCGCCCGACGCGGCGTCGTACCAATCCGTTTTCACGCCATAGCCGTTAAGCGTCGGCGACGTCTCCACAATAAAATGCAGCTCAGCAAACTCGCCCGGCCCCTTCATCACCGAATTGACGACACGCCAGCGGCCATATTCCCGTTCAAAATGCGCCAGTTCGGCGCGCACAATTTCCGATACAGATATTTCAGCAATTTCCGGCGCGCTTGAGACGCTGATCGTCAATGACGACATCAGCCCAAGTAGGACGTATAGGTACATGAATATCCCCCCCCTGTTTGGTTTTGATAAAACCAAACAGGACTGGTTATTGATCGTCAACCAGCGGATCGTCTTCTTCTATTGCTGGTTCGATCTCCTGACCATTGCGAAGGAAGTCGTCCCAGTTCTCCATTTCCCAGAAGCGCTCATCCAACAGGCCATTTTGTATTCTTTCCGGCAGGTCATCAATTTTAAGTGATTTCTGCGCTTCGCGATCCGCAGCAAAAGCCGCAAGATCAGCTATGTCATCGGCAGTCAGATAAATCGTGTATCCAAGCTCGATCGCCTGAAGTTCGATCATGGCCGGGGCGCCGCGCCACATGCGCGCAGCAAAGTCGAGCGGATCAACAGCTGGCGCGCCGATCTCGGCATCGAGCGCCGGCGCCGCCTTCCCGCCGACGCCATTCACCGAATGACAAATGACGCAGCCTTTATCCACAAATAGTATCTTGCCGCCGACCGGATCGACATCTCTTGTGACGGCCGGTTTCAAGCTGACCGCGACGGCGCCATTGCTTCCTTCAGCGATTTCGCTCTTCGGTTCGGCGCAAGAAGCAAGCATTCCGGCCAAAGCCAGAAACGCCGCACTCTTAAGGTAATCCCCCATTGGTATCCGTCCTTATTGTTGACAGGAGCATTCTCGCGCCGATTCCGGGCGCGGGCAATGCGATAAACATGAATCCCTGGCAATCCGGAACGGGAGAGCTAAAGAATTCCCGGCAGGTTCAGCTGTTTGTCGCGAGCACAAGCAATAGCCTCTTCGTAGCCCGCATCCGCATGGCGCATAACGCCGGTGGCTGGATCATTCCACAGGACGCGTTTTAACCGGCGCGCGGCGTCTTCGGTGCCGTCGGCGACGATCACCATGCCCGCATGCTGCGAAAAGCCCATGCCGACGCCGCCGCCATGATGCAGCGACACCCAGGTCGCGCCGGAGGCGGTGTTCAAGAGCGCATTCAGGAGCGGCCAGTCGGAGACGGCGTCGGAACCGTCTTTCATCGCCTCGGTTTCGCGGTTGGGACTGGCGACGGAACCGGAATCGAGGTGATCGCGGCCGATCACCACCGGCGCTTTTAATTCGCCCTTCGCCACCATCTCGTTGAAGGCGAGGCCCAGCCTGTGACGGTCGCCGAGGCCGACCCAGCAGATGCGCGCTGGCAGGCCCTGAAACGCGATGCGCTCGCGCGCCATGTCGAGCCAGTTGTGGAGATGCGCATTGTCGGGAAGCAGCTCCTTCACCTTCGCATCAGTGCGGTAAATGTCTTCCGGATCGCCCGACAGCGCCGCCCAGCGGAACGGTCCGATGCCCTTGCAGAATTGCGGGCGAATGTAAGCCGGGACGAAGCCCGGAAAATCGAACGCGTTCTCAAGCCCCTCTTCAAGCGCCATCTGGCGGATGTTGTTTCCATAGTCGAGGGTCGGCACGCCGGCGTTCCAGAAATCGAGCATCGCCGCGACCTGCACCTTCATCGAGGCGCGCGCGGCTTTCGCCACCGCCTTCGGATCGCTTTCGCGCTTTTCGCGCCACTCGCCCATGGTCCAGCCGAGCGGCAGATAGCCATTCACCGGATCATGGGCGGAGGTCTGGTCGGTGACCATGTCGGGTTTGATTCCGCGCTTGGCGATCTCCGGAAAAATCTCCGCCGCATTGCCGAGCAGGCCGACGGATTTCGCTTCACCCGCTTTGGTCCAGCGTTCGATCATCGTCAGTGCTTCATCGAGTGTGTCTGCGCGTTCGTCGACATAGCGCGTGCGCAGGCGGAAATCGATTGAGTCCGGATTGCACTCGACCGCGAGGCAACAGGCGCCGGCCATGACCGCCGCCAAGGGTTGCGCGCCGCCCATGCCGCCGAGCCCGCCGGTCAGGATCCACTTGCCGGTCAGGTCACCATTGTAATGTTGCTTGCCGGCCTCGACGAATGTTTCATACGTGCCCTGAACAATTCCCTGCGTGCCGATATAAATCCATGAGCCGGCGGTCATCTGGCCGTACATCATCAGGCCCTTTTTATCGAGCTCCGAAAAATGGTCCCAGTTGGCCCAATGCGGCACGAGGTTGGAATTGGCGATGAGGACGCGCGGCGCATCCTTATGCGTTTCAAAAACGCCGACCGGCTTGCCGGACTGGACCAGCAAGGTCTGGTCTTCGCGCAGGGTTTTCAGCGTTCCGGCGATAGCGTCAAAATCGTTCCATGTCCGCGCGGCGCGGCCAATGCCGCCATAAACCACCAGCTCGTCAGGGTTTTCCGCCACCGCACGGTCGAGATTGTTGTGCAGCATCCGGAACGGCGCCTCCGTCGTCCATGACAGGCAGTTGAGTTCCGTGCCGGTCGGGCTTTTCACGTCTCGCTTGTTCGCCAGTCTGTCGATCATCATTTGGCTCCGTTCAAGGTTCCTCTGAGCGCAATTTCTTCGATGCGCTCCAATATCGTTTTCAAAACGCCGCGCAGTTTCGCGGCTTTGCTTTCGCTATAGGTGAAAGGCGCATCCTCGGTTTCTAGATAGGCGCTTTGCGCGATCTCCATCTGGATCGCATGCACGCCCGTGTCCGGCGTCCCGTAATGGCGGGTCGTCCAGCCGCCGCGAAAGCGTCCGTTGACCACATAGGTGAATTCAGACTCAGCACATGCGTCTGCAACTGCTGCTTCAAGCGCGGGCGCACAGGTCGCGCCATTGTTGGTGCCGATATTTAAATCCGGCAGTGTTCCATCGAAGAGAAAGGGAATGCGCGAGCGGATCGAATGACAATCGTAAAGCACGGCGGCGCCATGCGCCTCGCGGGCGCGATCAATCTCCGCCGCAAGCGACAAATGATAGGCCGCGTGAAACTCCATACGCCGCCGCTCAACCTCTTGTGCATCCGGCGCGTCATTCCAGATAGTCTCCCCGTCGAAATCGGTGAGCGGCGTGAGCCCGGTCGTGTTCTGGCCCGGATAGAGACTGGCGCCGGAGGGATCGCGATTGGCGTCGATCACATAGCGATGAAAATTCGCGCGCACGATGCTCGCGCCCGGCAGCAGTCCGTCATAAAGCCGGTCCACATGCCAGTCCGTATCGGCGAGCGCGCGGCCGCGATCATTCAGCCGCGACGCAATGGCGTCAGGAACAAAAATCCCGCTATGGGGCTGGCCGAGAATGACCGGCCCCTCACCCGTTATAACTGTTACGGAATTCATGCATCGCCCAGTGATAGTGAGGTTATTGACTTATGGTCTGAGAGGCGCGTGGTTTTAAGCGCAAGCAGTTTTAACGCCGCAATGTCTTCTGAAAGGATGCGGTCGTCGGATAAGGTCGTGCAATGTTCGCGAATAGCGGCGATCACATCCTTCAGTGTTTGGCTCGTTTGCAATGGCGCGCGGAATTCAATCCCCTGCGCGCCGGCCATGGCTTCCACCGCAATGACGCCAGCGAGATTGTCGTTCATCTCATGCAGGCGCCGCGCAGCGTGACAGGCCATGGAGACATGATCTTCCTGATTGGCCGATGTCGGGGTTGAATCGACCGAGCGCGGATTGGAAAGCGCCTTGTTCTCGCTCATCAGCGCAGCAGACGTCACTTCGGCGATCATTAACCCGGAATTGAGGCCCGGTTTTGGCGTCAGGAACGCCGGCAAGCCGTAACTCAGCGCCGGATCGACCAGCAGTGAAATCCGCCGCTGTGAGATTGAGCCCAGCTCCGACAGCGCCATGGCGATCTGGTCGGCGGCGAAAGCGACAGGCTCCGCATGGAAATTTCCCCCCGAAACAATCTGGCCGTCGCTCAAGACCAGCGGATTGTCGGTGACCGCATTGGCTTCTGTTTCCAGCGTGACGGCCGCATGGCGCAGAACATCGAGACAGGCGCCGGCGACCTGCGGCTGGCAGCGCAGGCAGTACGGGTCCTGCACGCGCTCGTCGCCCTCAATATGGCTGGTGATGATCTCCGATCCGTCGAGCAATTCGCGCAGGCGTTGCGCCGTCTCGATCTGGCCGCGATGGCCGCGCAGCGTATGGATATCTGCGTGAAACGGCGCCGCCGTGCCCATGGCGGCTTCGATGGACAGCGCGCTGGTGGTGATTGATGCGAGCGCCAGGCGCCATGAATCATAGAGCGCGGACAATGCGAGCGCCGTTGAAACCTGCGTGCCATTGATCAGCGCCAGCCCCTCTTTCGCTGACAATACCAGCGGTTCGATGTTTTCTGCGGACAGTGCGTTGCGCGCGGATTTGCGGACGCCGCGATGGAAGACTTCGCCCTCGCCCAGTAACGCCGCGGTCATATGGGCGAGCGGCGCCAGATCGCCGGAGGCGCCGACCGAGCCCTGCGCCGGGATCACCGGGATCACATCGGCGGCGATGAATTTTTCGATCTGTTCGATCACCACCCAACGAACGCCCGACGCGCCGCGCCCGAGCGACAAAAGTTTCAGCGCCATGACGAGCCGCGTCACGTCGCGAGACAATGGCGCACCGGTTCCTGCGCTGTGCGATAAAATCAGATTGCGCTGAAGCTGCGCGATATCGCCATGGCCGATGCGCACCGAAGCGAGTTTTCCAAAGCCTGTATTGACACCATAAACGGGAACATCACCCGCAGCCGCCTTGGCGATTTGCTCCGCAGACCGATCAATCGCGGGTTTCGCGGCCCGGTCCAACTGGAACGGCGCCGCCCCCCGATAGAGTGTTTCAAGCGCGGCGAGGCTCATGGCGCCCGGCGTCAGTTTAATCGTCATCTTGGCCTCAAATCAGGGTGCGGCCTCAATTTGCCGCTTGATATGTGCAGGTTATTAGCTATTATGTATGCACATAATAGCCGGGAGCGCAAGATTGGCCCAACAGAGAATTTTCGCGAAGGAAGTCCTGACCCCCGAGGGCTGGCGGCGGGACCAGACCGTCGAGATCGACGCCGCAGGGCGCATCGCCGCCATAAGCCACGGGGCCAGCAATGCCGACATTTCGGTCGGCGCGCTCCTGCCCGCGCCGGGCAACGCCCATTCGCATTCCTTCCAGCGGGCGATGGCGGGCCTCACCGAATATCGCGGCGCAAAGAATCCGCGCGATGATTTCTGGACCTGGCGCGCGCTGATGTATCATTTCGTCGAGCGTCTGACGCCGGACGATATCGAAGCTATCGCTGCGCAGGTGCAGATGGAAATGCTCGAAGCGGGCTTCGCCGCGATTGGCGAGTTTCATTATCTGCATCATCAGGCGGACGGAACGCCTTACGACAATCCCGGCGAACTCGCCGACCGCATTTTCGCCGCCGCCAAAAACACAGGCATCGGCTACACGCACCTTCCCGTTCTTTACATGCGCGGCGGCATGGACGGCCGCGCTCTCGCCGGCGGTCAGCGCCGCTTCGGCTGCACGCTCAACCAGTTCGCCGGGCTGATCGAGGCCGCCAATAATTCCTTGAACGCAATGCCTGCGGACGCACAACTTGGCGTCGCGCCGCATTCGCTGCGCGCGGTCGACAAGGAAGCGCTTGCTTTCGCCGCCTCGCTCAACCCGCAAGCGCCAGTGCATATTCACGCGGCGGAACAAATCGGCGAAGTCGATGAAGCGATAACGCATCTCGGCGCGCGGCCGGTGGAATGGCTGCTCAACAACGCCAACATCGACCATCGCTGGGTGCTGGTGCACGCGACGCAGATGACCGACAGCGAAATCAACAATGTCGCCAAGTCCGGCGCGGTCATCGCCGCCTGCCCGATCACCGAATCCAATCTCGGCGACGGAATTCTCGAGGCGCGGAAATATCTTTCCGCCGGCGGGCGCATGGCCATCGGATCGGATTCCAATATCCGCATTTCTCTGGCCGAAGAATTGCGTACGATCGAACATTCGCAACGCTTGCGAGATCGTGAACGCGCGGTACTGGCGACCGCCGACAAATCCTGCGGCCGCGCGATGCTGGAACAGACCGTAAGCGGCGGCGCGCAGGCATTGGCCCGCGACGCCGGTCGCATTGAGGCCGGCGCGCTCGCCGATCTCTTTGCGCTCGATGTGGACGATCCGGTGATCTCCGGGCTTTCCGGCGACCGCGCGCTCGATGCGTGGGTGTTCGCCGGCGGCGACGCACAAGTCAGCGATGTCTGGGCGGCGGGGCGTCATGTGGTGAAGGACAGGCGCCACATCAAACGCGAAGCCATCGCTGCGCGCTTCAATAAAACTATGACTCGATTGCGGGCTGCCTTGTGAGTGAACGCAATCATCATTCCATTCGCGAGGCGATCCGCGAACGCATTGCATCGGGCGAATGGCCGCCCGGCTCGCTGATGACGCGCGAAGTCGGTCTCGCGGAAGAATATCAATGCTCGCGCACCACGGTGAACCGCGCGCTGCAAACGCTCGCCGAAGACGGGCTCATCGAGCGCAAGCGCCGCGCCGGCACACGCGTTAAGGACCTGCCGACCAAACGCGCGCAGTTCGACATCCCGATTATCCGCCACGAGGTCGAGGCGACGGGTCGCGCCTATCGCGCCCATGTGATGTCGCGCGAAGTCACCGCCGCGCCGGATTTTGTCGCCGCGCGTCTGCATTTGAAAACCGGCGCCAAAGTCCTGCGCCTGCAGACCGTGCATCTGGCGGCGGGTCATCCGCACGCCTTTGAAGACCGCTGGGTCAATCTCGACGCGGCGCCGGGCATTCTCGACGCGCCGCTGGACAAAGTCAGCGCCAATGAATGGCTGTTGCGGCAGGTGCCCTATTCCAGCGGCGACGTGACGTTTTCAGCGAGCCCCGCCGGCGCCATGGAAGCGGCGGCGCTCGAAGCGCGCGAGGGCGACGCGCTGTTCACCATCGACCGCACCACCTGGAATGAAGGGCGCTACATCACCACGATGAAGCTCTATTACCGCCCGGGCCACAAGCTGCAGACGCGGCTTTAGCCGCAAGTCGAACAAGCGATATTTGAATTAAATTTGGTAGCGGGAGGCAGATTTGAACTGCCGACCTCAGGGTTATGAATCCTGCGCTCTCACCAACTGAGCTACCCCGCCCCAAAAGGCGTCCGGCGAGAACGAAGCTGGTTCGGGGCCTCGCCGGGAGCCGTGGTCTATAGCCGGGGCTGAACAGAGGGGCAAGGCCATTTCACCCCGATTTTCCGCAGCGCCGTAGGGGCCGCCTACCGTTGCCGTCACCTAGCTCCACCGCACTTCAGCTTAAGGATGGCCGGAGCCTAAAACACGGCGAGCGGAGTGGAGCGTCTGCAGCGCTTAGCAGCAGTCTTTGATAATCTCTGAGGCGCAACCAGGCAGGCAACATGCCTCCTCTCGCAGGGAAAAAGTTCATGAAGCTAAAACGGCGCGCCTTCGGCAAGAGAATTGCTGTCTCCATATTCTTGATCGCCCTTCCGGCAACAGCCTTTGCGAGCGAGGCTGGCAAATCCCTGAAGGTCGCAACAGACAGCGGCGACATGCGCGATCCGCGCGCCGCAGCGGCGCTGGAAAAGCTCGAGTTTCTGTTGGGCGATTGGGACATCGCGAGCAGCTATGCGCTCGCTGACGGATCTTCCGTGCAATCGCAAGCAAGGATGAATGGGCATTTCACCATGGGCGGGTTCGCCATCGAGACGCAAAGCGTGCATTCCTCTCTAAGTAATCCGAACAACGACATCTTTGTCAGCGCACATATCTATATGGTGCATCCTAAAACCGGAAAAATAGCCGCTGTCGCGATCAACACGCTTGGCAACCGCAAATTCAACGACGGTGAATTCACCCAAGGCGACTTCACCGTCATCGCATCAGGCGAAATGTTTAACGGCAGCGATCACATTGAACGCACCAGATACTTCAATATCGCTGAGGATCGATTTGAGACGGCGTCAGAGGTTTCCGAAGATGGCGGGAAAACATGGCGTGACGGCGGATATTCTTCTGTCTTCACGCGAGCCAAATAGACCTGCGCCTTACCGCATTAACGCCGCTGCGTGATCGGCCACCGCGAGGCATGTGGTGAGACCTGGCGATTCAATGCCGTAAAGTCCGAGATAATGCGGAACCCCGTGATCGGCCGTGGTTGAGAACAGGAAGTCTCCTTCCTCGCCTGGTCCTTTCAGTTTCGGGCGGATGCCGGCGTAACCGGGCTGAAGTTTGGCGGCGTCAATATCGGGCCAGAATTTGCGCGCGGCTGCAGCGAAAGCGTCGCGGCGTGACGGGTCCACAGAATAGTCCGTATTCGTATCGATGAACGCAATGTCCGGGCCGAGTTTGCCTTGCCCGCCAAGATCGCGCGTATAATGAACGCCCTGACTGTCCGGCGACGGCAACGGATAAATCAGGCGCGAAAACGGCGCCTTGCCGGCGTAAGTGAAATACTGACCCTTGCCGTATTTCAACTGCGGAATGGTCGCATCGGGAATGCCGGCAATCAGGCGCGCCACGCGGTCGGACCAGAGCCCGGCGCAGTTCACCACCGTTTTCGCTTTCAGCGTGATCGGATCAACGCCGCCAATGTCGAGTTCAATGCCGTCCGCAAAAACATGCCCCGACAACACTGGAGAGGCGAGCGCCAGCGCGCCGCCTTTGTCTTCAATCTCACCAACCAGCGCCAGCATCAATCCGTGACTATCGACAATTCCCGATGACGGCGAGACGATCGCGCCGTCGCAATAAAGCCCCGGCTCCATGGCGCGGGCCGCCGCGCCATTGACGATCACGAGATCGCTGACGCCGTTTTTCTCGGCGTTGGCTTTCAGGCCGTGCAGGCCGGTAATCTCTTTGTCACCAATGGCGACCAACAATTTCCCGCAGCGCGCATGACTGACATTGTGTTCTTTGCAGAACGCGTAAAGCGCGTCGCGCCCCTTAACGGCGAGCGAAGCGCGCATACCGCCAGGTTTGTATTGAATGCCGGCGTGAATGACTTCGGAATTGCGCGCCGAGGTTTCCTCGCCGAAGGCTGCGTTTTTTTCGACGACAATGACTTCGCGCCCAGCGCGTCCCAGAGCGCGCGCCACGGCAAGGCCGATGACGCCCGCGCCGATGACAATAGCGTCGACGCGCTCAGTCACGATGCGAAAGCCGCATGCGAATCACCACTTCGCCAAGCGGTTCAAAAGTCGAGCGGCTTATTTCTTTAAAGCCATTGCGTTCATAAAATGGGCGGCCGATAGGGTTTTTCTCAAACACTTCGACTTCAAGCGATTCATGAATGGCTGCGGGAATATCAAGCAATGCGCGACCGACGCCCTTGTGATGATAAGCCGGATCAACAAAGATCGCGCCAACCTCGTTGCCCATCATGGAGATGAAGCCGACAAGCTTGCCGCCAATGAGTGCGATATCTGTGACCGTATTGGGAAGATATTTCTGCGCAACGGAAATGCGTTGCTCGGCAATAAACTCGTCAGACATAAAAGGATGCGCGAGACGCGAGGCGGCTTCCCAAGCATCAAGCAACGCAATCAAGTCGTCAGGGTGATAGGGCCTAACTTCGATCAGCGAGTGCGGTTTTTCTAATCCGTCGTCGCGACCCATGTCGGATCATCCTGAACTTCGCGTTCCCACTTTAGGAACTCGTAATAGCCGCATCGCTTTTGCGTCGGAAATTCGCGGCAGATTTTCATGCGGCCTTCATAGATCGTGCAGTTGCGCGTTTTCTGATCGAGGAACATGCAGGCGGTGATGAAATGCTCGTCGTCGGAATGACGGATGACTCGCGGATTTTCCTTGTCGCCTTTTTTGGTGAATTTCTTCTCGGCTTTTTCCACGCTGATGCCGTGATATTTGGCGAGACGTTTCAAATCCGTCTTGTTCACGGGAATGTGGGTGTAGGTGCAGCAATAAGCCGTACATTTCACACAGTCATAGAGTTTCTTGGTCATATCACCCGTCCACGCGCTTCATACATCAATCCGGTAGTGAACGAAGTCGCTTAAGGTTGCAACCTTATCATATAGTTTACGCGCGGTTTCATTGCCTTTGTCGGTGTGCCAGTAGACGCGCGACAAGCCCCGGTTTTTGGCCTCTTTACGAACGGCATCGATCAACGCCCGGCCGGCGCCGCTGCCGCGCGCATGCGCATCGACATAAAGGTCTTCAAGATAGCAATATCCTGTCTGCGACCAGGTCGATGGATGCGGCAAGCCATGAACAAAGCCGATAGTCTCGCCGTCTTTCTCGGCGATAAATGCGAAGTAAGGTTCGCCCTTCATCAAGCTTGCAAACAGTTTATCCGCATGTGCTTGCGGCAGCTCGACTTTATAGAAGTCGAGATAAGCCTTCCACATGCGCCGCCATTGCGCTTCATCGTTCTGGTTGATTGGGCGGATGGTGGTCACGCCGCCGCCCCGATCGCCGCCTTGGTCGCAGCGATCCAGCCGCCGCCAAGCACGCGGCTGTTTTCCACATCTGGCGAATAAAAGACGCAAGCTTGTCCGGGCGCGACACCTTCTTCCGGCTCCGTCAGATCCACCGCCCAGCCGGTCGGGCCGGCGCCGTCCCAGACCAGCCGCGCCGGCGCGGGCGGACGCGTGGAGCGGACTTTGACGGCAATCTCTGCGCCTGAACGCACCGCCGCTTCGCCTTCGCCGTCGCCGAGCCAGGTGACGTCTTTCAGATGGATACGCGAGACCATCAGCGCTTCGCGCGGGCCGACGATCACTTGCCGGTTGTCAGCGTCGAGGCGCACCACATAAAGCGGGTCGCCGGCCGCAACCCCGAGGCCGCGCCGTTGACCCACCGTGTAATGAATGACGCCCGCATGGCGCGCCAGCACCGTGCCGTCCACATGGATGATCTCGCCCGGTTCCGCAGCGCCGGGCCGCAAGCGCTCCACCACGGAGGCGTATTTGCCTTCCGGCACAAAACAAATGTCCTGGCTGTCCGGCTTGTCAGCCACGACCAGCCCAAGCTCGCTGGCGATGCGGCGCACTTCCGATTTTGGCATTTCGCCCAGCGGAAAGCGCAAAAAGTCGAGCTGTTCTTTCGTGGTCGAGAACAGGAAGTAACTTTGGTCTTTCGAAGCGTCATAGGCGCGGCGTAGTTCCGGCCCGTTCGGGCCTTCCACGCGGCGAATGTAATGACCCGTGACCATGGCCGCGCCGCCGAGATCGCGCGCAGTTTCCATCAGGTCTTTGAACTTTACCCTTTCGTTACAGCGCACACAGGGGATCGGCGTCGAACCCGCGAGATAGGTGTCGGCGAAGTCCTCCATCACCGCTTCGGAAAAACGGTTCTCGTAATCAAGAACATAATGCGGAAAGCCCATGGCTTCTGACACGCGGCGCGCGTCAGCAATATCCTGACCGGCGCAGCAGGCGCCTTTTTTCGCGATCGCGACGCCATGATCATAGAGTTGCAGGGTCACGCCCACGACATCATAGCCGGATAGCTTGGCCAGCGCCGCCGTCACCGAACTGTCGACGCCGCCGGACATAGCGACCACCACGCGCGAGCCTGCCGGCACGCCGAGGTCGATCCGTGGCGCGTCGATGGTCGATATGTCCAATAATTCACTCATCCGTCGCGTTACATAGGACTTCAAGGGCTTGAGGGCCAGCCCGCATCAAAATTGCATTAGCAGGCTTCCATGGACCCACGGCTGCGGTCTGTCTATGGACTCCCAATATGTGCGCCGCTCACAAGATCGACTTCAGCCATCTTCAAGGCTTCAATTAGATGCGTCAGCATTTCACCATATTGGTCCATGACCCGCTGCTTGTTTTTACTGATAGGAGAGCGGACTTGAGCCGAACTGAAGGTCCTGATGGGGCGCTTAACTTCATAAAACGCCATGCAATTGTCGGACCATTCAAGCCCACAATGAGAAATTATATCTCGTGCGTGGCGTTCAAAATTATCGACAAGATCTTCGTATTGAACATGGAGTAGATCTTGCTGCAAAACTTCATGCCAATGCGCCATTGCGCGCGCATACTCACCATAATAATGCCCAGTATCAGACAGACTACTCGCGAAAGGCCAACCTTTGCTGAAATCGTGGCGGTATATCGAAAAACAAGTTTCAATCGGGTTTCGCCTTACATGAATCAACTTTGCTTCCGGAAAGAGGTTTTTAATTAGTCCAATAGAACGAATGTTCATTGGCTGTTTGTCGACAACATACTGAGCGTCTTCGACATTAGGCCAGGCGGAAAAATACTCTTCGCGCCAGGCGGTCAGCTTCTCCAAAGGAATATCCTGGAAACGCTTCACATTTTTTTCTTCGGCCCAGCGGAACGCTGCATCATGTATAACTGGCAGCGCCTCAAGCTCTCCCGCCCCCGTTACCTGCGGATGAGCGGCAAGAATGCTCTCCATCAGCGTCGTTCCTGAGCGAGGGGCGCCAATAATAAAAACCGGAGCCGCCCGACCTGGTGCAAAATTTATGGGAGAATCACTTGGTGCAAAAAAACGTATGTCGCGCCGGCGGTTTTCTTCCGCTTTGTTTCGATCATATTCGATTTTTTCTATCCGGATTAGCTCCCTGTTGAGCTCATTCCCGCGATCAAAAGCCTGCATTGCACCGGAAAAATCTTTACGTTCATGCAAAACCGCCCCAACAGATAAATATAACGTCGCCCGGCTAGCGAGCGGGTTGCTGTCGTCATCAGCCATGTTTTGCATGACTGAAAACAGCTCATCTTCGATATTCCCTTTTGTTATTGTCGCCATGTGCGCATAACAAAGTGGGTTTGCCGGATCTAACCCAATCGCCTCGCGGCAGTACTGTTCGGACTTCGCGAGATCGCCCAAGAATAAGTTGTACCGAGCTTGGGCGTATTTAAGTTCGCTCATCTGAGGAGCTAGCTTTTGTGCCTGATCAAGCGCATGCCCCGCTTCATCATAATCAAACGCTAAAAGACAATATCGCGCGTATGTAACCAAGTCTGCGGGCTGCGGAGAAGCGGCATCGATAATCGGCTTAAAGGCGTCGCGCGCTTTTTTTACATCAAGCATCTCAGCGTATGCGCTCGCAAGGCAACGGTGCGCGTCCTTATCCGCAGGATTGATCTGGCGCCAAACTGCGGCAGTCTCGTATAGCGACTGCCATTTTCTCAGATGGATTGCCGCACCGCACACTGTCTTTAAAACTGCAACATTTGACGGCCATTTTTCTCGCGCAACCATTGCGGTCGAATAGGCATCGTCCAAAGCGCCTGCAGATAGTTTTGCTTTTACGGCGCCGAGCAGCGCTTTGACGTTATTTGGCTCAAGGTGATGAGCAATTTCAAACGCTTCCGCCGCTGATTCAAACTCTTCTAATCGCAGCAACGCCGAAGCGAGACGCAGGCGGATGTTGGCGTCGTTGGGCGCCAGGCCGGCAGCCGCTCGCAAATGATCTGCAACACAGTCTGGATTTTTCAGCTTTGCATATAGAGCGGCAATGTTCAGCCGATAAATTGGTTCGTTCGGGTCAATAGCGATGGCGCGCTCAATCCACTCTGTAGCTTTAGCCGTATCATTTTCAGCCGCGACAATCAGCCCGAACAAGTGGAGCGCGTCGGCATGGGCAGGTGATATTTGCATGACTTGGTCGCAAAGCGACCTGGCCGACTGGATATCCCCTGACTGAAGATCGGCGAAGGCTCGATCAATCATCACCGACATCGCGTTTTTATCCTGCATTTCCGTCATTCGTGGTGAAGTGGATTTTCGCGGCGGAACATAGGGATAGAGGGTGGGCAATGCGAGTCCCGTGAATGAGCGCCGTCCAGGCGGGGAATTTGGCGCCCTGCCCGCGCTCTCGCGTTTTTTGCGAGGCGCTTGTTTATTGGCTTTCGCCCGAGTCTGGCGCCATTTAGCATTTTTTGATCTGTCTGTTTCTTCGTCATCTTCATCGGCAGAGGCCCTAAACGCGCCGCCAACCCCAGTTCGAGACTCACGCCGCGCATCATTTCGTTTGGAAGGAAGTATACGCCCTGTCCGGATAGGGTGGATGAAATAAATCCAACTTTATTTCATCCACCCCTTCTGAAATGGCCTTATACTACGGCCCGCCGCCGCACATTTGCTGGAGAGCCCATCAAGCCTCGCGTTTCTTCATGCGGCGGGCCCAGCCTGCAGCCCAATTGGACAAGGGCAACAAATGATCAATCAACGCCGCACCGTCGCTGGTTAATTGATAACCATCCCCGGAAAGCGCGACGATCCCGGCTGCGCGCAATTCATGCAAACGCGCATTCAAGACGCTTGGATTGGTTTCCGCCGCCTGCTCAAGCGCGCGGAAAGTCAACGGCGCGCCGCGCAGTTCCCACAATATCCGCAAGCTGGTCTTGCGGCCCAACAAATCAAGCACCGCCATGATCGGGCGCCCGGTGTTTGAGCCCCGCACCGGCCGGCCGGGCGCCGGGATTTTTCTGACCGTCAACTGCATCTCCCTATTGCTATGGTTTTCATAGCAATGTTCTATTGCTATGTTTTCAATAGCAGGAGTCTTCCATGGCCGCCAGAATAAGCCCCGCCGAACCGCCCTTTTCCGCAGCCGTGCAGAAAACGCTGGATCGGCTGATGCCGCCGGGCGTGCCGCCGCTGGCGCTGTTCACCATGCTCGCTCGCGATGAGCGGCTGTTCGCAAAGTTCATGGGCGGCGGCCTGCTCGACAAGGGCCATCTGACTTTGCGCCAGCGCGAAATCGTGATTGACCGGGTCACGGCGCAATGCGGCTCGGAATATGAATGGGGCGTTCATGCGGCTTTTTTTGCGGACAAGGCAGGCCTTGGCGCCGACGAGCGATATTCGCTCGTTCATGGCGGCGCGACCGATCCATGCTGGACCGATCAGCGCGACGCCATGCTCATCCGCCTTTGCGATGCGTTGCACCAAGACTGTTCGATCAGCGACGACTTATGGGATCAGGCGGCGAAGGACTTCACCGCAGAAGCCCTGCTCGAAATCCTCATGCTGGCGGGATTTTACCGGACGGTTTCCTATCTGACCAACGCGACGGCGCTGCCTTTAGAAAAATTCGCGGCCCGGTTTCCGCCACGTCGCGGCTGAGCTGCGCGGCAGTACGATTACTGCTGGCTGGAAGGCCGCCACATAACGTTTTCAGGAACCGGCTCATCAACAAGAGCCGTTAGATAAGCGTACAAGTCATCGACCTCATCGTCACTCAGTTCGGGAAACCGGTCGGGCGCAACGAGCCCCATCAGGCCTAGCTCACGTCCGCCCGGGGCTACACCTGACTCGATAAGCGTTTCAAATTCCTCACGCGAATAGGCGGCGACAATGGCGAGATCCGGCGTCACGCCCCAGATCGTACTGCCGCGCACGTCGAGGCCGTGACATTCATTGCACATGCTCATCGCCATATACTCGCCGCGTGCGCGCTGCGGCTCGGCGGCGGCGTCGACCTTAAGCTCGGGCACAAGCGCCACCATCTGCACCATGTGAATCTCCGCGCCTCTGGCGAAATCCCAACGCACTGGCCAGCCCAGTTTCGGTTTGGGAAGTTTCTGTTCCACCACCGGCGCCGATTGCAAAAGGGCGATCAGCGCCGCCATGTCTTCATCTGTCAGCCGCGTAAAGTTATATGACGGCATGGAAATCAGCGCCCGGGCATTCCGGTCAATACCCTGACGGACCGCTGCCTCAATAGTTGCGGCGTCATTGGCTTGCGCATAGGCGGCGAGGTTCGGCGCCACCGCCCGTTCCGGCCAGTCCCACTGTTCGCCAAAATCCGCGCCCTCAAGCTGTTGTCCGTGACAGCCGAAACAGCCGCGCGTGCGCGCAACATGACGGCCATGTTCGATGGATGCCGCATCGGTTGGTATTGGTTGATCGAAATCCGGGCCGCGCGCGACATCGCGCAACCTCGCTTCACTTGCCCAATAAACGCCCGCCGCCGCCAACAGCACGATGGCGGCCACAGATCCCAAAATGATGGATGCTACTTTGACCACGTTCCCTCCCCAGAACACGCAAACAAAGTCAGTCGTTTGGCTCGACCTTGGAGCCTAGTCTTTTCAGGCCGCGCGCTTCAGCTTCAGCACCGTCCACGCATCATCAAGCGCTTTCAGCAAGAACGCCATGTGGTCGTCCGTGTGCAATGGCGTCGGCGTCAGGCGCAGGCGCTCTGTCCCCTTCGGCACGGTCGGATAGTTAATCGGCTGGACGTAGATATTGTGCTCTTCAAGCAGGTAGTCCGTGACGCGCTTGCACTGCACCGGATCGCCAACCTTGATCGGCACGATATGGCTGACCGATGGCATGACCGGCAGGCCTTCATCGGCGAGAAGTTGTTTGAGGCGCGCCGCACGCTCCTGATGCTGTTCACGCAGATGGTTTGAGACTTTCAGCGTCTCAACGCTGGCGAGCGCGCCAGCCACCAGCACCGGCGAAAGCGCGGTCGTAAAAATAAACCCTGACGCGTAAGAGCGGATCGCATCGACAATGTCGGAGCTCGACGCGATGTAACCGCCCATGACACCGAACGCCTTGCCGAGCGTGCCTTCGATAATGTCGATGCGGTGCGCAACGCCATCGCGTTCGGAAACGCCGCCGCCGCGCGGGCCATAGAGCCCCACCGCATGCACTTCGTCGAGATAGGTGAACGCATTGAAGCGCTTCGCGAGATCGCAGATTTCTTTTAAGGGCGCGATGTCGCCGTCCATCGAGTAGACGGATTCAAACGCGATGACTTTCGGGCGTTCCAGCGGCAGCTCACTCAACAATTCTTCGAGATGCTCAAGGTCGTTATGGCGCCAGATGCGCTTGATCGAACGGCCGCCTCTGATGCCTTCGATCATCGAGGCGTGATTGAGTTCGTCGGACAGGATCACGCAATCGGGAAGGATGCGCGATATGGTCGACAGAGTCGCTTCGTTGGAAACGTAGCCCGACGTAAACAACAGCGCGGCTTCCTTGCCATGCAGATCGGCGAGCGCGCGTTCGAGTTTCACATGATAATGCGTGGTGCCTGCGATATTGCGGGTGCCGCCTGCGCCAGCGCCGACTTTTTGCAACGCCTCTTCCATGGCGCCGACCACCGCTGGGTGCTGGCCCATGCCGAGATAGTCGTTTGAGCACCAGACGGTGATCTCGCGCGGCGCTTTATCAGGAACACCGGGGCCGACCTCATTATGGCCGCCATAATACAAAGCCGTCGGGAATCGTCCGCGCGCGCGCTCAAGGTCGGCAAAAACCCGATAACGGCCCTCTGCCCGAACTGCGTCTACCGCCGACCGGAATGCTTTGTTGTAATCGACCATCGCACTCGTTGTGGGCCTTCTTGGCCCCCCGCTTCTTTTCAACACAGACACATAATCGCGTCGCGGCGAGAAAGGCCAGTGCTTAGCCTACAGAAAGCGCTGGACCGATGGCCGCAGCGTGTGAAATGTGGGCGAAAAAGAAAACGCGCCTCCCGAAAGAAGCGCGTTCACGCAGCAAATTGAGAATGGTTCTCAATTTATCTGATTGCTCTCGCAAATTTGTTAGAGGCGATAGCGCACCTGATCGGCCCAGAAGCGCTCAAGGCGCTGAAGGGTCTTATTGGTGTCCTCAATCAGCTGATTGTTGACGCCGCCGACCTGCTCCACCGAGACCAGCTGACGCTCGAACAACGCCGTGATCGCGTCGCGCACTTCAAGGCCAACTTCTGTCAGGGACACGCGCTTGGAACGGCGATCCGTATTGGAGCGCTCATCCTTGATATAGCCCTTTTCGACGAGCTGCTTGAGATTATAAGAGACGTTGGAGCCAAGATAATGCCCGCGCGAACGCAGCTCGCCCGGCGTCAGCTCCGCATCGCCAATATTGTAAAGCAGCAGCGCCTGGACGGAATTAATCTCCGTCTGGCCGAGCCGCTCCAGCTCATCCTTGATCACGTCGAGAAGCTGGCGATGCAGCCGCTCCACAAGATGCAAAAGCTGGAGATAGCCGGATTCCAGCGCCTCCGGATCATTGCCGACCTTGCTCGCGCTTTCGCCAATCACTTCTCGTATAGCCCCGTTTACCGACATCATGCACACTCACTGAACCAAACCTGAGCCCCCGGTATACGCAGGAGGTCTAAAAGCGCCGTTAAACCGGAACGTTCAATTTGAAATCAAATTCTAAAGATGCAGCCATTAGGCTAGGCTTCATCGACGCCAGAGAATAATAACGGAATATGAACAAACGCCCCTCTTCTGCTCCTTTGGGCCAGTTTCCGGCTCTGCGCCTGCGCCGTCCGCGCATGGCGGACTGGTCGCGCCGTCTGCATGGCGAAACGCGGCTCACCGCCGACGATCTGATTTGGGCGGTTATCTTAAAAGACGGAAAGGGCGTGCGCGAGCCCGTCGCCTCCATGCCGGGCGTTCATCGCCTGTCCCCCGATGAGGCAGTGAAGGCCGCGCAGGAAGCAAAGTCGCTCGGCATCCAGGCGCTGGCGCTGTTTCCCTATACGGACGCGCAAGGCCGCACGCCCCAGGGCGAGGAAGCGGTCAATCCCGACAATCTAATGTGCCGCACAGCGCGGGCTATTAAAGCCGAAGTTCCGGATATTGGATTGATGGCCGATGTGGCGCTCGATCCTTACACCGATCATGGCCATGACGGGCTGATGCGCGAGGGCGAGATTTTGAACGATGAGACGGTCGAAATTCTGGTGCAGCAATCGGTGGTGCAGGCGCGCGCCGGTTTCGACATTATCGCGCCATCGGACATGATGGATGGGCGCGTCGGCGCCATTCGTTCAGGCCTCGACGCCGCCGGGTTTCAACATGTGATGATCATGGCCTATGCGGCGAAATACGCCTCGGCCTTTTACGGGCCCTATCGCGACGCCATCGGCTCGTCGGGCGTTTTGAAAGGCGACAAGCGCAC
>BQJG01000057.1 GCA_021604585.1 Hyphococcus sp.
AAAGTCAGCGCAGCAGCAGCAACCAACACCTTAACTGACAAGGCAAAGGCCGCCGCCCTGCGCGCCAATGCAACCGAAGAGCCCGAAGCGTTCTGGGCGGCCATAGCAAAACGGCTCGACTGGTCAAAACCGTTCACCAAGGTCAAAGACGTCTCGTTTGCCGCGGATGATCTTCACATTCGCTGGTTTGAAGACGGTGAATTGAACGCTTGCGTCAACTGCCTTGACCGGCACTTGCCGAAACGCGCCAACGATATCGCGATCATCTGGGAAAGCGACGATCCGGGCGTTTCAAAGAACATCACCTATGCGGAGGCGTTTGAAGAAACCTGCCGCATGGCGAATGTGTTAAAGGCGCGCGGCGTCAAGCGCGGCGACCGCGTCGTCATTTACATGCCGATGATTCCTGAAGCGGCTTTTGCGATGCTCGCCTGCGCGCGCATCGGCGCGGTTCATTCGGTTGTCTTTGGCGGATTCTCGCCCGACGCGCTGGCGAGCCGCATCGAAGATTGCGGCGCCGTCGCCGTCATCACCGCCGATGAAGGCGTGCGCGGCGGCAAACCCGTTCCATTGAAAGAAAATGTCGACAAAGCGCTCGCCAAAGCCGGCGACGTGCGGCTGGTGCTGACGGTAGAGCGCACGCACGGCAAAGTCCCCATGAAGCCCGGACGCGATCTCTATTATTATGGCGAAGCGCGCAATGATGTGTCGCCTGATTGCCCGGCGGAAGAAATTAACGCCGAGGACACGCTGTTTATTCTGTATACGTCTGGTTCTACCGGCAAGCCGAAAGGCGTGTTGCACACCACTGGCGGCTATCTGACCTATGTCGCCTACACCCATGAGATCGTGTTCGATTACCGCCCCGGTGAAATCTTCTGGTGCACCGCCGATGTGGGTTGGGTCACCGGCCACAGCTATATCGTTTACGGCCCCCTCGCCAATGGCGCGACAACCCTGATGTTTGAAGGCGTGCCGACCTATCCGGACGCATCGCGCTTCTGGAAAGTGATCGACAAGCACAAAGTGAATGTTTTCTACACCGCGCCGACGGCGATACGCGCTTTGATGCGCGAAGGCGACGCCTGCGTCTCATCCACCAGCCGCGAGTCATTGCGCTTGCTTGGTTCGGTCGGCGAACCGATCAATCCGGAGGCGTGGAACTGGTATCATCGCATTGTCGGCGACAGCAAGCTGCCGATTGTCGACACCTGGTGGCAGACGGAGACCGGCGGCATATTGATCTCCCCGCTGCCGGGCGCCACCGACTTAAAGCCCGGTTCGGCGACCCTGCCCTTGCCCGGCGTGTTTCCCGCCATTGTCGACGCCAATGGAGAATTTCTCGACGGCGCCTGTTCAGGCAATCTCGTCATCACCGATTCCTGGCCGGGCCAGATGCGCACCGTTTACGGCGATCATCAGCGTTTCATCGACACTTATTTCAAAACCTATCCGGGAATGTATTTCACCGGCGATGGCGCGCGGCGCGATGAGGACGGGTTCTACTGGATCACCGGCCGCGTCGATGACGTCATCAATGTCTCCGGTCACCGCATGGGCACGGCGGAAGTCGAGGCGGCGATCAACGAACATGGCGCCGTGGTCGAGTCCGCGGTGGTCGGCTATCCGCATGACATTAAAGGTCAGGGCATTTACGCCTATGTGACCCTCCTCGCCGGCAAAGAACCTTCTGCGGAAACGGAAAAAGAAATCATCGACGTGGTGCGCCGCGAGATCGGCCCTATCGCCAAACCCGACCACATTCACTTCACGCCAGCCTTGCCCAAGACCCGGTCCGGCAAGATTATGCGCCGTATTCTGAGGAAAATCGCCGAGAATGAATTCTCCGCGCTGGGCGATATATCGACATTGGCGGACCCAAGCGTGGTGGACGCCCTGATTGAAGGGCGCAAAAACCGCTAGGATGGCGTTCGGCGGCGGCTATTCTTAACAAAACGGAAACGCCGTCCCTTTAGTCTGCGGGCCTTAGAGGCAACGCCGGAAGAATGATGGCCATTCTCGCCGCCGAATTACCCCATGCGAAAAGCAGCGGCTGGACCGGTCCCGTCGCGCTTTACGGCGTGTACGCCGCGCTTTGCGTGCTTGCGCTGCAACCGACCGCCTTCACCATGGCGCAAACGTGGCTTTCTTCATCAAGCTATCATCATGGCATTGTCGTGGCGCCGCTTGCCCTCTGGATGATCATGTCGCGTCCGCACATGACTCCCGCAAGCGGACCGCTCAGTCTTGCGGCGGTCGCGGGCGCAGCCATGCTCTGGCTCGCCGGTCATGCGGCAGGCGTCGCGCTGATCGAACAGATCGCTTTTGTTAGTCTGCTGATCGCCGGCGCAGGCGTCGTCTTCGGCGCCAATGCGCTGCGCGTGTGGGCGCTGCCGCTCCTCTTTCTCTATTTCATGGTTCCGTTCGGAGAAGTCCTCATTCCGGTCCTGCAGCAAATCACCGCGCATGCCGTTGTTGGTTTGCTCAATTTTTTCGGAATGGCGGCGGCGCTTGACGGCGTCCTCATCACAACCAAGAGCGGCGTGTTTGAAATCGCCAGCGCGTGTGCGGGGCTGAACTTCCTCCTGGCGGCGCTGATGATCGCGTGCGTGTATGCTTGCCAGACCTTGCATAATCAGCGGGTGCGAGCCGCCTTTATCGTCATCGCAGCGCTCGTCGCCATCATCGCCAATTTTCTGCGCGCCTTTGCCCTGATCCTGATCGCAACCCTCAGCAATATGCGGTTCGCCGTCGGCGCCGATCATCTGGCGATCGGATTTGTTTTTTACGGCGCGATCTTTTTCCTGCTGTTCTGGATTGGCGCAAAGATGCGCAATCCCAAAAGCGTCGGCCCGGAGCATGCGCCTATTGCGCCCCGCCGTTCGTGGCGCGCACTGGTTTCCGGTCTGGCGCTCCTTCCCGTGCTCGCCGCTTCCGCCTATGCTGCATTCGTTGTCGACAACACCTCGACGCCGCCAGCGCCGCCGCACAACCTTGCCTGGAGCGCACCGGGCTGGCGCATCCTTCCCGCTCCGGAAAATTGGACGCCATCCCTGAACGCCGACAGCACCAGCGCGGCGACTTATGACCGGTATGGCGAACGCGTTTATATGTCCCAAGCTTATATTGTGCAGGACCGCCCGGGCCGGGAAATCGTCAATGCGTTGAACGCGCCCGCCGATGGCCGCGACTGGCGGCAAATTGCAGAGCTGCGAGAGGTTGTTTACCTTTTTGGCGATTCAAAGCCGGTACCGCTCGCCGTTCTTGCTGGTCCTGAGCGCAGACGGTTGCTGGTCGCTACAGTGTACTGGCGCGGCGACGCCGTTTATACGGACAGGATTGCTTTCAAATGGGCGCAGATGAAGGGCAAGCTGCGCGGACGCAATCCTTCGGGCGGAGTGATCATGATCGGGTCGGACTATGTTGGCGCGCCGTCTGAAGCGTTACAGCGGATCCGAAATTTCACTGGCGACGTTGAAAGTTTCACAAGCTGGCGCAAGCGCCATGGCGGCGCCAGCTCATAAATGTGCGGCATAGCAGGCATTGTCGACCTGAACGGTGTTCGCGAGATTGATCGCGGCGCATTGGCGCGCATGACCAACGCCCTCGCTCATCGCGGACCAGACGGCGAAGGATATTACTTCGCGCCCGGTGTTGGTTTTGGCCATCGCCGCCTCGCCATTATTGACCGCACCGGCGGCGCGCAACCTTTTCATGCGCAAACCGGCGGCGCGGTGCTGACGACCAACAGCGAGATTTACAACTATCAGGCGCTCGCGAAAGACCTGCGCGCCCGCGTTGAGTGGAAAACACGATCGGATACCGAGGTGCTGGCCGAAGGGCTGGCGCTTTCCGGCGTCGCTTTCCTGCATGATTTGCGCGGCATGTTTGCGTTCGGTTTGTGGGAACCGCAAGCGCGGCGGTTGACGCTCGCACGCGACCGGCTTGGCGAACGGCCGCTATATTATGCGCAAACCAATGACGGGTTTTTGCTATTTGCTTCCGAAATCGGCGCCATCGCCGCCTCAGGACTCATTGACCTCAGCCTCGATCCGCGCGCCATCGCTGACTATTTTTACTACGGCTATGTGCCAGATCCAAAATCCATCTATCGCGGCGTCAACAAATTGCCTGCGGGTCATTACCTGATCGCCGAACAAAGCCGCGCGCTGCGACTTGAACGATATTGGCGCCCGGTTTTCGCAAATGGCGGCGCGCCCGCTTATGAAGAATCAACCGAGATGTTGCGCGCTCATGTGGATGGGGCCGTCGCCGCTCAAATGATGTCCGACGTTCCGCTCGGCGCGTTTCTTTCTGGCGGCGTCGATTCTGCAAGCGTGGTTTCCTCCATGTCACAAGCGGGCGGCTCAATCACCGCCTGCACGGTCGGATTCGACGAAGCCAGCCATGATGAGCGCAACGCGGCAAGGATGATCGCAGACCAGTTTGGCGCCCGTCATTATGTCGCCAATGCGAGCGTCGATTCACTCGCGCTGATCGACAAAGTCGCCGCCGCCATGGGCGAGCCTTTCGCCGATGCATCTGCCTTTCCCGCCTATCAGGTGGCCGAGATTGCGCGCCGCCATGTGACCGTCGCGCTCTCCGGCGATGGCGGCGACGAAATCTTCGCCGGTTATCGGCGCTACCGCTTCTTTATGGCTGAAGAGCGGCTGCGCCGCTTCGCGCCGGGCCCTGTGCGCGCCGCACTATTTGGTCCTCTCGGCGCGCTCTATCCAAAACTGGATTGGGCGCCGCCGCAAATGCGTGCAAAAACAACGTTGCAGGCGCTGGCGAGATCAAGCGCACAAGGCTACGCCGCCGCCGCCGCCATTAATCTGCCGTCACGCATCAATGCGATGTTGAACGCAGATTTCCGGCGGACGCTTGGCGGCTACCGGCCAGAACAGATCATTGCCGATACGATGGACATGTCGGATGCACACGATCCGTTGTCGCGCGCGCAATATGCCGACCTCATGACATGGTTGCCGGGACGCATGCTGACAAAAGTCGACCGCACTTCAATGGCGCATGGCCTTGAAGTGCGGCCGCCGCTGCTCGACCATAAGATCGTTGAATGGGCTGGCGCCTTGCCGCCTGACTACAAATTCGATGGGAAAGTTGGCAAACGCGTGCTTAAAGACGCCTTTGCCTCGCGTCTCGGGGCCGAGTTCATCGCCCGTAAAAAACAGGGCTTTGCCCCGCCCTTAAGCGCATGGATGCGCCGCGCCCATAACAATCCCTCTTTGCGGCTCAACGCGTCTCGCCACTGGCGCGAAAGCGGCGTGTTCGACCAACAATATGTGGAACGCATGATGAGTCTGCATCAAAGCGGCGGCGCAGATTGCGCGCAGGAATTATGGAGCGTCGTCATGTTTGACGCGTTTCTTCGCAGCACCGGCCGCTAACGTTTCAACATTGCCCGCACCTTGTTCCGCCAGGTCGAGCGCTCGACCACAAGCGACGTCAGCGTTTCATCAACCCGGCCAAGGCGCGATTTGTACTCCGCCTCGCCCGCCAGCAAATCATAAACTGTAAAGCCCGCATCCTGATAGTGTTGTGCGGCGAGCACATGGGCGACAAACCCGGGCGCCAGCCGGTTGTCTTCTTCATACTTGAAGCCGCCCTGATAATTCATCACCCTGTCGCCATGCACGAAATTATAGAGCACAGCGATGGTTTCGCTGCCGGCCTTTACTTCAAATAAATGCAATGCGGCGGGCGCATAGCGAGCCAGTGTTTCGTGGAACTCAACAAGCCGGCGGTTTTCAAAAACGCTTTTCTCGCCGCGCGCCTCCCAGCCTGCCTTATGCAATGCTTTCAACCCGTCCCAGGCGCTCACCTTTTCTGCTTCGGTTTTTGCGATAAAGGCTGTCAGCGGACCGCGTTCTTCATAGAGTCGCAAGGAGCGTGAGATTTTTGCGCGCAAGGATTTGCTCAGCGTCGTCATAAACGCATCGCCGCCGAGATCGCACACATAAACAGGCTGTTCGCTGAGCACCCGCCCGGACAGCTCGCAAACCGCTGCTGCGGAAAACACCGCCGCCGACATTTTCCGGTGCAGATTACAGAACACAAAACTGTCGGCGTCACACGCGTTCAATATGGCGCACACCGCGTCGCGGCGGATATCGTGACTGACGCTCTCATCACAAAGAAAATCAACATATTCCGCATAGATGGAATCATAAGCGGGCTCGCCTGTTTGTTGAAACCATGTCTCCCGCAGTCCGGCAAAGGAGGGCTTGCGCGGGGCTAGCGTGAACGCGCCCAGGAGCACGCACATATCGCCTCGCCGCGCTTCAATGCGGCGCAGCTCCGCTTTTTGTGAGGCCGCTTCCGTCCATGCCTGCATCCATGCCGGCGACTGGAAAAAACTTGGGTCCACAGCGCGCGCATAAAGCGCTTTCCAGTCTGCAAGAAACTGAGTGCGGTCTTGCAAAGGGGATATGGAAATCTCGATCATCGCTCCATAACTTGTTGATACAACAAGCGATGGGCGTCAACCATCCGGTCGAGGGAGAACGCTTCTTTTGCTCTTTTCCGGTTTGCGGCGCCGATTGCAGCCCGTGCTGAAGGGTTTTGCAATAATTGCGCAAGCGCATGAGTATAGGCTTCGTCATCTCCAGGCGGGGTGATGTAAGAAAGGTTTTCTTCCGCCACCATATCCGCAATGTCGCCGACCTTCGTCGCCACAACCGGCAGCCCGGCCGCCATTGCCTCCATGAGGCTGATCGGCGCTTGTTCTGTATCTGACGACAGGGCGAAGATGTCGAATTTTGCATACACCTCCGCCGGTTTGCTGCTCGGACCGGGGAGCGAGATGCGATCGTCATCGCGCGCAATGGCCCTCAATCGGTCGTGCTCCGGGCCGCTGCCGACAATTTCAAGCCGCGCGCCTTTTGACCGGTCTGCTGCAATAAAAGCGGCGATCAGGCGTGCATAATTTTTTTCTGGCCGCAAAGCGCCCAATGATCCGACAATAAGCGATGCACTGTGAGCGCGCTGGCCGATCTGTAGACGATCAAAATCAACGCCATTCTCGATCCGGCGCACCTGTTTCAGTTTCCATTGCTCGGCGGCCGTTCGCTCCAGCCCGGTCGAAGGCACGACAATAGTTGCATTCTTCAACAGAAACCGCCGGGCCATCACGCGTCTTTTGGATTGGTTATCGAGCGCCTCTCCGGGGCCGAACCCGTCTTCAAAATGCACATGCGGAGCCTTGGCGGTAAAACCATTCGCAATGACCGCTTCGATTGAACCCCAATTATAGGTGCACAGAAGATCGGGAGATATCTCCTTGATGATCCTTCGCAGCCGCCAGATATTGGACGGGCTGAGGCCGGAAGATTTTTTCATCTTGAGCGTGCTGAACGAGGCCTTGATGTCACGCGTAAACAAGGCGCGCGCCGCGTGGTCGCCGTCGAGCGCCACCACAAAATGCCGGTATCCGCGCCCCAATCCGCGGGCGAGCGCGGCGAGGCGCGCCTGCTGACCGCCATAAGAAAAGCTCGGAAAAATATGTAGCAACACCAGCTCCCTTGCTGGGGACGCCTTTTGTTTCTCGACCGGAACGGGGTTCTGCATTGTGTTGCTGTGACAGGTTTCGCGCTTTCGTGCAAAGAAAAGCCCCTCTATACTCCCTGTCGAGGGGCGTGAGTAATGAGGAAAACACGGGCGAACTGCGCCGTGATCGGCGGCGGCGTCACCGGACTGGCGGCGGCTTATGCGCTGGCGAAGCGCGGCGCAAAGGTGACGCTGTTCGAGCAATTCGAGTTTGGCCATGAGCTCGGCAGTTCACATGGCCCGACGCGGCTGTTTCGCACCGCCCATTTTGAACATGACGACTATGTGCCTCTGTTGAAGCGCGCCGCCGCCCTGTGGCGAAATCTGGAAGCTGAGTGCGCGACGCCGCTGTTGAATCTGTGCGGCGTATTAATGGCGGGCCGTCCGGATGCTGAGTTGATTGCCGGCACGCTCCGCGCCGCGGGACAGCACAACCTTCCCATCGAGCGGCTGACTCAAACACATGTCCGCGAGCGTTTTAGCTGGCTCTCGCTTGATGACGACATGGATGCGTTCATCGAACCGGAAGCGGGTTTTTTGCATGCTTCATTGGCATGCGCGGCTTTCGCCCATTGCGCCCGCCAGCGGCGCGCGGCTGTTCGTGAGGACACGCCAGTTTTATCGTGGCGTAAGATGGGCTCGCAAATTGAACTCGAAACAAAAACCGGCGCGTTCTCGTTTGACCGTGTCGTCATGGCGCCGGGCGCCTACGCATCCGGCCTGCTCGGCCGCGCCGGCGCGCTCGTCAGACCCATGCGAAAAGCCTTGTTCTGGACCGCACCTGGCGATGACCGGCATCGATTCTCCAATGGTTTTATCCCGTTCGGCGTCGAAGAACAGGACGGGCGTTTTTATTATGGGTTTCCGGCCATTGACGAAGACGGCGTCAAACTCGGCGAACATACGGGCGGCGCATGGGTGAGCGCTGCCGAAGACGGCGCACCGGAAGCGGCGCAACTGGCCCGCGAAGATGCCGAAGCGTTTATGCGCCGCCGGACTCCGGGTCTTTCTCCCGCAATCTCAAAACAACAGAGCTGTCTTTATGAGATGAGCCCGGATGGACACTTCATCATCGATAAGCACCCCGATTGCGAAGAAATATCCTTCGCGATCGGGCTATCGGGACATGGGTTCAAGTTTGCGCCTGTGCTTGGCGAAGCGCTCACGGATCTGGCGCTGAACGGCGAGACGCATCCGGAGTTGGATTTCCTGAAAGCGTCGCGTTTTTCTTACGCGTAAATATCGGTGTAAAGTTCGTTCTCTTCCGGCAGCGGGCTCTCCAATGAGTAATCCGCCGCTTCCTTGACGATCGCCTTCAGTTCTTTGTCGATCTCTTTCAGCGCGGCTTCATCGTCGAAGCCGTTATTCTTCAGCCGCTGTTCGCAACGTTTAATGGGATCGTTGTGCTCGCGAACTTCATCGACTTCCTCGCGCGTGCGATATTTCGCCGGGTCGGACATGGAATGGCCGCGATAGCGATAGGTCTTCATTTCGAGCACATAAGGCCCCTCGCCGCTGCGCGCATGTTCAACCGCTTGACGGCCGGCCTCGCGCACCGCCAGCACGTCCATGCCGTCGACTTCCATGCCGGGAATGCCGAAGGCGGCGCCGCGGCGGAAAAGATGAGTTTCCGAATGCGCGCGCTTCACGCTCGTGCCCATGGCGTAGTGGTTGTTTTCGATAATGAAGACGACCGGCAGTTTCCACAGTTGCGCCATATTCATGGCCTCGAACACCTGGCCCTGGTTCGATGCACCGTCGCCGAAATAGGTGAAGCTGACTTTGGCTTCGCCGCGATATCGATTGGCGAAACCGAGCCCGACGCCAAGCGGGATTTGCGCGCCGACAATGCCATGCCCGCCATAGAACTCCGCTTCTTTGGAGAACATGTGCATGGAGCCGCCCTTGCCTTTTGAATAGCCGCCTTCGCGCCCCGTGAGCTCGGCCATCACGCCTTTCGCCTCCATCCCGCAGGCAAGCATGTGGCCGTGATCGCGATAGCCGGTGATCGTCTGATCGCCTTTTTCCTTCACCGCCTCCATGCCGACGACCACCGCTTCCTGACCGATATAGAGGTGACAGAAGCCGCCAATGTGACCCATGCCGTAAAGCTGGCCGGCGCGCTCTTCAAAGCGGCGGATCAGGAGCATATCGCGGTAATATTGCAGCAGCTCTTCTGTCGTCGCGGTCAGATTGGTTTTCGGTTGGCTAGGGGCTTGAGCGTCGGCGGCCATTCAGATGTCTCCAGCAAATTTCGCCCCCTCTTACGCGGGCCCCTCCTCTTACGCGGGCGAAGGCTGGCGAACAAGTTGAACCGGGCAAATGCCGCGCTGCAGACGGCCGAAAGGCTAGTTTCCTGAAGATTCCAGCAGGCGGTCGAGTTCACGGCGGGAAATCACCACGTCCCCCTCCCGGGAATAACCGAGAATGGCGCGGATCCGCTCATCGAGGAGATCAGGGTCGAGGGACTTGGAATTGAGCAGGTTCGCCCGTTTTTCGAGCTCCTGACGGCGGGCCGTCAGCCCATCCAGCGTGGCGGCTTTTTCCGCCTCGTCATGGCGCAGCTTGGCCAGCGCGCGATAGCCCGTATCGCTGACCACGGCGCTATAGAGCAGGATCGCCGTCAAACACATGACGAGCGCCGGAAACGCGATGTCGAGCAGGAAGCGAATACGCAACATAATTGAGTTCTTTTTCTGGTTGCGTTTCAAAAGAATCAAACTTGGTTAATGATTCGTTAATGCAGCGAATCATTCCGCTGGCGGAATCGAATGACGATGATTTCAAGCGCAGCCATTACAGCTTCAGCGCCAGCGCCTGATCGCAACGGCGTTCGAGCGCCGCCGTTTCCGAATGCTCAAAGCCGTATTTTGCGTAGAGCCCTAGCGCCTCTTCAAGAACGCGCGCCGTTTGCAGCTCGATGCGCGTAAACCCCAGCTCCTTTGCACGCTTAATGGCGTGGGTCAGCAGCTTTTTGCCATGCCCCCGGCCGCGCGCACTCTCTTTCAGATACATTTTGCGAAGCTCGACCGCGCCGTCTCCCCCATCTCCTTTCAGGGGCCACAAACCGACGGTGCCGATAATATCGCCCTCCGCCGTTTCGAGCACATCGAATGCGCCGCCAGCATAGAAGGTTTCGATATCGTCGAGGTCGCGGTCTGTCGTTTTCGGCGCGGGCTCAAGCCCGTACTCATCAAGCACGGCAAAAATCAGCGCCCGGACTTTCGCACAGTCCTTGTTCGTCGCAGGTCTGATGTGGGGGCCGCTCAACCGCTTACCGTCCAAATGCGTTTGCGCCGGCATAGCGGGCCATGTCGTCAAGTTCCTGTTCGATACGCAGCAACTGATTGTATTTCGCAAGCCGGTCTGAACGCGCCAGCGAACCGGTTTTGATCTGACCGCAATTGGTCGCCACCGCGAGATCGGCGATGGTGGCGTCCTCGGTCTCACCCGAGCGGTGCGACATCACAGCCGTATAGCTCGCACGATGCGCGACATCGACCGCCGCCAGCGTTTCGGTCAGCGTGCCGATCTGATTGACTTTCACGAGGATCGAATTGGCGCAGCCCTTTTCGATGCCCGTGCGCAAACGCTTTTCATTGGTGACAAACAAATCATCACCCACAAGCTGGCACTTGTCGCCGATCATTTCGGTCAGCGCGCGCCAGCCTTCCCAGTCATCTTCAGCCATGCCGTCTTCGATGGAAACAATCGGGTAGCGCGCGACGAGATCGGCGTAGTAATTCGCCATGCCGCCCGCATCGAGCGACTTGCCCTCGCCTGCGAGTTCGTATTTGCCGTTCTTGTAAAACTCCGTGGACGCCGCATCGAGCGCAACGAAAATTTCCTCGCCAGGGCGATAGCCCGCCCCTTCGACCGCTTTCATAATAAAGCCAAGCGCGTCATCGGTCGATTTAAGCCCCGGAGCAAAGCCGCCTTCGTCGCCAACATTGGTGTTGTGACCCGCACTCTGGAGACCTTTCTTCAGCGTGTGAAAGACTTCCGCACCCATGCGCAATGCGTCGGCGAAAGTCTCGGCGCCGAGCGGCATGATCATGAATTCCTGAATGTCGATTGGATTATCGGCATGTTGACCGCCATTGATGATGTTCATCATCGGCGCCGGCAGGACACGCGCCGAGACGCCGCCAACATAACGATAAAGCGGCAAAGCCGACGCATCAGCTGCAGCTTTCGCCACCGCCAGCGAAACGCCGAGTATTGCATTCGCGCCGAGACGCTTTTTGTTTTCAGTCCCGTCGAGCGCAATCATGGTCTCGTCGATCAGCGTCTGTTCTTCCGCCTCGAAGCCTGAAAGCGCATCGAAGATCTCGCCATTCACCGCTTCTACGGCTTTCAAAACGCCCTTGCCGCCATAACGCTTGCCGCCATCGCGAAGCTCATGCGCTTCATGGGCGCCGGTGGACGCGCCCGAAGGAACGCCTGCGCGGCCCATTGAGCCGTCTTCCAGCGTGACATCGACTTCGATGGTCGGATTGCCCCGGCTGTCGAGGATTTCACGGGCGAAAATATCGGCGATTGCGGTCATGCGAAAAGGCTCCGGTTGGTGATGATGGAGCCTCTATAGACTTACAGCGCGCCAGCGCAACGGCGCGCCCGCCTCATCGCATGAACTCTAATAGTCTTCTGGTTGACTGGTGCGCGGCGAGCCGCGCTCACTCTTCGGCTTTCCTGGTCGCTGCGCGGGCGCCGGTTGCGTTGGCGGAGGCGCTGTCTGGGGCGCCGGCTGCGGCGCAGCTTGTTGAGTTGGCGGTGGTGTTGAGCTTGGCGCTGGGGCTGCACGTCTGGATGGCGGCGGCGTTGTGTTCTGCGGCGGCGCCTCTCTGCGGCGCAGGGGCGGGGCTGTGCGGTCTTTACGGTTCGGCGTTGGATAGTCGCCGGTTTGATCTACGTCCTCGCCACCGCGCGGTCCGCGTGGCGGGCGCTGGCCGCCGCCGTCATTTGGCGGGGTTCCGCTTCCTTGATTTCCGCCTCCATGGCCTCCGCTTCCATGGCCTCCGCTTCCATGGCTTCCGCCGCCATGACCGCCCCGGCCTCCCCCATGCCCGCGACCGCGTCTCGGGCGGTCATAGCCATGCGAACCGCCATAATAGCTGAAATCGAAATAGTAGCCGTTGGTTGGGCCCCAGGCGCCATAGCGTCCGCGCCATGGCCATGATGGCTGATAATAAGACCCGCCATAGGCCGAACCGCCGTAAGAATAGCTGTCATAGGCGCTGGCGAAACACTGATTGGCGTCGTTGTCACATTCATTGTGACACGCGCCCAGCTGATAGTCGCTGTCGACGATATCCTCGCAATAGCGATAACACGCGCCCGCTTCCGCGTCGCAGGAGTCAAAGGCCGTCTGATAGGGATAAGTAACGCAGCCAGCCAGCAGGATAAAAGCCGGCGCCGCGGCGAGCTTAACGATCTTCATGCCCAAATTCCCTCTGCAGGCCCCACACCCGTAAGTCAGCATAAACGGGCGAGCCTTAAAAAGGCAAACGCCGCCCCAAAGGGCGGCGCATGAATTCTTGGACTGAGAACGGAACGGTCTCTAGTCGTCTTTTGCCTCAAGAACCTGACGGCCGCGATATTTGCCGGTTTTCAGGTCGATATGATGCGGACGGCGAAGCTCGCCCGAATCCTTGTCCTCAATGTAGCTCGCGCCAGAAAGCTTGTCGTGGCTGCGGCGCATGCCCCGTTTGGACGGTGTTGTTTTTCGCTTGGGGACGGCCATGGATAACCTCTAAATCGTCTATGTCTGGTCGCCGCGACAGGCAGGGCAAGAGCCCCTGATGCGCGGGCGCATTGATGGGAAGCCCGGTCGTCTAAGCCAGCCAGACCCAGTTGGCAAGGCCATGACCGGCCCGATGCCGGAATTTTTCCCCTATTCGCCAATCCTGATTTACCGGAATTGACTAATTTGCGACATTCCCTTTCAGCAGCTGGAAATAGCTGCCTTGTAAGATTGCTGTCTGGCCTTGGGGGTTTTCCAGTTTTGCGCAGAGTTTTCTTGTTTTCAGCGGCTTTCGCCTTGACCCTGTGCGGCTCCTTCAGCGCGCAGGCTGGAGATTATGGGTCAGCGCCAACTCAAGCGGCGGCCCAAACCGCCATGCGCTCGCCTGTTTCAGCCCAGCCTGCATCCCTGCCCCAAACGGACGGTCTGCTCGACGTTCTGGCGGCGGAATTTTTTGAATCGCAGCTGCGCCTCGCCCAGTCGCGCCAGATCGAGGCGGAAACGGCGAAACGCTATCTGGCGATGGATGCTGCAGGCCGCGCTCAATATCGGGCGGAGCGGAAAAAACTTTGGCGGGAAATGAACGCTGACCAGCGCGCCGCGTTGCGCGGGGTTAAGCGCCCCAGCTTCGCCAATCTGGACAATGCCCAGAAACAAACCTTCCGGCGCATCGCCTCACAAACACTAGGCGCAGCATCCGCTTCCGGCGCTCGCCCAACGCGCGGCGAGATTTAGGCAACCTGAAAGTTTAGGCGTTAGGCCGGGCGCGGTGCGTGGAAAGATATTCGCGCGCAAGACGCTGTGCTTCCGCGATTTCTTCCGCCGTCATCTCATTGGCGAGTTCAGCACGATAAGCCCGCGCCTCAAGATTTCCCTGCATCGCTGCGAGGTTGAACCATTTATGAGCAATGATGAGATCAAAGCCGCCTTCATCACCACCTGTCGAAGCCGCAAGCCCCAGACGATACATTTCCATATCGCTCAATAACTGTTCGGCCGTCTCCAGCGTTTCCACACCCAGTGCGATTGTCATTTTGTAGCCCCTTGCAATTCGAGCCGCCCGCAACCGATGCGAACGGATTAACCATGGCAAGGATGGGTGCCTTGAAGCTAAAATCCGGTTAATCCAGCATTATGGAAAAATTTACGGCTTAAAAAGGATTTGTTAATTCTTCAAAATCGTCCGTGTAAAAACAAAACCCCGCCAGAGCGATCGACTCTGACGGGGTTATAAGGCGGTTTGAGCCTAAAAGCGTTATTGCGCCTGATCGATTTCCGACAGTTCTTCAAATTCGCCGAGACTGCACGAGCCGCGCATGGTGCCAAAAGAATCGATCACCTGGATGATGTCGCCCTGACACATGCCGGAACCCGCAGCTCTGTGAACGTAGCGTCCCTCGCGTGCAAGCCCGGAACAGCGCCCGCTCATCTCATTGAGATAAGTCTTGCCGGACGCCTTCACCAGCATGGTGAAGTCATCAAGAATATCGGTGTCGCGAATGCTGCGCAGCATCAGGCAGGAAACGGAGTCGCCGGTTTTTTCGTATTTCGACAACTCTTCCTGCGCCTTGTCAGCCTTGGAGCTCGCCTCGCTGGCGCTGAGGGCGCCGGCTGCAAGAACGCCGGCAGTGATCGCGAGAGTTCGAGTGAAACGCATGTGAACGTCCTTATGGAAATCTAAATCGCTTGAGCTGAAGATTACTCGGCCGGCGCCTTCTCCAGTTTTTCAAAGGAGCCAAGGCCGCAAGAACCGACGGTCATGCCGCTGGAATTGTCGACGATGGTGATGATCTGGTTACGGCAAAGCTGGCTGCCAGACATGGTGTATTGCAGTCTGTTGTTGCCGCGGGCTGCGCCGCTGCACCGGTTGGAGACTTCATTTAGATAATAATCACCGCCATTTGCGCGCACCAAAAAACGCCAATCGTCCAGCGCGTTGATCGAACGGATTTGCGTCGTGCTGAGGCAGGATGTGGTCTCACCGGTGGATTCAAATCCAGCCAGTTTCGCCGCAACCTTGTCAGACATTTCATTCTTTGCTTGCGCGGAAACGGCGCCAAGAACGCCGACGGCTGCGCAAAATGCGAATGCAAGTTTGCCCTTCATAGCTTATCCTCCTTGTGGCCCCCGCCCGAGATATCGACGCCGTCGGCGTCAACTGACCGGAACTATACGCTTTTTTCCGTCCTCGCGGGGGGGCTCCAGCATCAATTTCGCGCGAGGCGTTACGAAGCAAGCTGGTATCCAGGCGTCGATTTGGCGATTTCAATCTCTTCCGCGCTCATCTCCGCCTCAATATCGGCGAAAAGCGGCGTCGACAGATAGCGTTCGCCCGTATCCGGCAGCATGGCGAGAATGGTCGCTCCCTTCGGCGCCGATTTGGCGATTTCAATGGCGCCGGCAAAAGTCGCCCCCGCCGAAATGCCCGTAAAAATGCCTTCCTTTTTCGCCAGCGCTTGCGACCACTTAATGCCTTCAGCGGGCGGCGTCTTGATCACTTTATGGATGACGCCAGCATCGACCGCTTCAGATGTAATCTTCGGTATGAAGTCCGGCGACCATCCCTGGATCGGATGCGGCGTCCAGGCGGGGTGCGACGCAGCCGGACTGCCGTCAGCGTTGCGCGATTGCGAAGCGCCGCTCGAAAGCATCGCTGCGTCGGGAGGCTCGCAAACGATGATCTTGGTGTCCGGGCTTTCCTTTTTCAAAACCCGCGAAACGCCCGTGAGCGTTCCGCCCGTGCCAAACCCCGTCACCCAGTAATCAAGCTTCTCGCCTTTGAAGGCTTCCATAATTTCACGGCCCGTCGTGCGTTCATGCATGTCAGGATTGGCTTCATTCTCAAACTGCCGGGTCAGGAACCAGCCGTTTTTGGCGGCCAGCTCTTTTGCTTTCTCGACCATGCCAGTGCCTTTTTCTTTCGCCGGGGTGAGCACGACCTTGGCGCCGAGAAAACGCATCAGTTTGCGGCGCTCCACCGAAAAGCTTTCCGCCATGGTGACGACCAGCGGATAGCCCTTCGCGGCGCAAACCATGGCGAGGCCGATGCCAGTATTGCCGCTCGTTGCTTCAACAACCGTTTGACCCGGTTTCAAATCGCCGGATTTTTCCGCCGCTTCGATAACGCCAAGCGCGAGGCGATCTTTCACCGAACCGAGCGGGTTAAACGCTTCAAATTTCACGTACATGTTCACGCCGTCCGGCGCGAGGCGGTTGATGCGGATCACCGGCGTGTTGCCGATGGTGCCGAGAATGCTGTCGAATTTTTTCGTCATGGGTTTCTCCTTTTGCGAAGCGCGACTTAAGCGGTCATCGCAGCCTGTTCAGTGACGACAATCACACCCGCGTGCAAGATACAGGGCAGGCGCCCACAACGTCCAGCCACAAGACTTCACACCTTTGATGACAGGCAACGGGCGCCTATTCGCCGCCGGCCAGCGCCTTCAAGACGGCATCCCAGTGATCAAGGCCGCCATAGAAAGCATCCACTGACAAGCGCTCGTTCAACCCGTGTGCAAACATGTCGCTAGGCTTGCTCCATGCCCCGGAGATCGCGACTGTGTCATACCCCTTGGTGCGGTAATGCATGCCGTCCGTGCCGCCTGATTCCATATAGGGAATGATCGGCGCATCCACGCCGCGCGCCACGAGCGACGCTTTGATCGCATCTAACACATCAGGGCGAAGTTTCGATTCTGGGCTTTCCGTCACGTCGGTCATTAGTTTGAACTGAACATCATCATTGCCGACGACTTTCATGAGCGCCTCTTTGGTCGCTGCGGCGCCATTGCCGGGGAAGATACGGCAATTGACCGTCGCTGTCGCCGATTGCGGCAGCGCATTTTCCGCATGCCCGCCGCGCAGCATGGTCGCGATGCACGTTGTGCCGGTCGTGCCGACCGTTTCGGGATTGGCGCGCAGAATTTTGATCGCCTTCTTGTTTTTAGGGTTTTCTGAGAACGCGATCATCGCCTCGCCCAGCTCGCCCGGCGTCACGGCGCCTGACGCCTTGAACGACGCTAGCGTCAGATCGGAATACTGGACCGGAAATGAATAGGCTTCGATTTTTTTCAGCGCATCGGCGAGGTCATAGATCGCATTGTCGGCGCGCGGGCGCGAGGAATGCCCGCCAGGATTGGTGACGGTCAACTCAAACGTCGCAAAGGTTTTTTCCGCGCCTTGCACGGCGTAATACAACGGCGATCCGTCATCGGCCAATACGCCGCCGCCTGCATCCGTGTTGAGCACGAATTCGGGATCGATGTTCGCAGCGACATATTCCGCCTGCGCGCGCGTCGAGACCATGCCGGTTTCTTCGTCGCCGGAGAACACGATGACCAGATCGCGATTAGGTTTCCACCCTTGTTTTTTCAACCGGATAAAGGTCGCCGTGATGTTGGTGACGCCATATTTATTGTCGGTTGTGCCGCGCCCGAAGAAATAGCCGTCTTCCTCGGTCAGCGTGAATGGCGCGCGCTCCCAATCCTCAGCCAGCGCATCGACCACATCCATATGCCCGAGAATGACGATCGGTTTGTGCACCGGTTCGCCCTCAGCGCGATAAGTAACTATCAAGCCTTGGGTGTGCTCGCCGTCAGCGTCGTAATCTGTGACCTGAATATCGCTGTCCGCAAATCCCGCCGCTTTAAACTGGCTCACGAGATACGCGACCACTGCCGGGACTTGTTCCTGACCGCGCGCCGAGCGGATTGAGATCACCTTTTCATAGATGTCCCGCGTCATCTGTTCGTGTTCGGTGAGATCGCGCGCTTGCGCCGAGGTCGCGGCGAGAATGGCTGTTGAAGCAGCTAGAAATGCACGGAAAATCATGGAGCCCCCTGATTGGCCGACTGGCCGGATTTGAACGAAACGCGACACTAACGAGTTTTGCAAAAATGTCAGGCTTGACGCACAGGTTACAGATTCATGAGATCGAAAGATGATTCGCCCGCATCCCCCAGCGAGTCCATATAGGCGACGAACGCCGGATCAAGCCCTTTTTTGCCAAATAGTTCCCATACATAGCGGCCGCCCGGACTGGACAGGACAGCGATCATATCCTTCCGGCAATTGTGCCACTGTGTATCGGGAAGCAACTTGTCCTGATGCAACTCATACATGGTGCTGTAGATCTGCATGAACTGCCCCAGGTGAACGATGAATTGCATTCGCTCATCATCGTCCAGATTATCCGGATTCTCCCAGCCGCGCCGGAACATCGACGCAGTTGGCTTGTCGCCCGCAACCAGTGCATTGAACTGGCCCGACGCTTCGACCCAATGGAATCGCGCGGCGGCGCGCATTTGCACCGTATTCTGACGCACCTGCAGCGCGAGATAGAGTATGGTCGGCGCCACGAGAACGGCCGCGGCGATTTGCGAAACGAGATAAACATCATTGAGCGTCATATTCGCAGCCCCTAGTCGGCCGCAACATCGCCAGAAGCAATGCGGCTATTGTCGAGGCTTTTTGCAATGAAGTTTTCATCGACCGCCGCAACGATCGGCGCCGCGATTTCCATCATGGGCGTGCCGGCCCAACCGTCCATTTGATTTGTCCACCAGTTCTTGGCGAAGGCACTGCCGAAATAATATGGCGCCATGTTCTGAATGTGCTGCTTGACGCGGGAGCGCGATGCGAGTCCCACCGCCTCCATCTGAAACATGTTGTCCCATTGCAGCATGACCGCCACCAGATGCGATTCAACCATTCTGATCTCGGCGTCGCTCAACTCTTCCGGCGCGCGAACAGATTTCGTCCACACCACAGCCGCCGCGGGCGATGACAGAGTCAACTCGATCACAGCCAACCGGTCGTTTTTCTCCGCCTCCATCGCCGCTCGCGTAAGCGTTGCGTTCTGGCGCACCTCGATGATCAGAATAATCAGGCCGAGCACGACGCCAATATTGGCGCCGAGCGTCAGCCAGCGATTGACGCGATCGAGTTTCATTTCGTTAGCCATGCCCCTCCCCCAGATTTCCGGCGCGCAAACCGGCGAGACACGACATGCGCGTTTCAATCGGCGCTTATTCGACGCCGAGTTTCTTTTTCAAAATCTCGTTCACCGCCTGCGGATTGGCCTTGCCGCCGGTTTTTTGCATCACCTGGCCGACGAACCAGCCCATGGTTTTAGGCTTTTCCTTCACCTGCGCGACCTGATCCGGATTGGCGGCGATAATATCATCGACGACTTTTTCGATGGCGCCGGTGTCGGTGACTTGCTTCAGGCCGCGCTTATCAACGATCTCCGCCGGTGAGCCGGTTTCTTCGCCCTCAAACATTAGTGCAAAAACATCCTTGGCGATCTTGCCGGAGATGGTGCTGTCTTTGATGAGGCTGATCAGTTCGCCGAGACGCGCAGCGCTGACCGGGCTGTCGTCAATTTCTTTTCCTGCTTTATTCAGTGCGCCGAACAATTCGCCCGTCACCCAATTCGACGCAAGCTTGCCGTCGCCACATTTGGCCACTTCTTCAAAAAACGCCGCGCTTGTCTGATCCGCCGCCAGCACCGCCGCGTCATAGGGCGACAATCCGTAGTCAGCGACAAACCGGCGCTTTTTCGCGTCAGGCAATTCCGGCAGGCTCGCCTTGATCTCGTCGACCCAGGCCTGATCGATTTCGAGCGGCAGCAGATCCGGATCCGGAAAATAACGGTAATCATGCGCGTCTTCTTTCGAGCGCATGGTCCGCGTCGTTCCGGACTTTACATCATACAAGCGCGTTTCCTGATCGATCGTCCCGCCGCCTTCCAGCACTTCGATCTGACGGCGTGCTTCATAGTCGATGACTTGCCGCACATAGCGCAGCGAGTTGACGTTCTTGGTTTCCGTGCGCGTGCCAAGATATTTAAAATCGCCGGTCTCGCGAAACTTGTCGTAATTGCCCGCCCGACACACAGACACGTTGACGTCGGCGCGCATGGAGCCTTCCTCCATATTGCCGTCGCAGGTGCCGAGATAGCGGACGATGGAGCGCAGCTTGGAAAAATACGCTGCGCCCTCTTCCGCCGTGCGCATATCGGGCTTGGAAACGATCTCCATCAGCGCAACGCCAGAGCGGTTCAGATCAACATAAGATTCTTTCGGCGCGAGATCGTGGATCGACTTGCCGGCGTCTTGCTCAAGATGCAGCCGTTCAATGCCGACCATGACCGTTTCACCGCCATCGAGTTCCACTTCGATTTCGCCCTCCCCGACCACCGGGTCTTTGTACTGGGAAATCTGATAGCCTTGCGGCAGGTCAGGATAGAAATAATTCTTGCGGTCAAAGCGTGACCACAGATTGATCTTGGCGTTGAGGCCCAAGCCCGTCCGCACCGCCTGCTCGACGCAATATTTGTTGATGACGGGCAGCATGCCGGGCATGGCCGCATCGACCAGCGAGACATTCTCGTTCGGGCCCGCGCCATATTCCGCCGACGCGCCGGAAAACAGCTTCGACTTCGATGAGACCTGCGCATGCACCTCAAGGCCGATCACGACCTCCCAGTCGCCAGTTGTCCCTTGCAGCAGTTTTCTCGGCTCCGCGCCCATGGTCGTCCTCATTCGATCTTCAAAGGTTTAGGCGGTTTTGCCCGC
>BQJG01000058.1 GCA_021604585.1 Hyphococcus sp.
GCTTGGCTTCGCCGCACGTTTCGTCACCGGTTATCTTTACGACCCCATCGCCAGTCAGGGCGGCGCCCTGCAAGGCACCGGAGCCACGCACGCGTGGGTCCAAGTTTTCCTGCCCGGCGCTGGCTGGATCGAGTTCGATCCGACCAACGGGCTCATTGCGTCGGGCAATCTGATCCGCACTGGCGTCGCGCGCACGCCGTCGCAGGCCGTACCGCTCGAAGGCTCGTTCAGGGGCTCGAAAGACGCATTCGTCAGCATGGATGTGGACGTGCAAATTCTGGCGCTGGCCCCGACGCTACATAGCTAAGACACGCACACGGTTTTAGGATGCTGGCCGCACACCATTAAGTGAATAAAAAATCATCGCTGTGAAGGTCGCCGGTGGCGACGCCGAGGAGGGTGAGGCTTGCACCACCACCAAAATCGATAACCGTATCGGCGCCAACCTGGCTTGCCGCTGCGATTACTTCAGAGAACTCGTCAAGACCGGTTACGAAACCGGAGAGGTCGATTACGTCATCTGTGGCCATGCCGGCGGTGAAATCAGAAATCACGTCCGCGCCTTCGCCCACGCCAAAGATGAAACGGTCATTCCCGGCGCCTCCAACAAGGCTATCGTCGCCACTGCCGCCGATGAGCACGTCGTCGCCATTCTGGCCCTTGAGCGTATCACCTAGATTGCCGCCTTGAAGCGTATCGTTGTCATCGCCACCTGTCAGGCTATCCTCGCCGGCGCCGCCGATGAGGAGATCGTTTCCGGCGCCGCCGATAACGGTGTCGTTTCCGTTGCCGCCATCCACCGTGTCAGCGCCCGCGCCGCCGGTGACAAAATCGTCGCCCGCACCGCCATAAACGGAATCGTCCCCGGCGCCGCCAATCCCGCGATCATTTCCGCCGCCGGCGTCCAGTGTGTCATTGCCTTGCCCGCCAAAAACCTCATCGACTCCGATGCCGCCAAAGAGAAGGTCGTTTCCGTTCTGACCGCTCACACGGAAATCATCGCGCGCGCCGCCATCCAGCGTGTCGTCTCCGTCGCCGCCGAAAAGCCGGTCGTCATCGAGTCCGCCTGAAAGAGAGTCGTTTCCTTCGCGGCCGATCAGCGTGTCCTTGCCGCCGCCTCCGTCGATCGTGTCGCTGCCGGCTTCACCGCGCAGTTCATCTGCACCGAGACCGCCGATGATCACGTCGTCATCGCCACCGCCAAAGATCAAGTCCGCCCCACCGCCGCCGTCAAGCGTGTCGTTGCCCGCATCGCCATAAAGCGTGTCGGCGCCGCCGCCACCTTCAAATCCGTTCGCGGCAATATCGCCGGCCAGCATATCGTCGTATTTTGAACCAATAAGGCTTTCGATTGATGTCAGGGCATCGCCTTGCGCATCCCCTCCGGACGCCAACGCATTCAAAAGATCTACAGAAACTGCAGCACCCGATCCGTCATAAGACGCTGTATCGTTCCCGCCGCCGCCATCCAGCGAATCCGCTCCGGCGCCGCCCCAGAAAATATTGTCTGCATCGTCGCCATGGAGCGTATCGTCAAAATCAGAACCGATTAAATTTTCGATGCCGCTCAACAAATCGCCCGCTGCGTCGCCACCGCTCCCTGTCCCTGCCAACAGATCTATCACAACGGCGGCGCTTGAACGCGCATAGCTTGCTGTGTCGGTATCGTCTCCGCCTTCAAGCGTGTCAGCGCCAATCCCGCCGATAAGCGTGTCATCTCCCTCACCGCCATCAAGACTGTCATTGCCGCCGGCATCGGTCAGCGCGTCATTCCCCCCTCCGCCCATTAGGGTGTCATTGCCGGATTTGCCGGCAACAACTTCCCCTAAGGCCCCGCCTAGAAAAAGGTCGTCGTGCGCTCCCAAATTGATAGACCCCAAGATTACGCCGAGCGTGTTGTCAACATAATCTGCGCCAGCGCCTAAATCGATATCGCCGTCTATAATCCCCTCGTTATTGATTGTGTCCAAGGTTCCAATCATCCAAATGCGACCCTCAATTACTCCGGTCGCAGTGTTGTTTATGGTCGATATCTGGTTAGCAGGGTTAAATGGTGCAAAGACAAGCGCGTTGTCAGCACGAATGACGCCGCTATTTTCAACTTGGAACTGGGCTGTGGAATGTGCAGACACTGACCATACGCCGAATGCTCGTCCAGCCGTATGCGAGTCCACATCAATAATTCCGCTATTATTCAAAACTAAGTCACCACCCAGGTGAACTAACACTCCCCCCGCCTCTGTGTATCCGCGAGCCCAAATTGTACCCGAATTGGTAAATCCATCGGTTCCATTGACAAACGTAACCCCAACGGCGCTCCATTCACCGGACCAAGCCTCAATTGTACCGGCATTGATGTTTTCCGTATCGCCCGACCACGAGTGGCTAGAACGGCTAGCGTAACCTGCCGCGCCAAAACCGTTAGAAATCGCTTTGATCGTCCCATAATTTTTTAATAGCCCCCACGTAGCAACATATCCTCGCGCTGCTTCCGTTTTGGACAAGGCAACAATATCGCCATTATTGATAACGATGTTTGAATTACTCCCGCCAAGAGCAGTCACATCATTTGTTGAGCTTTGTATCCAAAGAAGACCATCATTGGTGATGTCGATGAGATTCGAAAACACAAAAAGAAAGCGTTCAGATTCGTTTGCAAAGTAAGTTTCGCCAGTCAAAATCTCGAAATTTCTGTCAATGTCGATCCTGGTGACTGCATCCACGTTGGGAATGGAACCAACATAGGGCAGCGGCGCCCAAGGCGTCTCGTCCGGCTCAAACATAAACTGCAACGCTGACGGAATTGCAAACATGAGAAGTTTTACTCCAAACCGGAGTCTGTTCTAGGCAAGATTAATTGAACTGCAAATAGTAAATGCGATCCTTGTTTGTCCGCATGAACGCGAGCGGCCCAAGGTTGTCGACGTGCAATTTATTTCGCGTTGCCCTCAGCAATCTCGCCGGGCTGGTTAACTCGAAAATACGGGCGCCGGGCACGCCCTAGGCGACAGGAGCGGCTCCGGCCACACCCCCCCCCTTCCAATTCCCGGCGTTCGCATTATGTTCGCCCCATGTCCTCAGAGTCCAACCCCAAGCACCGGGCCGGATACGACCCGAAGGCCAAGCGCCCAAAAGCGCAGCCGACAACCGCGGCGGAAGACATCACGCCCGGCGGATTCTCCGAGGCGATGGCCGCTTACCACGACAAGGTGCAGCTTTCGGAATGGGTGCCGCACCGGCCCGAGCGGCCGGCGAAGTCGGGCAAGTCGCGGCCCCTGCGCGTGGTTTCCGATTACGAACCGGCTGGCGATCAGGTCACCGCGATCCCGGAGCTGACCGCAGGCGTCCACGACGGCGACTGGGATCAGGTGCTGCTCGGCGCGACCGGCACCGGCAAGACCTTCACCATGGCGAAAATCATCGAGGCGGCGCAGCGCCCGGCGCTCATTCTCGCGCCGAACAAGACGCTGGCGGCGCAGCTCTTTAACGAGTTCAAGGCGTTCTTCCCCGACAACGCGGTTGAATATTTCGTCTCCTATTACGACTATTACCAGCCCGAAGCCTACGTGCCGCGCACCGACACCTATATCGAAAAAGAATCCTCGGTGAACGAACAGATCGACCGCATGCGCCACGCCGCGACGCGCGCGCTGCTTGAGCGCGAGGACGTGATCATCGTCGCGTCGGTTTCCTGCATTTACGGCATCGGCTCTGTCGAGACCTATACCGCGATGACCTTCACCTTAAAGCTCGGTCAGGAACTCTCGCGCAAGAAGCTCCTCGCCGATCTCGTGGCCTTGCAATACAAGCGCAATGACAACGCCTTTGCGCGCGGCGCCTTTCGCGCCCGCGGCGACACGATCGAAATCTTCCCGGCGCACTATGAAGACCGCGCCTGGCGCGTTTCCATGTTCGGCGACGAGATCGAAGCCATCATGGAGTTCGACCCGCTGACGGGCCAAAAAACCGGCGACCTCGAAGAAGTCACGCTCTACGCCAACTCGCACTATGTGACGCCGCGCCCGACGCTGAACCAGGCGATCAATGGCATCAAGAAAGAGCTGAACGAAACCCTGCCTTTCATGCGCGAGGAAGGCCGCCTGCTCGAAGCGCAACGCCTAGATCAGCGCGTCACCTTCGATCTCGAAATGATGGCGGCGACGGGCGCCTGCGCCGGCATCGAAAACTATTCGCGCTATCTCACCGGGCGCCAGCCGGGCGAGCCGCCGCCAACCTTGTTTGAATATCTGCCGGAAAACGCGCTGATCTTCTGCGATGAAAGCCACGTCACCGTGCCGCAGATCGGCGCGATGTTTCGCGGCGACTTCAACCGCAAAAAAACCCTCGCCGAATATGGTTTCCGCCTGCCCTCCTGCATGGACAACCGGCCCTTGAAATTCGAGGAATGGGAAAAGATGCGCCCGCAAACGGTGCATGTTTCCGCAACGCCCGGCGACTGGGAGCTGACCCGCACTGGCGGCGTCTTCACCGAACAGGTCATTCGCCCGACGGGGCTCGTCGATCCGGTGGTCGAAGTGCGCCCCGTCACAGGCGACAAGACCAATCAGGTCGACGACGTTATTGCCGAATGCAAAACCATCGCGAAAAAAGGCGGGCGCGTGCTGGTCACCACGCTGACCAAGCGCATGGCCGAAGACCTCACCGAATATATGCATGAACAGGGCGTGCGCGTGCGCTACATGCATTCCGACATCGACACGCTGGAGCGGATCGAGATCATCCGCGATTTGCGTCTCGGCGCCTTTGACGTGCTGGTGGGCATCAACCTGTTGCGCGAAGGGCTCGACATTCCTGAGTGCCAGCTTGTGGCGATCCTCGACGCCGACAAGGAAGGCTTCCTGCGCTCGGAAACCTCATTGATCCAGACCATCGGGCGCGCAGCCAGAAATGTCGACGGCCGGGTTATTCTCTATGCGGACAAGATCACCGGCTCCATGGAGCGGGCCATGGGCGAAACCGACCGCCGCCGCGAAAAACAATTGGCGCATAATAAAGAACACGGCATCACGCCGGAATCGACCAAGGCGAAAATCGCCGAGATCGCGTCGAGCGATGATGAAGGTGCGAAAGCCGCCATGGGCCAGACCTTTGTGGGTCACAGAACTTACCGCCCGACTGGCAAACCGGGTGCGGCCGGCTTTGCCGACGAGCAGGCGGAATATGAAGGTCAAAAGGGAAGCCCCGGCCATAACCTCAAGGCCCACCTCGCTCATCTCGAAAAAGAAATGCGCGAGGCCGCCTCCAACCTCGAATTCGAAACCGCCGCGCGCCTGCGCGATGAGATCAAACGCCTGCAGGAAGTCGAACTCGCCGTCGCCGACGACCCTATGGTCCGTCAGTATGAGGTGGAGAACCGCGTTGAGGCGAATTCAGAGGGACGGATTAAGAAGTCAGAGGGCACGGTGAGTAATGTGCGGAGCAAGCCGCGGGGGAAGAAGGGGAAGCGGCGTTAGTTGGTAAACTGCAGGGCGCTTGCAATCATCTTCGGGTAATCGCGTAAAACAGAGTATGGTGGATTTTCCGACGAATACATTCCTCTAAATCGCATTTGAAATTCGTTTCTGAGCTGTTCAAGCACCCAATCTTCGGGACGCCCTTGGTTATCACCTAAATTCGGCAAGGGAACCTTTGAGCTTTGAATGTAAGCCGAAAGAAATTTACCCAAAAGGACATTTTCCGGCCTGCTGCGCTGCCGCTCTTGTTTATATAGAACTACGTCTTTATATTTCTTAAAAGACTCGGCACCCACCGTCGAGTTTTGCGACACTAAATACTCTACCAGCGCGTCATCTTGCAGATGAAACCCGATTGTCAAAGCGAGAAAATATAACATCTGCATACCGACTTCATCGCTCCATATTCTCAATGCCGAATCTAAAATTGAAAAACATTGTTCAATGTCTCTAGGAGTGAGATTATTAGCATCAGCGAAAAGCTTAAAAATATATTCTGGCGTAGTGTTTCTCGGGAGAATTAGTTTGCTTCGATTTTCTCCCAGCGTGGAAAATAGGAAATCAATCAAAGCTGTGCGATCCGCTTCAGGAAACTCGTATCGCTTGTTAAAAAACCGCCTCAAGTATGCCTTACTATCAAATCCCCCACCATATACGGCGCAGATTGAGTGTTGCAATTGGCGACTATCCGTAGCAATTATAAAAACAGTATTTTGTATGCCGAACAAATGCTTCACACGCTCTAATAGTTCAATAGCAAAAAGGGGCCTGCATCGATCCAACTCATCAATTAAAATATACATAGGCAACTTTGTTGGCGTCGTATCCGATATCTTGCTTATTAAGCTGCTAAACGTTTGCTTAAACACCTCTATTGTTTCCGACTCCCGCGCATGCTCAAGAAGTAATTTATCCATGTAACCACTAAGCTGCTCGTCGGAAACTTGTTGCAACTCTTTCGAAACTTCGGAGTTAGTTTCCGTAATCACACTTGAGGCAACATCACCTCCTTGCATTATCTCATTGATTTCTTCTAAACCCTCGCCAATAAATTTCTTAATTGCTGTCTTTGTCAGACCTTTAGCGACCGCCCCCAAAATACGAAATCCCGCTGCGCTCAACTTTTCGATGCTCTTGCCAATTTCCGCATCCCCACCTGCTTTCGATGCAAGTACGCCTTTAATGGCTGACATAACCATAATTAACGGGTCTTCGACATGGTCATTCTTCCATGCATCAATTAGGACGCACGGATGCTGCAAACAGTCTAGTTGCTTTTGAAGCCGCGTTAAAAAGTAAGTTTTTCCTTCTCCCCAACCTGCATCTAAATTTAGAACATACCCATCTTCATTATTTGAGACTGGCCTGTTTTGTAAAAACTTGTAGAGCAAATCGGCTTGCTGTCGGCGACCTAGAAGTTCCCCTTGCCAAATTTCATTTAGTTTTTCGTCGATATCTGCGTCGTTCATTTCGATTCTCTATCTACGTTCAGTACAGAATTGGATGATTCGTGTATTTTGAGAGAAGCTATGCGGAATCTAAACATATGCCCAAAAATGCAAGTGAACGTGCGCTGAAATCGTAATCTTTACTGCAATCGCAAACCAATTGTAGAAATGTTTCCAGCGTGAGCCAACACCCGCCTATTGGATCCCGGGTCGGAGCCCGGGATGACCGGTGGAGGGATTAGCGCCTCATTTCAACGCGCGCCCCCTTCCCCCATTTATGGGGGAAGTACCGGCCCCGGCCGCGAACGCGGCCAGTTTATGGTTTGCGCGCCTTCGCGCGCGGGGGATGGGGGTTTGTCGACATCGAGCAAAAGAACCCCCTCCGTCTCGGCCTGCGGCCTCGACACCTCCCCCGTAAACGGGGGAGGAAAATCGCGGCGCAAAGTATCTGTGCAATCAACGCACAAGTGGCCCTATTTTCGCCAGTTAAGTGAGTTCCTCGCTCCTCCTCTCTCTTCGTGTTAACCTTCCCCCATGGCGATTCACGCCAGAAAAATCCGGGAGAAACAATCATGACCATTCGCAATTTCCTCGTCGCAGCATCCGCACTTGCCCTGCTGCCCGCCGCCGCCATGGCCGAACATCACGAAGCAGGCGACATGAAAGCCGCCAAGGGCCCCGCCTCACCCGCAGCGCTTGCCGCAGCATTTTGCGCCGGCGTCGTGGCGGAAGACGCCGCAGCGCTTGCCGATCTGTATACGGAGGATGCAGACAGCTATGGCCCCGGCGGCGATGTGGTGAAAGGCCGCGAAGCGATTGCAGCGAGCTGGGCGCCGTTTTTTGACGGCTTTGACAATATCACCTGCGACCTCGAAAACGCGGGCGAAGTCAACAATGGCAAGAACGCCACCGTCTGGGGGTTGTGGACCATGACCGGGACGCCAGCAGGCGGCGGCGATACCGTCACCATGAATGGCCGTTACATGGACATCTCCGTTAAGGAAGGCGGCGTTTGGCGCTATCGCGCTGATCACGCCTCCATGATGGCGCCTGCTGGCGAAGCGGAATAACAATCGCGATATTCTGTGTACAAACAAAAACCCCCGCCAGTGGCGGGGGTTTTTCAATTCGTCAAAAGCGAATCGCGTTACGCTGTCTTGCGTTTACGGCGCGCAGCGGCAAGACCGCCAAGGCCGGCGAGGAACAGCGGCAGGGCTGCCGGGATTGGCACATCCGACACGCTCACCGCATCAATGAACCCGCCCAGTGAATTTTCGAGACCGCTGGCGCGCAGGCCGATCGCATTGTAGCCAGCGACCGCGACATAGCTGACCGTGTAGACCATCCAGTCATTGAGGGTCGAGATCGTTTCATTCGCTGTCAACAAAAACGTGTCTGCCGTGACATTGCTTCCATCGAAGCTCAACGCGAACAGGTCGATGATATTGTCGTTCGCCGTATCCGTGCGCGGCTTGTAGGCGAAAGAAATGGTGTAGGTCTGGCCAGCGATAAAGGGCACGACCGCAACCATGCCCGTATTAGTGCCGCCCGCGACGCCGCCGCGAGAATTGTCGCTGTCGAGTTCGACATATTGCTGGCCATGATAGGCGCTGGTGATGCCGAGGCTTTGATCCTGAATTTCGATACCCGCGCCATAATCAGCGACCCAGTCGCCATTGTCGCCAGCAGTCTGGAACACGGCCCAATCCGACACATCAGGAGATTCAAAACTGTCGAAAAAAATCTGGGCCGCGGATGCTGGCGATGCGACGGCAATGACAAATCCGCTGATAAGGACGAAAGGTTTGATTTTCGAGAACATGGTTAACTCCTGATACGCAACAACTCTGTACACGACCCTTTAAAAGCAAGCCTTAAGCCAGTATCAAAGGAAATCTATGGTTAACGCCAAAAAAAGAATTGTTTTGTTCTTTAACCATAGATATTCGTCAGTGCAGCTCGCGGCAAAGCTGAATAGCGCAACAAACGCCTTTCAACACTCCACCACGTTCACCGCTAATCCGCCCTCGGAGGTTTCTTTATATTTCCGCGACATGTCGAGGCCGGTCTGGCGCATGGTTTCGATCACCTGATCCAATGACACTTTATGTTCTTCCGAAGCGCGCAGGGCGAGGCGCGCGGCGTTGACCGCCTTCACTGAACCGATGGCGTTACGCTCGATGCAGGGGATCTGCACCAGCCCGCCGACCGGATCGCAAGTGAGGCCGAGATTGTGCTCCATGCCGATTTCGGCGGCGTGCTCCACCTGTCCCGGCGTGCCGCCCCAGACCGCAGCGAGCGCGCCGGCCGCCATGGAACATGCGACGCCGACTTCGCCCTGACAGCCCATCTCGGCGCCGGAAATCGACGCGCGCTGTTTGTAGAGCATGCCGATCCCCGCCGCCGTTAAGAGGAAGATGCGGATATGGTCGATGTTTTCCGCGTCGACACAGCAATAATGTTTGAGTACGGACGGAATAATCCCCGCCGCGCCATTGGTCGGCGCGGTGACGACGCGCCCGCCGGCTGCGTTCTCCTCGTTCACCGCCATGGCGTAGACATTGAGCCAGTCGAACAATTGCTCGCGTTCGTTCGCCAGCGGCGCCTCTTGCAGTTTCGCGTAGAGCGACGGCGCGCGGCGGCGAACCTTGAGCCCGCCGGGCAGTTCGCCGCGCGTCTTGAGGCCGCGCTCGATGCAGTCGCGCATGGCGAACCAGATTTTGTCGAGCATTGCGTTGGTCTCTTCGCGCGGGCGCGTCGCGTCCTCATTCTCTAAGATGACTTCGTGAATGGCGAGGTTCTCATCATGGCAAATGGCCAGCAGTTCGGCCGCGCTCGCAAACGGGTGGCGCCCTTCCCGCGCGCCGAGGATCAGATCGTCCTCCGCCGGGGCGGTCAGTTGCTTCTCGCTGGCGATGAAACCGCCGCCGACGGAGTAGAACGTCGCGGCGAAAGTCTCCTCCCCCGCCGCATCGAACAGCGCGAGGCGCATTTCATTGGGATGCAGCGTCGGCACAATGTCGCCGCGCAGATCGATATCGCGTTTCGGATCGAAGGCGATCTCCGCCCCGCCATGCAGCGCGATGCGTTTTTCCGCTTTCACCTTCTCAAACGCGCGCTCCGCCTCGTCCGGGTCTGTGGTATCGGGTTCAAACCCCATCAGTCCGAGGATCACCGCTTTGTCCGTGCCGTGACCAACGCCCGTCAGCGCCAACGAGCCGTGAAGGTCTGCCTTCACCCGCGCGGCTTGCCCCAGCGCGCCTGCCGCCTTCGCTTCGTCGAGGAAGCGCCGGCCGATGCGCATAGGCCCCACCGTATGCGACGAAGACGGACCGATGCCGATTTTGAAAATATCGAATACGGAGAGCATTTATTTCCTGTCTTCCATTTCCGGCTCGAAGCCGAGCGCGCGCATCGCCGCCGCAACGGCGTTAATCGTCTGCTCCGCCAGATGTTCATCCGCCGAACGCGCGACGATGGTGACGCCTTTCACATCGCCGTCAATCGGATAGCTGCCGAGCGTTACGCCTTTCAGTGCGGTTTGAATATCGCGCAACTGATCGGCCAGCATGGATTCCGGCATGTTTTTAGCTGTCGCAGCGCAGGAATGAATGACTTCGCCGTGCTCTATCTCTACTTCAACTGCATTGAGCATGGCCTCAAAGATACGCGGCACGCCCGCCATGACGAAAATATTCTCCACCATCACGCCCGGCGCGCCGGAAACCGGATTGGGAATGAGCTTGGCGCCTTGCGGCGTGCGCGCCATGCGCATCCGGGCGGGCGTAACGTCGATATCGCGCGCAGCATAATATTTTCGGATCCTGGCCGCAGCTTCCGGATGCTCGATCACCGGCACGCCAAGTGCGGCGGCGATCGCTTCCACCGTGATGTCGTCATGGGTCGGACCGATGCCGCCCGAGGTGAACACATAATCATATCGCGCGCGCAGAGCGTTCAGCGCTTCGCCGATCGCCCCGGCATCATCGGGAACGATCCGCGCCTCCATCAGCGTCACGCCACGTGTCGTCAGCCAGCCAGCAAGATAATGCATATTTGCGTCGCGCGTGCGCCCGGATAAAAGCTCATCGCCAATCGCCAAAACCGCTGCTGTCTTTTGTGTGCTCATCTTCCATCCATAGGTCCTACAGGAATGCCGATCTAGACTGCGTGCAACCTGCGGTCAAACGCCCGACATTCCGCTCCCATGAACTATAGGCCCGCCACCGAACTGGTGGATAACTATTCACCAACACGGGGTTTTATGAAAGAATTCAACAAATGTGATGAATTTTTTTGAACGCCGATCAACCGCAGATTGCGTGCAATCACCGCCAGCTTGGCGCCCGCCTATTCGCGCAGATAAACAGTGCTGCCGACCGGACCGACGCCCTGTGGCACCGGAATATCGGTGGCGTTGTAATCTGCGTTCAGCACCAGCGTCGGGCTGCCGTCCATGTCGAGCTTGCGCGCAACAATCGCCGTATAGGCGGACTGGTCGGCAACGGGCAGCAGACTGGCGACCTGCAGCACGCCGCGTGATAAATAAAACGTGCCGAGAAGCGTGCGCGCATCATCGCTGAGAATGCGATGCACGCGGTTGGTGGGCGCGTTGCGGTCCTCAAAGAACAAAATGCCGGCCATGGGCCCGTCTTTCGGCGCTGTCAGATCGATCACCGCTTCCGGACCAAAATAGAATGTGGACTCATCGCCTACGAGGTAAAAGCCGACATTCTCGCCAAGCAACTTGCCGCCAAGCCCAACCGCAAGCGGCCCATCCTTAATCACATAAATACCGGGATTGAACGTAACGTCCGCGAGTGCGCCAATGGTCAACCCACCGCAATAAACGCCGGGATTGAGCGTATAATGATCCGCGCCGAGGCCGACCGTGTCGAGCAGGCCGCCGGCGAGGTTGCCTGTCAGTCCGCCGGTAAGATTGTCGACCGTATCAGTAACGCTGCCTAGCGCCGCCGTTGCAACTTCATCAATGCGATCGCCATACGCCGCATCGAACTCTGTACAGGCGCCCACGGTAGGCGGCGCGCGTTCGACTAAAGGATCATTGTAGGTCGGACAGTCAAGGGTCGGCTGCGGTGAGAAATTCTGCGCGCCGCCATAGGAGCCGCCACCCGAACAAATCAGCCCGGCGCTGATTTCCGACAGACCGCTCGAAACTACGCCCTGGGTCGAGACGGAGTTCGACATGATCGAACATTCTTCAGCAAGCAGGCTGGAATTAACTGCCGCCGACACAGCGCCAGCATCGTGATCTTCCAGCGCGACAACACAGACATTCATGCCGCCGAGCGCGACCGCCGTCGATGTAATGTTGTGATCCGCCATAAACGGCATGAAGTTGGTGAGAAACAAACCTTCCGCCGGATGCGTGACAAGATTGACGGTGACTTCCGCGTCATCCATGTCCACGGCGACATCATGCGCCAGCGCAGAAAATCCGTAGCTTTCCGCAAAGCCGGATTCGAGAACATTATCGACGACCGCCCTGATTTGCGTTTCCGTTGCGTTCGCCAGGAGGAATTCCCGGGCGCCGCGCGTCGCCAGCGTATCGGCGAGTTCCTTTAGCGCTACGCGTTCATTATTCCAGCGGTAAAAATCCACCCCGCCGCCGACAAAACCCAAAACAAGCGGGAGGGTAAGCGCGCTGATGATAGCGACATTTCCGCCAACTTCTTTGAAGAGGCTTTTCAGCACGTCTCGGTACTCCACTAATTCGTGGTAAGTTTTGAGCCGAATTTGATAAAAATGTATTATTCAGCGTCGTTAAAAATGTGTTGACGGATTTTTTTGCAATTGCCCCACTACTCGCTACAACCGGCTGAATATGCGGAAAAAGAAAGCGTAGAGGATGCGGCTGCCATCTCCCTTGGTTAAGGGCCGGTTAATAGAAAGATACAAAAGATTCCTCGCTGATATCATTTTAGATGGTGGCCGGGAGATAACCGCCCATTGCGCAAACCCCGGCTCGATGCTCGGCGTGGCGGAAACAGGCGCGCGCGTCTGGGCGCATGAACATGGCGATCCGAAACGCAAGCTCGCATTCTCCTGGGAGTTGGTCGAGGTCGGCGGCGTGCTCATTCCTGTCAATACGAGCAATCCAAACAAGATCGCCTTCGAGGCCGTTTCCGCCGGCGTCATTCCAGAGCTCACCGGTTACGCTAACATCGCCCGCGAGGTGAAATATGGCGAGAACAGCCGCATCGACTTGTTGCTCTCCGGCGACAAAGCTGGAAAGGGCCGGAAAAAGCCATGTTATGTGGAAGTGAAAAACGTGCATCTCTCGCGTGCGCCGGGGCTGGCGGAATTCCCCGACAGCGTCACCGCGCGCGGCGCCAAGCACCTTGCCGAGTTGTCAAAAATCGCCGCAGACGGGGCGCGGGCTGTGATGTTGTTCATCGTCCAGCGCAGCGATTGCGCCCGCTTCGCCCCTGCCGCAGATCTCGACCCCGCCTACGCCAAGGCCTTGAAATCCGCCATTTCTGCGGGGGTTGAAACCCTGTGTTATGATTGCGAAGTGACGTTCAGCGAGGTAGTCCTGCGCAAGGCGCTGGAAATCGACTTGGAGCAATGATGACCGACACCCTTTTGGACGAAGACGATCTCGATCTCCGCCCCGGCGCGATCAAGCTGCATCGTGCGGAAGATTTTGAGGGCATGCGCAAGGCCGGCCGCGTCGCCGCCTCCTGCCTCGACATGATCGCAGAGCATGTTCAGCCGGGCGTTACAACATTATCGCTCGATGACAAAATTCGCGAATTCGTTTTTGACCACGGCGCGATCCCCGCGACGATCGGCTATCGCGGTTACCGCCATTCAAGCTGCATCTCGCTTAATCATGTGATCTGTCACGGCATTCCGGGTGAAAAAATTCTCAAGCCCGGAGACATTATGAATATCGACGTCACGGTCATTGTTGACGGATGGCACGGCGATACGAGCCGCATGTATTTCGCGGGCGAGCCCAAAGTGAAGGCGCGCCGTCTCGTCGATGCAACCTATAACTCGATGATGGCCGGGATTAATGCCGTCAAGCCCGGCGCAACCTTGCGCGATATTGGCCGCGCGATTCAAACCCTGGCCGAAGGCCAGGGCTTTTCAGTCGTCCGCGATTTCTGCGGTCATGGGCTCGGGCGGGTGTTTCACGATGCACCCAATGTTGTTCATTATGCAGAATATAAAGACCGCTGGGGCGGCGTGCATCAGGCCGCGGATACCGAATTAAAGACCGGCATGTTCTTTACGATTGAGCCAATGATCAATGAGGGCAAGCCCGACGTGAAATTGCTCAAGGACAACTGGACCGCCGTCGCCCGCGACAAGTCACTCTCGGCGCAGTTTGAACATTCGATTGGCGTAACAGAAACCGGCTTTGAGATTTTCACCGCCTCGCCCAAGGGCCTCAACCAGCCGCCTTATTGAGACGGCAAACCGCTCAAATATAATTTCCAGACAAAGACATGGCGGCGAGCAGGCCCATGACCAATAGGAAATAAAGATTCCAACCTCCAAACAGTAGTGTGACGATTCGAGCGCCTTTCAATTTGACGAGCAGACCGAGCCAAAACAGCAGGAAGCCAACCATAGCTGCCTCAACAACATGTATCATCCATTCGGGGTTTTGCGGCTTTCCAGAGCCCCAGTGGTACGGAAATGCAGAACCCCAAAAAGCGATAAAAACCCAGAACGCCGGCAAGACAAAGAGCAGCGGGAGCCGCCTGCGCGCCCTTTCATCTCGCGGATACATTCGCCATCCCAACACGAGAAAAACTGCCGAAACCAATAGCACCACCGAAAACCCAACTGGCCAGCCTACGTGCAAAGCTTGCCCGAGCGACCAGAAGAACCCTTCTATCATTGGTCAAGCTCCTGAAATTTGGTTGGCGCTGGGGATTCAAATGCTAATGTCATCCCTCAATAGCCCATGTTCCGAAGATTGAATACGGATTCTAGATGAGAACGTCGTCAAAAGCGCGGTCAACGCTAACTCCCAGCACGATCACCAACCACGCTTCCGGTCATCGCGAGCGCCTGCGCGCGCGGTTCAAAATGGCCGGCGTCGATGGCGTGCAGGATTATGAATTGCTGGAGCTGATCCTGTTCCGCGCCATTCCGCGCAAGGACGTCAAACCGCTGGCGAAGGATTTGATCGCCGCCTTTGGCGGTTTTCCGCAAGTGATCGCTGCACCCATCGAGCGCCTGACCGAAATCAAGGGCGTATCTGAAAATGTCGCGCAGGAACTGAAGATCGTTCATGCCGCCGCCATCAAGCTGTCCCAGGCCCGCGTGTTGAAGCGTCCGGTGATTTCTTCCTGGGACGCGCTCCTGTCATATTGCCGCGCCGCCATGGCGGATGAGAGGACTGAACTCTTCCGCATCCTGTTCCTCGACAAGAAAAACATTCTGATCGCCGACGAAGTCCAACAGCGCGGCACGGTCGATCACACGCCGGTTTATCCTCGCGAGGTCGTGAAACGCGCGCTGGAGCTTGGCGCTTCGGCGATTATCCTCGTGCATAATCACCCATCGGGCGATCCGACTCCGTCAAAGGCGGACATTGATATGACAAACCAGATTGTCAAAGCCGCCGCGGCGCTCAATATTCGCGTTCATGACCATCTTGTGATCGGCCATGAACATCACGCCAGTTTCAAAACTCTTGGACTTTTATAGATGACCCGCATCATCACTCTGACGCCCAACCCAGCGCTTGATTACGCTGTCACCGCCGATTTCGTTGAGGCTAACCGCAAGGTGCGCTGCCGTGATCCGCAAATGCATCCGGGCGGCGGCGGCATCAATGTGGCGCGGACCTGCTCCCGGCTCGGCGCTCACACGCTCGCGATCTTCACCGCTGGCGGTGTTTATGGCGACGCGCTGGTCAAATCCATCGCCGCCGAAAACGTCCCCATGCGGATGATCCCTCTTGCAGGGGAAACCCGCCTCGCCTTTCACGTCAAGAATGAAAAAGAAGATAATGAATACCGCTTCAATCTTCCAGGCGCTGAAATGAGCGATACGGAAATCGAACGCTTTCTCAACGCCGTGCGCGAGGAATCCGAGCCCGGCGATTTCGTCGTCGCCAGCGGCAGCCTGCCGCCCGGCGCGCCCGCCGATTTTTGGGCGCAAGCGGCGCGCGTGGCGAAAGACCAGGGCGCGCGGTTTGTGCTCGATTCCATCAGCGGACTGGAGGCTGCGCTCGATGAAGGCGTATACATGCTGCGCCAGAACGAACATGAATACCCCGCTTTGTCGGGCCGCGAATTGCGCTGGCCCGATGAGATTGAAAGCTTCGCAAAGGACATGGTCGTCAGGGAGCGGGTGCAGGCGATGGTCGTCAGCTATGGCGGCGACGGATCAATGATGGCGACAAAGGACGGTGTGTTTTCAGCGCCTTCTTACAAAGTTAAAGCCTCCAGCGCTGTCGGCGCCGGAGACTCTTTTGTTGGCGGATTGCTCACCGCTTTAACGCGCGGCGACAGCGAAACTGATGCGCTGCGCTTTGGCATGGCCGCCGCCGGCGCGACGCGCATGAGCGAAGGCACGGCCCTGTTCGATCCGGCGGATGTAAGGCGGCTCTTCGCGAGCGACGCGCCCGCGCAAGCTTAGTTGCGAACGAAGCTCGGTGGATCAATGACGATTTCTTTCTTCGTCACCTTCTCGCCGCGCATGAATTGCTGGATCGCCTCCGTCACTTCGGGCGAGGTCATGAACAGATTGTGCCCCGAATTGACCACGGTGACTGTTGTAAGGTTTCGCATCCCCGATAGCGCCTCGCGCTGACTTTCAGGATAGGTGCGGCCGTCCAGTGTACCGCTGAGCAGTAACGTTGGAACATTGCTCTTCGGATTTTCTCGAAAGTCATCGCCGAGGTCGACCCCATCAAACAACTTGTTAAATTGCGGCATGGGGAAATTGAGGTATTCGCCGATCAGCGATGTCTTCGCCTGCTCACGCACACGCGCCAACCGCATGTCTGAAATTCCCGACGCCACATCCATGGTCAGCGGCATGACGCGCCAGCCAATAGAGTCGTTTGGTGTAATGAAGCGCCCAATCAACCCAGGGAATGGATCGAAGTTACCTGCATCCGCCGCTGCATAGAGTTGCATCAAACTCGCGGCGCTGTCTGGGTCTGCGATCAATGCCGAGGCGATCATCTGCATGATGCGGCGCGTCAGCAAGAAGGGTTGCGGATCGCCGTCCTTTTGCGGAACCGAAAGCATGACCGGCTCGGCTTCGAGTTTCGCATGCACGCGGCGCATCATCGCAGCAATATCTGGATAAGCCGCCTTCGCCGCCGGGTCAGCATCGATTGCTGCTTGCAACCGGCCAAAATAGGCGTCCGTCTCGGCCGGCATCTTCACCGTCTGATCGAGCCCTTCGGCGCTGGCGATCACGACGCGATCGAGACGGTCATCCATCCGCTTTATCGCCGCCATTGCGAGGTGAGAGCCATAGGAAATACCCCACAGTGAGATCTTGTCGGCGCCAAACGCTGCACGCAACGCATCAAGATCATCAACGCTCTCGACCGTCGTATAACCGCCCGCATCAATCCCCCGCGCGCGCCAGAACTCGGCGCATTCGAGGGCAGACTGGCGGTTTATCTCGGCGTATTCTTCGTCTCGGACATTCTTGTCGTCAGGCGAGATGACGCTGGAAACGCAACGCGGCGCATCATCAGACTCGCCCGTGCCGCGCTGATCCAACGCGATCACATCGCCGAACTCGCGCATCGCCATAAACAGTGGAAAGCGGCGCCCCTTGGCGGTCCGAATGCCAGATCCGCCCGGGCCACCCGCCAGATACACAATCGGCGAGCCCGGCGCGGTCGAGGTCGATGGAAAGCGCACATAGGCGAGCTTGATCTGGCGGCTGTCGCTGACGCCCCGGTTTTCCGGCACGCTGATCGACCCGCGAAAGGCTTCGACACTCTCGCCGCTATTGGCGGTGAAACTGATGGCTTCTTCCACAGGCGGACTCGCGGCGGGCATGACCTGATTGGCGCAGGCGTTGGTGAAAAAAGCAAGCGTGGCGGCAAGCGTGATCCGGAGCATGAAGGTCCTTTCCCAATACGACTCATCACCAGGATCGCCTGTAATATATTGATATGCAGCAGCCTTTCGGCGAACGGCGAGAAAAGATCGGCGAGCGGCGCTCGCCCGGCCGTGTAAAATCGATATACGGTGACGTCATGCACCGAAATCTCTTCTTTATGGCCTGCCTGATCGCTGCTGCGGCGCTAACTGCCGCAAGCGGAATCGCCTATGCTCAGGGCTATATCGCACTTAACACGTCAGCGACCATCTGTCCGGCCGGACTCGGCAACCAGCCGCCGGATTTTGAAGCGCCGGAATGCGAGACGACCACGGTCCTCAATATCGACCCGCAAGGGCGAGACATCTGGGTCCGAATTCTCTTTGACGCCGATCCAAACGCCGTCCCGGCCGGAGACCCGGCAGGGTTTTACGTATCGGTCAAGGCGTCAAGCGCCGTCTGGCTTAACGGAGTTTATCTAGGGTCGAATGGCGTACCCGGGCCGGACAAGCATTCTGAAACGCCGGGGCGCATGGACGCTGTGTTTTATGCGCCGCACGAGGCGATCAAGGCCGGGCAAAACGAAGCCGTTTTGCGACTCTCTTCACATCACGGCTTCTTGCATCTCAACTATCCTGTCCACTATCTGATCCTGCAACGTTACGCCAACCCTTCCCGGGAAATTCTGCGCGCCTATGGCCCTTCGCTCCTGACATTTGGCGTGTTCTTGCTGAGCGCTATTTATTTCGGTGTCTCGGCGCTGCGTCGAATGTCCGCCGGGAGCAGCATCTTGTTATTCGTGCTGTCCCTGCTTGCGATTACGCAGCTGTTGATTGAAACGTCGCGGGGTCTTTTCGCTTACAATTACCCGTTTCAAGATCTACGATTGGTCCTGATAACAGCAGGTGCGGCATTTTTCGGTCTATGCCTTTATATTCATGTTGTTTTCAAATTCATCGATAAGAACCACGCCGCGTATATTCTTGCTGGCCTAATCGCAACTGCGCTCGCCGTAATCATACCTGGCAGCTTTGATGCGAAAGCATTGCTTGGCTTGGGCGCGCCGACATTGGCGGGCGCCTGCATCACTATCAGCGCGGCAGTTAGAAACAAGCCATCTGCACGCGCCTACGCTGTCGCGTTGAGTATTTTTTTAGCGATCATGGTGATCTTTATAGGAAGGTTTCTGGACGCAACGTTTTATTACAGCACAGCTGCGCTGCTGCTGTTTCTGATCGGCCAACAGGCCATGCTGTTCGCTAAGGAACGAACCCTTCGCCTTGACGCCAATGACCGCGCGCGCCGCCTTGAATTGGCGCTTGAACAGGCGCGGCAAAAGGATTCTCCCGAACGGATGACGATACACAACGCCGGCAAAACCGAGATCATCGCCGCCAGCGACATCATCTATTGCAAAGGCGCCGGCGACTATGTGGAGATTGTCTTATCCAGCGGCGCCCGTCATCTGCACCTCGCCAAATTGCATGAACTGGAATCGGAACTGCCGCAGACCTTCCTGCGGGTTCACCGGTCCTACATCGTCAATACGAGTTTCGTTCGGTCACTAACGCGCGAAGCGAATGGCGTCGGCGCCCTGACGCTGAACAATGGTGAGACAGTGCCGGTCAGCCGCCGCATCCTGCCGAATGTGCGCAACGCGTTGAAGTGATTATTCCGCGTAGATTGCGACCATTTCCGTTTCGGCATTCTTCACGCCGCGAAACATGCCCGCAGAGTTAAACGTCATGGCGTAGGAGCCGTCCGGCCCGAGCACGATAACCCCGCCATCACCGCCTGCGTCCTGCAAACGGTGATGGATCACATCATTGGCCGCGTCCTCGACGGTCTTTCCGGCGTATTCAACCTGGGCGCAGATATCGCGCGCGATGGTCAGGCGCATAAAGAACTCACCCCAGCCGGTCGATGAGACCGCGCAGGATTTGTTGTCAGCAAAGGTTCCCGCGCCGATGATCGGCGCGTCGCCGACACGGCCATATTTCTTCAGAGTCATGCCGCCGGTCGACGTGCCCGCAGCGAGATTGCCGTGAGCATCGAGCGCGACAACACCGACAGTGCCATATTTGAAGTCATGATTAAGTTCGGCGCCTTTGTTTTCCTTTTCGGCGGCGAGCGCAGCCTTGTAGGAATCCCAGCGGTGCTGCGTCCAGAAATATTTCGGCTTGACGATTTCCAGCCCCTGCTCCTTGGCGAATTCTTCGGCGCCTTCGCGGGCGAACATGACGTGAACGGAGTTTTCCATCACCGCGCGCGCAAGCTTAATCGGATTTTTGACATTGGTGACGCCAGCAGCGGCGCCAGCATTTAAGGTTTTTCCATCCATGATGGAGCTATCGAGTTCATTCTTGCCGTCGCGCGTGAACACCGCGCCCTTGCCTGCATTGAATAAGGGCGAGTCTTCCATGAT
>BQJG01000059.1 GCA_021604585.1 Hyphococcus sp.
GGCTATTGGTGCATTGATACGTTTACGCCGCTGAACCGAAACGCCTATCCGGCGGCGCGCGAAGCGGTCGATTGCGCGCTGACCGCCGCTGAAGCGGTGCTGGATGGCGCGCGCGCCGCTTATGCGCTGGTGCGCCCGCCGGGCCATCATGCTGAGAGTAAAGCCTTCGGCGGGTTTTGCTATTTCAACAACGCCGCCATCGCCGCGAATTATCTTTCGGACTATGGCCGCGTCGTGGTGCTCGATGTTGACTATCATCACGGCAATGGAACGCAGGACATTTTCTACGAACGCGCGGATGTGCTGACCGTTTCGATCCATGGCGATCCGAGCTTCGCTTATCCGTATTTCACAGGGTTCAAGGATGAGACCGGACGCGGCGCCGGAGCTGGCGCCAATCTCAACATTCCGCTGCCGGAAACAATTTCAGCCGACCAACACCGCAAGGCGTTGGCGCGCGCGCTGGCGCGTATCGCTGAGCATGATCCAGCGTATCTAGTGTTGGCGCTGGGTCTCGACGCCGCCAAAGGCGATCCGACGGGCACATGGCCGTATGTGGCTGCGGATTTTGAAAAGATGGGTCAGATGATCGCTGCCGCAGGTTTACCGACGGTCATCGTACAAGAAGGCGGATACCGCGTGCAAAATCTTGGCGTGAATGCGCGCCGCTTTTTTGAAGGCTTCGCATCGAAAGCCAATTTCACACCGGCGCCGCCGCCAAAGCAGTCCGCGAAACCAGCGAGCCTGAAATGGCGTTATAGCGTGAAAACGGGAGACATTGCCGAAATTCGCCGGCTGGTCGCCACGACTGGCGCATTTTCCGGCGAAGAGATCACCATTGCTGGCGAATTGGCGGAGGAACGCATCGAAAAGGGCAGGGCATCCGGCTATGAGTTTATTTTCGCCGCTTATGGAGACAAGCTGGCCGGATACTCCTGCTACGGACGAACGCCCGGTGCTGAAAAAGCCTATGATCTTTACTGGATTGCTGTCGATCCGGCTTCGGGGCGCAGCGGGCTCGGCGCAGAGATGCTTGCCAGAACTGAAAAGGCGGTTGCAGAAATCGGCGGCGCTTTTTTGATTGCTGAAACGTCATCGACGCCGCCCTACGAAAAGGCGCGCGCCTTCTATCGCAAAACCGGGTTCAAAAAACTTGTCGAGATCGCTGATTTCTACAAGCCCGGCGACAACAAAATCATTTTCAGGAAAGATATCGGCCATGGGCGCTGACCGTCCATCCCGTCAGGCAACAGATCATGATAGTGAGCAGTTCTGGCGTGCGCGACCTAATCTCGCGGCGCCGGGCTTGAGCAAGCGCGGCGGGCGCGGGCTAATTGCGCTTTCGCCGATTGCCGCAGGTGTATTGATCGACCGTGCATGCACCGTTGAAATTGATGCGACACAGGCGGAGCCGCTCGACCGGATGCAGCCAATCGGCGATTATTATTTCGCACATCCTGACAATGCTAAAGCCGGTTTGATGGCCTTCGGCATGGTGGTGCTGTGCAATCACGCGGAAGACGCGAATGGAAATATCGTGTGGTGGAAGTCGCCTGATCTTGGCTGGTTCGCTGATTTGATTGCCCAGCGCGATATTGCAGCGGGCGAAGAAATTACATTTCGATATCGCTGTCCGCTCTGGTTCGCGCCTGAGAGTTGAGGTCTCGATTTTAGCAGATGAAACCAATCCGTGCGTTGAATAATCTAAGAGTGTGAGTTCAACCATGAAAGCTAGGGATGAATTCAACCCTCGCGCGCATTCTTGCCGCAGTTCAAGTTTTGGGTTGCGCTTGGAACGTTGATTTCTAAACGAATTTTCACCCGGCTGCAGGCCGGGTTTGTCGCTTTGATGACAATCTCCGGGATCAGTTGACCATATTGTTCGTACGGGTTTCGGGATGGGGCGCTAATTCTCCCCCAAGCAACTTGTCCTGGCGCCAATTTCTCCCTGTCAGGGTGGCTGACGGCGTTTCGCCGAGGGCCGCCCTGATACGGGTTCTCCCCATACCATCGGATAGTGTATTCAGCTGGCGTTGATTTGTTGCGCGCTTGGCGCAAATGATGCCGAATCAAGCGCATCTGTGTTCGTTCAACAGGCAATGAAAGGCCGCACTCCATGAATCTCACAAATCTTTTTCTGATGACAGGAACCGCAGCCTTGAGCGCCGCCTTTCATGCGCATGCCGCGCCATCAGAACGCGCCATCGAGATCGCGCACAAATACATCATAGTCGACGGGCATGTCGATGCGCCGTCATCGGTCGCTGACGCTGGCGCGGATCTTTCAACCGGCGCCAAGAGTGTTGATTTCGACTATGCGCGCGCAACCGCCGGCGGCCTCGATGCACCATTCATGTCGATCTATGTAGCGGCCGATTACGAAGAAAAAGGCGGCGCTAAAGCACGCGCTGACATTCTCATCGGCTTGATGGAAGGCGTGGAAGCGCAATATCCGGACAAGTTCGAAATTGCCTACACAACAAAAGATGTGCGGCGGATTTTTACTGAAGGGAAAATCGCCATGCCGCTGGGCATGGAGAACGGATCGCCAATCGAAGGCGACCTCGGTAATCTCAAACATTTTTATGACCGTGGCGTTCGTTACATAACGCTCGCGCACTCTAAAGCAAACCACATCGCGGATTCTTCCTACGATGAAAACAAACGCTGGGACGGCCTCTCGCCCTTCGGGTTTCAGCTTGTGCGGGCGATGAACGATCTTGGGATCATGGTTGATGTCAGTCATATTACCGATGCGGCGATTGAGGATGTTTTGTCGACAACGCGCGCGCCAGTCATCGCATCACACTCTTCTTTGCGTCATTTCACGCCGGGCTGGGAGCGGAATCTTCCAGACGAACTCACCCAGAAAATTGGTGAAAATGGCGGCGTCGTTATGATTGCGATCGGGTCTGCCTTTTTGAATGAGGCTGCAAATACTTATAGCGCGCCACGCGACGCGGCGCGCGCCGCCGAAGAAAAACGGCTTGGCAGATTAATGAGCGAAGCGGAGCAAGAGGCCTTTAACACCGCGTGGCTGGGCGATCACCCTTACCCCTTCGCAACGCTGGACCAGGTTCTCGACCATATTGACCGGGCGGTTGAGCTGGCCGGCATTGACCATGTGGGATTGGGGACGGATTTTGACGGGGTGGGCGACAGTCTTCCGGTTGGGTTGAAGGACGTTTCCACCTATCCGGTTCTGATCGACGGCTTGCTTGCGCGCGGATATGATGAAGCGGCGATTGAAAAGATCCTCGGCGGCAACGCTTTGCGAGTTTGGGCGGAGGTCGAAGCGGCCCGAAAAAAACGCAGGTGGTGAATTAGTCCGTCTTCAGCCGCCTTCTTGCCCCAATGATTTGCCAATGCGGATTGCATGACGGATTTTGGCACTCTCGAATATGTTAAGCTCGCGATTTATTACGGGAGCTTTCTGTATTTTCCGGTAGCGTTGTGTTGCCTCTGGCTCATGGCGCGAAAGCAATCGGCGCTCCGCTTCCAGGCGGCGCTGCTGCTCATTTTCGCATCGTGTCCCGCTTATGCGCGATTTATCGAGCCTCGTATGCTCTTTACTGTTGAGCATGATGTACGACTGAATGCGTGCTTTGAGAGTGCAGGTTCCGCACGCATTGCTGTTTTCTCAGACACCCATAACGGCCTTTTTGCAAACGCGTTGTCAATTGATCGGATATCAAATCGAGCCGATGCAGCTAACGCAGACTTTGTACTCGTCGCGGGCGATTTCATCTACTTTCTCGACCCCAAAAAATTCGAAGAGACATTCGCAGCGTTCAAGCGTATTCGCGCACCGGTTTTTGCAGTTCTCGGCAATCATGATATCGGCTTGCCAGGACCTGACGTTAGCGCGCCCCTGCGCAACGCGCTGCCGCGGGCTGGTGTGAGGCTGATCGATAATTCTGCGCTACGGCTCAGCAACAGAAAATTTAATATCGAGCTGATCGCTTTGTCCGATCAGTGGGGCGGGAGGCAGAACTTATCATTATTGACCGCGCCCGCTGCTTCACCGCGCTTTGTTTTGACCCATAACCCCGCGACCATAGATGACTTCCGTCCCGATATGAGCGCTGACTTGTTGATCGGGGGACATACTCATGGCGGGCAAATTCAGTTGCCTTTTCTTACTTGCGCTTTGACCGGCGTATGCGGCGACATCGCCTACGGATTGCGCGAAGAGAAGGGCGTACAGATTTTTACAACTTCCGGCACGGGTATGGTTGGTCTTCCCATGCGCTTTCGCGTGCCGCCGCGCATTGACGTGTTGAATGTGCAATACGAAGAATGCGGTGAAAATCGCGAATCTGACAGCCTCAGATTGTAAAATCTCTTCTTAAACTGTATAAAAATAATATCAATCTTTACACAGATTAGTTTCCACATGAGCAGATTTCAACTTGCCTCTCCATAGGGCCGGCTGCATCGTCGCGCCTGCAAATAGGCGCCGCCGAGTTTTGGGCCCAACCTTAAAAACAGGAGAAAACAAGTTGAACGACGTTTGCGAAACGGATCCGCTATTGAAAATCAAAAGCCACCTTGATTCCCATGGCGTGGGGTGTGCGATTATCGGTGATCATATCGCGATCGGGCTTTGGCAGGCAAAACCCAGTCCGGGCTGCCCTCGTGAGAAAATTACCCGTGTAAGGTCGCTGGTCGATGCCTGCGACGCAATCGGCTGTGATTGTGACCGTCTCGAATAATTTTCATTTTACATTTGAAGAATCGCAAGGCGGCGAGGGTAAAACTTCGTCGCCTATTGATTTTCCGGGCGTACGCCAGTGAAGCGATTCACCATATAGTCACGTATGCGCTTATTATCGATGTCCTCATCGCCGGTTAGCGGCCAGAGCTTGTCGAGCACGATTTCCTTTGTCGGGCCATTGATCCCGACAATGAACAAGGGTGCGCTTGTCGCTTTTGCAATGCGTAAATAGCCCTTTTTGAACGTATCGACTTTGCTGCGGGTGCCTTCCGGCGTGATGCCGAGCCAGGCTTTTTCTTGGCTATGAAACCAGTCGCTCATCTGGGCGGTCACGTCGCGCGGCGCTTTGCGGTCAATCACAACGCCGCCGAGCCATTTGAACAAACCGCCGAGCGGATTATCGAAGGCCTCCTTTTTCATCATATAGGAAAAGCGCAAACCGAGCGCGAGCATAGCCGCCATAGCGAGATAAAAATCCCAGTTGGATGTGTGCGGTCCGCCGATGATGATCACTTTTTTTTCGTCAGGAAGCGCGCCGGTGATTTTCCACCCGACGGCCCTAAGAAGAGCGCGTCCGATGGCGCGGGTCAGGGCATTGCCGCGTTGCGGCATATTTGGAGGGATGTCTATCTGCGTCACTGCCGCCCCGGCCTGAGAGTTTCCCCCAAGAATTAAAAGGATTCAGCAATTTGAGCAATCGCGGCGGCGGGTATGCGCAATCTGGTTCCCAAAACGCAGCGGGTTGGTTAGACCAGCGACAAGTTTCAGGAGGACTCAATGACGACGCTCAAGGGAAAAACACTCTTCATCACTGGCGCCTCGCGCGGGATTGGCCTCGCTATTGCTCTGCGCGCTGCGAAGGACGGCGCCAATATCGCGATCGCAGCAAAATCTGCAGAACCGCACAAACATCTTCCAGGCACGATCTATACGGCGGCAGAAGAAGTCGAAGCAGCGGGCGGCAAGGCGCTGCCGCTTGTTTGTGACATTCGTTTTGAAGACCAGGTGCGGGCGGCTGTAGATGCGACCGTTGCAAAATTTGGCGGCATCGATATTTGCGTTAACAACGCATCAGCGATCTCTCTGACTGGAACCGAAGCTACTGACATGAAGCGCTGGGATCTGATGCATTCGATCAATGCGCGTGGAACGTTTTTGACCTCAAAGACCTGCATCCCGCATCTGAAAAAGTCTTCAAATCCGCATGTCCTGATGTTGTCGCCACCGCTCGACATGTCGCCGAAATGGTTTGCTGGGCACACGGCTTACACGATGGCGAAATTCGGCATGTCCATGTGCGTGCTCGGCATGGCGGCTGAATTTAAAAATGACGGGATCGCATTCAATGCGCTGTGGCCCAGGACAGCAATCGCCACAGCCGCAGTCAAGTTTGCGTTAGGCGGCGACGCTATGATGCAAGCCTCGCGCTCTGTCGATATTATATCCGACTGCGCGCATATGATTTTCACCAAGCCGTCAAAAGAGTTCACCGGCAACTTTATCATCGACGATAATTTTCTCTATGAGAATGGCGTGACGGATTTTGAAAAGTACCGCGTTGATCCAACCAAGAAGCTTGCGCCGGATTTCTTCGTGCCTGATAGCGCAACACCGCCTCCAGGTGTCGCCGAGACATTGATGAAAGGCATGTTGGGCGGATGATATGCACGTCGCATCGCTACATATTCACCCCGTTAAGGGTATGCGGGCGGTCGATCTTTCAACCGCGCAAGTTGAGTCGCGCGGATTGGAAGGGGATCGCCGCTGGCTTGTGGTGAATGCGGACGGAAAGTTTCTGACCCAGCGCAGCCATCCGCAATTGGCGACGCTCGCACCGCAGCTAACGATCGCCGGACTGACCCTCTCGGCGGAAAAATTCGGCGAGATCGAGGTCGCAACGCCCGATGGCGCAGCGCGGCGCGACGTCGTGATCTGGGATGCGCCGGTGAACGCCGCCGTGGCCGATCCTGACGCCAGCGCGTTTTTGTCGGATTTGATGGGCGAGGAATCTCATCTCGTCTACATGGATGACAAAGCGTTACGTTTGAAGACGAGCAATTGGACTCCGGCGCCCGTGCCCGTCAGCTTTGCTGACGCATTTCCGGTGTTGGTGACGACGGCCGGATCGTTGGTTGCGCTGAATAGGGATATCGAAAAGCATGGCGGCAAAGCGATTCCGATGGCGCGGTTTCGCCCTAATATTGTTGTCGATTGTGAAGAAGCGTGGGCGGAAGATGGTTGGGCGCGGCTTCAGATAGGCGCACTGGTTTTTGATCTTGTTAAGCCCTCGGATCGTTGCATCGTCACAACAACCGATCAACACACGGGCGCACGAATGGGCAAAGAACCGCTGGCGGCGCTCGCGCGCATTCATCGTTCGGCCGACCCGCGCATAAAGGGCGTCATCTTTGGTGAAAACGCCGTTCCACTTTCTGCAGGCAGAATCGCCGTTGGCGACAGCGTTGAAGTTCTCAAAGCGCGGTCTTAAACTGTTGAATTGCGGTGAGTTCCGCTGTGTTTTGCGCGGCAGGCCGTATAGAGCTTATGGATCCGTCGCCAGCTTTGTGATCAAATCGGCGGGCTTAGTTTGGCGTTTCCGGGGGGAGATACCGAATATGAATCATACTTCAGAATCGTCTCGTGGCGCCAAGTCTGCGCCTCGTGATTGGCGCAAGCAAGCCATCATCAACATCGGGAAGAAAGCGCGCCGGCGCATTGATTCTGTTATTGTAAAATTTTCTAAACTGCCTGTGACGCCGGTTTTCGATAATGATGATTTGCCCTGGGCTAATGATCTGGAACGGAACTGGCGGCTAATCAAAGATGAATGCGCCGCCGTGATGGCGGAGCGCGAAAAAATCCCACCCCTGGCGGATATTTCTCCGGATCATGAACGTATTGCGCATCGTGAAGAGTGGAAATCGTTCTTTCTCTGGGGATATGGTTATCGCAGCGATGTGAATTGCGCCAAATGTCCGCACACCACGCGACTCGTAGAAACCATTCCCGGTTTGCAAACCGCGATGTTTTCGATTTTATCGCCAGGCGCTCACATTCCGCCGCATACAGGCGTGACAAAAGCGATCTTTAATTGTCACTTGGGGCTGATGATTCCAGCCGGACTTGATCAATGCTGGATCAGCATTGACGACAAAAAATATAACTGGAATGAGGGAAAGATCATCGCTTTTGACGATACTTATCGTCATGAAGTGCGCAACCTGACCGATAAGGAAAGGGTCGTTTTGCTGTTGCAGGTCAAACGCCCGGTGCGCTTCCCTGGCAATCTCGCTGCAAATGCATTCTTCCAGGCTGTGCGCCATAGCCCTTTTGTCAGCGATGTTCGCCGTAACCTGACCAAATGGGAAAAGTCTTAGAACGCGGAGTCAGAGGTTCAGTGCCGATTCCAAGCACAGGCTTAGTGATGGTGGTGATGCGGCTCTGTATTGATCTTGCCGCATTTCCCGCACTTGATCACCGTCCCGTGAGCGTCGTGGTGACCGACATTGACCAGCAGTTTTGTCTTGCATGAGCCGCAGCGATAGGTTTCGTCGCCGCCGCCCTCGCGCAACGGCTTTCCGGCCGTATGCGTTTCTATTGTTGCGCCTTCCGCATCTTCTGGGCTGACGACGATCATATCGAATTGCGGCATTGAGCCCTCCTGCGTTGAGACGTCAAGAAAGCCCAAACCGGGCCACTTCGCAACAGGGATTGATTATGCCGCATCTCTGAAATCGCCAAGCTGTGCGTCGAGCGCGCGCTTGAATGCAGGACGCGACGTGCAACGTTCGATATAGGCGGCGAGGCGCGGGTCGCGTTCTGCAATCTCCGGTATAATGCGCAAGACCGTCGACATGACGAGATCGCCGGCGGTGAAATCGTCGCCGTCGAGATATTTCTTATCGCCCAGTGCTTTCGACAGCGCGTCGAGGCGCTTGTGCATGAACTCAATCGCGCCAGGCTTGCGCAGCTTCGCCCATTCTTCGCCGGCGTAGAAGAAGTCGAGCAAGGCGACGTTCATCACGAAGGGCTCGATGGAGTTCAGCGCCGCAACAACCCATTGCTGCGCCTTGGCGCGGGCCTGCTTGCTTTTCGGCAACAGCGCCTCAGAGCGTTCGCCGATATGCAAAACAATGGCGCCTGTTTCAAACAGCGCGAGCTCGTCCTCTTCAAAAATCGGCACCTGACCGAAGGGTTGGAGCGCACGGTACTCGGGTTTGTCCTGATCGCCTTGCTCAAGCAGGCGCGTCTTGTAGGGTAGGCCAGCCTCTTCCAGCGCCCAGCGCACGCGAAGATCGCGCACTTGGCCTTTGGCGAAGTCCGGCACCCATGCGAAAGCAGAGATCGTGATCATAAGGGTTCTCCTTTGCGTGTTTTCTTACATGCCGGGGATGGCTAGGCACTCCATGATCTCCACGGAATCGCCGGGGAAGATCGCGAAATGCGGATGGTTTTCGAACATCTTCGCGGCTGCTTCATGGGTTTCGGCTTCAACGACGATATAGCCAGCCAGATTGTTTTTAATGTCGGATATGCCGTCCGGGCCCGTGCGCTTGGTTTTGCCGAGCGGGCCGCCCTCGACGACGGTGGCGCTGGCGTGTTTTGCGCCCCAGTCCATCCAGGCTTTCATGCCTTTTTCTTCGCGCTTTTTACGCTCGCTTTCATCGAGGGCTTTCCATTTTTCAAACGACACTGGCGTGCCAGTGTAGACGGCCAGAAATTGTTTCATGAGTTTCTCCTATTTGATTGAGCAAGGCTGACGACGTAAGTTTCTTGCTTGTTGAAGACGCTTGACCATCCGCCCATTTGCGAGTCGCGGCTCGCGACGGTGGCGATTCCCGTCTGATGAAAAATCTGCTCGGTCTTGCCGCCGATTTCCCGAAACAGGATGGTGATGATTGTTTCGACACCGTCGGACGGTCCGCCGCTGTCCCAAATGAAAGTGAAGACGAGGCGTGTGTGTGGCTCGATCTCTTTGTAAACGCCGCCGAACCAGTTCTCTCCATGCTCGTCGGAACGGATCATCGCGCGAAAGGCGCCGCCAACGCGGAAATCCATTTCAACGACGGGGCAGTCGAACGTTTCCGGTCCCATCCAGTTTTTGAAATGCTCTGGGTCCGACCACATCGAAAACACAAGTTCTGCTGGCGCATCGAATGTGCGCATGATCAGGAGTTCGTTGTCGGCTAACTCTGCGCTCATTCAGGTTTCTCCTTTTTCTTTTTCTCTTTCTGCAAGCGGGCGATGTAGGCGCTCATCTTGTCGAAGCGCTGATCCCAGAAACGGCGATAGAATTCGAGCCACTCGTCGACGCCTTTCAGCGCTTGTGGTTCGAGTTTACAGGGCCGCCATTGCGCCTCGCGCCCGCGCGAGATGAGCCCGGCGCTTTCCAAAACTTTCAGATGCCGCGACACGGCGGGCAGGCTGATATCGAAAGGTTCAGCGAGCTCGTTGACCGTCGTTTCGCCTTCCGCCAGGCGAGCGAGAATCGCCCGGCGGGTCGGGTCGGCGAGAGCGGAAAGTGTTGCGGATAAAGGGTCCATAGGGTGTTCACACGTATTTAACGTATATGTTAAATACGTGTGAACACCCTTGGAGTCAACGAATTATTTCGTTTGGACGGCAAAAATTTTCTAATGGACTTCCGCCGTTTCACGCAGCAGCGTTTCATAAAACGCTGCGCCGCGAGCGAGGTCCTCAATCAGGACACGTTCGTCATTGCCGTGGATTCGGGCGAGGTCATCACTATGATAGATGAATGGCGTGAATCGATAATTGTCATCGGCAAGATCAATATAATGGCGCGTGTCGGTGCCTTGTAGAGTCAAAAATGGCGCTGTCGGAACCGGGCCGAAGACAGTGGCTGTAGCTTTAGCGATAGCGTTGTAGCCATCCGATCGTGTGGACGCAGCAGGGCTTGGTTCGCGTCCGCCGACGGCTTCAACGGTGACGCGTTCATCATTGATAAGCTGAATGGCGCGCTCGCGCACGGCGCTAACATTGTCACGCGGATGAATTCGATAATTGACCAGCACGGAGGTTTGCTGCGGCAATACATTCACTTTGGCGCCGCCTTCAATGATTGTCGCAGCCGTGGTCGTATGCAATGCCGCTGCGGTCGCGGGGTCAGCGCCAAGCTGCGCTTTCACCATCGGTCCTGTCAGCCAAAGATTGGCGAGGGCCAAGCGTTGTGCAAAAGGAAGTTCTGAGGCAATCGCATGAAGAAATGCAACCATACTGTCGTCGATGATAAGCGGGTAAGGATTGTCCGTCACTGCAATAACGGCGCGCGAGGCGATGCTGACCGCCGTGTCCTTGCCTGGCGCTGAGGAATGTCCGCCCGGCGCCGTTGCCGTAAAGCGGAGCGTGGTCGACCCCTTCTCTCCAGTGGAAATAAGCGCCACTGGCGATGCGACCCCCGGTATGATGTCCTGCACCAGCCCGGAGCCTTCATCGAGAGTCCACTCGAAATAGACATCTCGTTCTTTCAGGAGTTTTGCAATCTCGCCCGCTCCAGAAAAACCGCCCAGCTCTTCATCATGACCAAACAGCAAATAGATGTCGCGCGAGGGTTTGAAGCCATCGGCGGCGAGGCGTTCGACCGCCTCCATGATTGCAATAAGCTGGCCTTTATTGTCCATGGCGCCGCGGCCCCACACCGCGCCGTTTGATAGTGCGCCGGAAAAAGCGGGATGCGTCCACAATCCCTCGGTGCCCCCTTCAACAGGGACAACATCTATATGCGCGATAAGGCCAACGGGTTTTCGTTCTGTGCCGGCGCCCGGCCATTTGTACAACAACGAATGACCGCCAACCGTTTCGCGCGTCATCGCGACATGGGCCGCCGGATAAGTCTCTCTCAAAAAATCAGCAAAGGCGCCGAATGCGCCAGCGTCCGGCATCGTTTGTGTGTCAAATGAAACTGTTTCAATTTGAATAGCGCGCGACAGCCGCGCCGCGATCGCCTCGCCATCATAGACGTTGAAGCCGCGCAAGGTCGCAGCCGTCTGTTCGGGATCTGGCAACAAGAGCGCGCGGCCAACCAATATGCAGGCGGTCAGAACGACCGCGCCAGTCAGCCCCAACAATATATTACGCACGCCAAACGCCTCACTGCTGAATTCCGGATCAGGAAACGGATAAAACGGAAATAGTCAATTTTGAGACGCAGCCAATGCCGGATTTGTGATGAAGGATGTTTACTCTGCAGGTGGCCGTTCAAACTGCGCCGGGTCGAGCGCAACATTAATCCGGCGGCTCGTGATTGCGGAGGTCTGCATGACGTCGCCCGTATCGAGATTTCGCTTTTCCGAACGATTGCTGAACAGAACGCCTCCAACCTTCTGATAGTCGAAATAGAATGTTTCCTGACGAACTTCGGTGGAGTCGATATCGGGATGCAGCGCGCTGGTGTTGACGCTGCTGGCGATCAGGAACGTGTCTTTGTCGAAAAACAGATGCTCTGAAAATCCGTCAGGCGCGGTTTTCTCTATTTCCCAAAACGATCCGCCATTGCGTTCGTTCGAGCCGATAAGTTTCAGCTCGTAGCCGAGCGATGGCAATTCATGGAGACCGTAGAGATTGCCGATCACCCCGCGCCGAAGCGCATCATCGCCGTCCGGCGACAGATCAGCAACTTTTCCATCGCCAAACATCTGCCAGCCGCCATCGGGGCCAAGCGCTTCAGTAAAGACGCGGTCATCGCCCGCATACACATCGATGCGCATCATTCCATCACGCGACGCGCGGTAGTGACCTGTCAGCGAAAAATCGGGCTCGACAATTTCGAGAGTCACATCAACGCTGTTGATGCTTTCCAGAGCGGCCTTGCCGCCGCGCGCTTGCGCATGAGCGTCGAGCAGGCGGTCGAGAGTCATATCCGGCGCAGGCTTAGGCCCGCAGGCTGCTATCGCGATAAGGATGAATGCGCCCAGCGCGAGATGACTTTTCAAAGGCCGCCCCTGTTTTGTGTTACGCTTGTAGCGTTTCACGCAAGGAGGAGACCGGCAAGCACAAAACCGGAGACAGGCGGCGAAGCGTTGGCTACAAGCGGCGAATGACAACTTTGCTCTACACGCACGCGTCTTTTTTGAAGCATGAAACCCCGCCCGGTCATGTGGAGCATTCAGGCCGTTACGCGGCGGTTGAAAAAATGCTGCGCCATGAAGACTTCGCAGCGCTCGTCCGGCGCGTTCCGCCTCGCGCCACAGCCGAGCAAGTTGAGCGCGTGCATTCGGCGCGCTTTCGCGAACTGGTCGAAGATAACTCACCGACGGAAGGCCTTGCGCAATTCGACGCCGACACATTCGCCGGACCCAACTCCATTGACGCGAGCTTGCGCGCGGCGGGCGGCGCCTGCGCGGCCGTCGATGCGCTGTATGCGGGCGAAGCGAAAAACGCCTTCATCGCGGCCCGCCCGCCCGGCCATCACGCCGAGCCCGAACGCGCCATGGGGTTTTGTTTCTTCAACGGCGCCGCCATCGCCGCCCAGCATGCGCGCGCGGCCCACGGCGCCAGGCGCGTCGCGGTGGTCGATTTCGACGTGCATCACGGCAACGGCACCGAAGCCGCGTTCTGGCACGATGAAAACGCGTTCTACGCCTCGTCGCATGAACACCCTCAATATCCGGGCACGGGCCGCGCGTCCGATCACGGCGCGTTTGACAATATCGCCAATGCGCCAATCGCGGGCGGCGAGGGCGGCTCGGCCTTCCGCCGCGCATGGGGAGAGATCCTGCTTCCGGCGCTTTCTGACTTCGGTCCCGACCTCATTGTCATCTCCGCCGGCTTTGACGGCCACGCTGCCGACCCGCTTGGCGGGCTCAACCTCACCGAAGACGACTTCGCCTGGGTCACCGCGGAAATCCTTGGCGTCGCCGCCGATAAAGCGGGCGGAAGGGTGGTCTCCATCCTCGAGGGCGGCTATGACCTCGCGGCGCTGGCGTCCAGCGCCTCGGCCCACCTTAAGGTCTTGATGGGCCGCTAAAAAACGCGCCATAAGACCGGCGGGGCAAAAACGAAAAGCGCATGACCGGCCGCATCATCACCGCACGCCACGGGCGTCCAGACCTTTCCCGCGATGTCACCATCACGGCGCGGGAATATGGCGACTGGTGGGCGCGTTACGACGAGAGCGGCCTCCACCCCGATGAGCGCCCGCCTGAAGGGCTGGTGGCGCTGGCGAAATCCGCCAAGACCGTGCTGTCCTCGACCCTGCCGCGCGCGATAGAGACCGCGCAACAGGCGACCGGCGGCGCCCGCGACGTGCCCGCCGATCCGATGTTTGTCGAGGCGCCCCTGCCGCCGCCGCCTTGGCCGGATTTCATTAAGCTGAGCCCCGGCCAGTGGGGCGTTGTCTCGCGCATCATGTGGAATCTTGGCTATGCGCCAAGCGGCGTTGAAAATATCGGCGATACCTGGGTGCGCGTCGACAAGATCATCGCGCGGCTTGAGGCGTTGAGCCAGAACGGCGACGTGTTGTTATGCGCGCATGGATATCTGAACTGGATGATCGACCGGCGCCTGCGCCGCGAGGGCTGGACCCGAACCCAGCGCGACGGCGGCAACCACTACTGGTCATGGCGCATCTATGAACCGGCGGGAGAGAAGCGCGCGGTGGGCGTTGAAGCGGCGGCGGAGTAGCTTACGGCATCCCGCCGACAAATCCGCTCGTATCTTCATTGCGCACCAGTGAAAGACGTGCGCCGCAATGGCCGCAATGCGGGCGGCGGCATTTCAGTTCACGCGCGACTTCCGCCAGTGTCACATCGCGATGATCAACCTTTAAGAGCAACTGCAAGGGGCTTTGCAGCCATGTGTGCTGGCACTTCATACACGTCGCTTCAATGGATTGGTCATCATCAAGGTCGCGCAGGTGCATATCATCAAGCCAACTCACCAGAAATCCTCCGCTGACGGAATGCGCGTATAAGAAATCTTGCCTCCGGCATAACCGCCCGGCGGTGGTTTCCACGGCCCCACTGAAAGAACGCGCTTGCCGAATTTCCGGTTGAGCGTATCTATGGAGAATGTGATGCGCTCCCATTTCTGGCGGTCGCGGTCGTCATTGATAAACATATCAAGCTGCCGCCCGGTCGCGGGCGACAAATCCAGGAGCGTTACGCCGACGCGCACAATTTCATGGTTGCGGGAAAGTTCGCTGCGCGCTTTTTCCCAAAGCGCGCCTAACCCGGTTAGAATTGCTTGGTCGTCATTCACGCAAGGCAAATCCCGCTGCGCAAACCATCCCCCTTCGCGCAAATCAAGCCAAAGCCACAATTTGTTGGCGTAGAATTGATCACGTCGCATTCGTCTTGCCGCTTTAGTAAGCAGCAACCGGCCTATATCGCGCGCCTTGTCGATCTTCCTCAACTCCGGCGGTAAGACTCGACCATGTCCATACATGCCCCGGCCTGTTGTTTGCGCTTGAATGTCATAGCCGTGCAGCCCGTACCACATGCGCTCGCCATTCACATTGCCCCACAGGGCGCGCATCTGTTTTGGCTGGGTCGCGATTAATTGTGCGGTGGTGTGAATCCCGGCGCGGTTAAGGCGCTGCTCCATACGCCCGCCAATTCCAGAAATTTCCGACAAGGGCAGCGCCGATAAATATTGAAGTGCGCCCTCCGGTTCCCAGATGGTGACGCCGTTCGGCTTGTCCATTTTACAGGCGAGTTTTGAGAGCAAACGATTAGCGGCAAAGCCGATTGAGCAGGTAATATGCGGGCCGACATTTTTTGCGATGCGCACTTTAAGCTTCTGCGCCAAAGCCTGAGGATCGCGAATATCGCGCGGCGCAAGTTTGCAAGTCAATTCATCGATAGACTTAACCGTATCAATCGGAATCTCACAGGCAATCTCGTTTAAGAGCGCGTTGTGTGCGCGCCTGAATAAGTCTGGGCGCTGCATGACTAGAACAATGTCGGGGCAAAGCGCTTGCGCATCCGGCGTACGCATGACGTTTTTAACGCCGCGCGCCTTCGCTTCCTTACTGCAGGCAATAACGGTGGTGTATTTCGCCTTATCCGTTTCAAACGGAATGACGCCCACGGGCCGCCCGCGTAGCGCTGGAAAGGCTTGCTGCATGACAGACGCAAAGAAGCCGTCAAAGTCGAGATATAAGCGTTCTATGGTCTCCGGTTTACGCACTGGCCGTCCCCAAACAGCCCGGCCATTTGGCTCGGGTACGGAGTAGAACAAAGTAGGAACAATAGAGTCAACAGACTTATTTTGAAGCGTTCTTTCCAGCTGTTTCCATGGGGCGAATCCTTGTTTTTTCCTGATCGAAATAGGGAGCGTCCCGCACACCCTTGCTAAAATGCTGCATTGCGGTATGACCCGCCAATGTTGACGATCACAAATCTCGATTACCGCGTGGAGGCGCGCCCTTTGTTTGAGGGCGCGAGCGCCCAGATTTCGTCTGGCTGGAAGGTCGGGCTGGTGGGCCGCAACGGCACGGGCAAGTCGACCCTGTTGCGCCTGATCCGTGAGGAGCTGGCCAATCCGTCCGGTGACAGCGCCATCCGCATGAGTGCGCGCGCCTCGCTCGGCTGGGTCGCCCAGGAAGTCGCGCCGACGGACGAGACGATCCTCGAGGTGGTGCTCGCCGCCGATCATGAGCGCCACGCGCTGATGCAAGAGGCCGAGACCGCCACCGACCCCATGCGCATCGCCGATATTCACACCCGCCTCATCGACATCGACGCCTGGTCCGCCGAAGCGCGCGCCGCGGAAGTGCTAAAGGGGCTCGGGTTTTCCGACGCGGATTTGAGCCGCGCGACGCGCGAATTTTCCGGCGGCTGGCGGATGCGCGCGGCGCTCGCCGGCGTGTTGTTCGCCGAGCCTGACCTCTTGCTCCTCGACGAGCCGACCAACTATCTCGATCTTGAAGGCGCGGCGTGGCTCGAAGGCTACATCAAGAAATATCCGTATACGGTGTTGATCGTTTCCCACGACCGCGAATTGCTCAATCGCTGCGTCACCCACACCATGGCGCTGGAGCACAAACAGCTGACGGTCTGCCCCGGCGGTTACGACGCCTGGCTGAAACTGCGCGCCATGAAAGTCGCGCAGCTTGAAAGCCAGCGCTCCAAACAGGACGCGGAAAAGGCGCATCTGCAGGCCTTTGTCGATCGCTTCCGCGCCAAGGCGTCGAAAGCCCGCCAAGCGCAGTCGCGGGTTAAAAAGCTCGAAAAGATGCAGGATATTTCGATCCCCCTGTCGGAGCGCACGACGCCGTTTCATTTCCCCGAACCCAAAGACATGTTGTCGCCGCCGATGCTGCGCCTCCATGACGCCGATCTCGGCTATGGCGACGACGCGCTGATCCTCAGTGATGTTGATTTGCGCATCGACCCGGAAGACCGCATCGCCATTGTCGGCGCCAACGGGCAGGGCAAGACGACGCTGGTCAAATCCATTGCGAAACGCCTGCCGCTGATGTCCGGCGAATGCACCGCGCCGAATTCGATCCGCATCGGATATTTCAGCCAGGACCAGCTCGACGAGCTGACCCTTGGCGACACGGTGCTCGATCACGTCCGCCGCGCCATGCCCAAGGATACGCCGGTGGGCAAACAGCGCGCGCAAGCCGCGCAGATGGGCTTTTCTCACGAGAAAGTTGAAACCCAGGTCGAGAAATTATCCGGCGGCGAGAAAGTGCGGCTTCTGCTCGGGCTGATGTCCCTCGACCGGCCGCATATTCTCATCCTCGACGAGCCGACCTCGCACCTCGACATCGACAGCCGCGAGGCGCTGATCTATGCGCTCAATGATTATCCGGGCGCGGTGTTGTTGATCACTCACGACGTATTCCTCGCCGAAGCCACCGCCGATCAGCTCTGGCTGGTGAAGGACGGCCGCGCGGTTCCCTATGATGGCGATCTCGACGATTATCGCCAGTTGATAACCCAGGCCGACAAGCGCGCGAAAGCGGCTTAGGCGCTTGTGGCGGCGGAGGGGCTTTCCCCATCCATCGCAACGTTGTCAGCGGCTATTGCCCCTCTTCAAATTCGCTGCTCGATGATGCGTGTCTGCGGCTTTCGCGGATCGCATTCCTGATCTCTTCGAGCAATTTATGCGGACGGGCGACGTAGCGCACCTTCGCCGGCTCGCCTCCGCCCATGTCTTTGAGTTCTATGTCGCCAATATCGAAAATGCGCTGCCACCATTTTTGAAAAATGTCGGTATCGACAATGCGCTGCAAATTGACGCGTTGTTGCAGATCGTTGAACACACCGCCGACAGTGACGAGCGTAGCGTCATGTGATTCTACGTCGCGAATGATGGCGTAGCGCCAGCTGCTCCAAAACAATAGGTGCGGAAAATAAAATGCGCTCGCAAGAGTCAGCGGAATAAAACCAACAGCCGCCAATCCATGATGCGGAAAAGCCGCGTAGATGGGCGCTAGCCAGTCAAACAGCGGCGTTGCAAAGGCGGCGAACACCCCTGTCAGAAACGCCGTCCATGCACCCAAACGCAAAACCCCAGCGGCCGCGGTGTTCGCAAACTGGCGCGATGCTGTGGACAACACGAACCAAGCGCCGGCGATCAAAGCAAGGGTAAGCACAGGCTGTTCGCGCGCAATCGTGTAAGCTGCATCGAGCCAATTCGGAAGGGAGAGGACCGCAGCATCCAGCGGCGCCATCAGGAACGCGAAACTTCCCGCCGCATGCGTTTCAAGCGATGCATGCGTGGCGGCGGACCAGACAACTATTTTTTCCGGAATGGTTCCGATAGTCCAGGCGAGCCAGCCGACAAAATATATAATCGTCGCCAATGCGAGGCGGATTGGCTGCCAGATTGCGTGCCACGCAAATGAGCGTGGCGCATCTTTGGTGAAGAGTTCTTGTTCAAGGCGATTCTTTTCGCCGTCGTTCAATTGATTGAGGCGAATATCTCTTAGCAGGACGAGCCAGTGCACACCCGTGTCGTACACAAGTTTCTCAACGCCGCTGCGCTTAAGCAGCGTTTTAATGCGCCGTCCGTTGGCGTAGAATACACTGGCGAGCTCCGCCCACAACCAAGCCATGCTCAACGAGGCCAACCCAGCCCAGCCCCATGACGATACGCTGTGCATTTTTGCGGCGGCGTTTTGCAGGAAGCCCGATCCCGGATCGCTCGCGGGTCCGCCAAACCAGAACGCGCCTGCCTCAACCGCAAGGCTGATCAGCAAAGCCAGCCATCGGATATATCTTGCGTTTTTGAACACGCCCCGTTCGCCCCAACTCCGATTACCGCTTAATATTAGGTCCGGCTGCCGGTTATTCCAGCGCAAATGATGGTAATCCCGCGTCGACGCATAGTTTGTGGCGCTGCCGCAACGACTTGCCGGGAGCAAGGCCAGGATTATTACCAGTAAAACCCAACCGTTTCGGCAATGTTCTGAAAAGTCAGGCTGCGGCAACCCCCTAGTGAGCGTTGTCGATTTTCGATCCGCTTCGTATCCCGGCGCCCGCGCCCAACGGCGGGTTTGCCGATGAGCTGATTGAAACTTTGTCCCACGTCAGAGCGAGCGGGCTCGCGCCGCCAAAGCGTTCAGGCTGATAGGAAACCGTGACGGGCTGTTCTATCTTTTGATCCGCTGTCACGAAGAAGCCGAGTATTTTCCATTCATCATCTCGCTTGACAATGTTCAGCGTGTATCCGGCCAGCATTTTTTCAAATTTCGCTTTGCCAACACACTGCGCGACAGCAAATTCTTTGCCGTTCGTGCTCATATTAAATTGAGTGATCGTGCAATCGGCGCCGTCATGCTCGACGAGTGCGCCGAACTGAAACGCGCCAGCGCTCATCAATTGCTCCAGCCCGCCATTTTTTAATATATCACGCAACTCCGGCGCGGCGCGCGCCCACAATTCCTCGCCGTTCCATTCGCTCGCAATCGCGGGCAGCGATTCATCGGCGTAGGCATGCGCTTCTTCAATCAGTGGCCCCGCCTTTTGAAAGCCGATAAAAAACAACCCAACGATAAGTCCGATGAACAAAAGCGCGAGTGTGCCAATGATGGCGAGAAAAGTCTTCATGATGCCCCTCCACAATTCCCCGACTCTCAACCTAACGGATTTTCTGAATTGGGCAATTCGCTTTATAACTTCAAACCACCTGCCCCGCCGCCCATCCTGATGCCCAGGCCCATTGGAAATTATAACCGCCGAGCCAGCCGGTGACGTCGACGGCTTCACCGATGAAATAAAGGCCGGGCGTTGTTTTGGCTTCCATCGTTTTGGATGAAAGCCCGTCGGTGTCGATGCCGCC
>BQJG01000060.1 GCA_021604585.1 Hyphococcus sp.
AATACGCCTCCGCCGCCACTTGACGAGTTGTTATCGGAAACCAGCACCCGAATTAGATTCATGTCTCCTATATTACGAATTCCTCCGCCGTCACCGGCGGCATTATTGGTCGAAATAATGGAATCCCTCACGGTAAGCGTTCCAGACGTAGAAATACCCCCGCCGTTATTGGCAGAGAAATTTCCTGAAATTGATGAGTTTTGTATTGTGCCGGTGACGTTTGAACTGACCGTCAGACCGCTATTGCCGCCGCCCGTGATAACAAGCCCGTCTATAGTGACCGTCGGACTTGCACCATAGATATTTATAACTTTGACATTATCGGTGTTATTGGCGTTCAAAACAGCATTCGTAATCGTATTACCGAATGCATCAGTGGTTGTGAGATCATCACCGTTCACATCACCGCTGAGTGTGATGTCAGGCCTGCCGTCATTGTCGATGTCACCGTCGATTGTAACGCTTGTCGATGTCAAAAGCGTACTGGAAAGATTCGAAACGCCGCCGGAAAGCGCCGCGTCGAATTCGATCGTGTCTGCGTCGCTGACAAGCGCCAGCGCCTCTCGCAAGGAAAGCCCGGCGCCGTCCGCCGTCTCTGCAGCGAGATCACCCGCGTCGAATGCCTCATCGTCAAGCGTCGTGACGGTGAATGTCGCCATGAGCGGCCTCTCCCTGAACGTATGGAGGACCGCTCGAGAGAACGTCCCAACCCCTATTCAAAGCGCGTCTGCGCTCTGTCCCCGGCGTCAATTTAAGTCGGCCCTTCATTACCGGCAAGCAAGAACTGCCCGTCCTGAATGTGAATTTGTTTCGCAAAACCACAGGCCTGCAATGCAGCATCAGCGAAACCCGTCACGGGGTTTTCCTTCTTATTTCAATCCTCTAAAGTCCCGCACCTGCGAATGATCGCAGTCGGGAAAGTCAACAGGGGCGCCGAATGGCGAAGAAGCCAAAAACTGACAGAACGCGGAAATTCCATTTCATCTCCGGTCTTCCGCGCTCAGGCTCGACATTGATGGGCGCGCTGTTGCGTCAAAACCCACGCTTCCATGCGGGGATGTCGAGCCCGGTCGCCAGCTTGATGGAGGGCGTTATCAGCCAGGTTTCCGCGGGCAGCGAATTGTCGTCCATGGTCAGCGACGCACAGCGCGCTGCGATCATCCGCGGCCTGTTCGACACCTACTACAAGGACAACGCCGAAGAGGTCATCTTCGACACCAACCGCGCCTGGACGGCGCAGCTCCCGGCGCTGATGAAACTCTTCCCGGAATCAAAACTGATCTGCACGGTGCGCAATGTCGCGTGGGTCATGGACAGCCTGGAGCGGCAATATCGCAGCAATGTCTTTGAGCATACACGCCTGTTCAATACGCCGGCAGAGCGTTCAACCGTTTACACGCGGCTTGAAGCGCTGGCGGGGCCGAACCGGCTGGTCGGCTTCGCCTGGCACGCCATTCAGGAAGCAGTGTGGAGCGAATTCGCCGACCGCATCGTTATTGTCGATTACGACATTTTCAGTCAGCGCCCAGAGGAAGTGATCGGGCTGATCTACAAATTCATCGGCGAGGAGCCGTTCGAGCATGATTTCAATCATGTCGATTATGACGCGCCGGAATTCGACAGCCAGCTCGGCGTCAAAGGCCTTCACAAAGTCCACGAAAAAGTGGCGCCGCGCCCGCGCAAATCGGTGCTGCCGCCGGAATTGTTTGAGCGCTACGCCAAGCTTTCCTTCTGGTCTGGCCTGAAAGGCTCAAAAGTCTTCCGCATCGTGCCAACGAAAACAGAAACGAAAGCGCCGGCGCACTAATCGCCGCCGACAAGACCCAGCGCGCCATCGCCGCCGGGCGGCGCTCTTTTCCGCGCAACCGGCTTATAGCCGATATTGAAACTAATCGAGACCCGGTAGTCCTTGCTGCGATTGGGCTGCACTGCGTGTTGCAGCCATGACGGAAAAATCAGCAACTGCCCCTCGCCCGCTTTGTATTCCACCGCCTGCAGGTTGATCGGTTTACGCTTTTTCACCGGATAGACATTCATCAAGCGGGCCGGCACCGGATCGTAGAATTCAATATTGCCGCTATTCTCTGGCGTCTTCACATAATAGGCGCCGGATAAAATGGCGTTCGGATGAATATGCGCCTTGTTGAAGTCGCCGCCGCCATTCTTGTTCATCCAGAGTTCTTTGATCACCAGTTCGAAATTTTCAAAATCGAACTCCATAAAGCTCGCGCATCCGACGCATGCTGTGCCGATGACCCGGCAAATTTCTTTCATGTCCTCGCGGTGGTGAATCTGATCGTGGCTGTGCCAGCCGCCGACATTGGATCGCGTGATGGGGTCGGTTTCAGCCTCGAGCTTTTCCAAGACCTTCAACAAATCCTTGTTGATGCGCTCATGTTCGACGACTTTGCGCGACCAAACAGGCGTGTGAAACCAGATCTCCGGCACAAACCCGGATGGCTGTTCTGATTCGGACATGGGGCCCGGCTCCTTTCACCCGCAAGCAACAGAGTAGCCTAGTAAAGCTTCACCCGATCCTGCCATGTTGGCGGAAAATAACGCAATCCGCCGTGGCTGACAGCAAAGGCGTAAGGCGTGTAAATCGCGTCAATTCGTGCATTGTCGAGCGCCTTGCGAAGGAATTCAGGCAATTCATCCGGATGCAAAGCGCCGTCGCGCAAGACCGCGCCAATACGCAATGATCCCGTCGAATCGGTCTCACCAAGCCTGGAAGGAGGAAGCGCCGAATTATCCTCGCTATAAACAACATCAACCTGAAATGCCTGTTGGGCGTCGTCTGGCGGCGTTTCTTTGCCGGACGCGCTTTTTAAAACAAGCGTATGGCGCAGTGAGGCAAAGTTTTCTGCTTTCATCGCCTCAATGATGGGGTTTTGCGGCACAATGGATGCAAAGTATGCGGCCCGCATTTTTTCGGCGCCATTTTCATAGGCGCTCAAATTCGCCAGCACATCGCGCAAGGCGCTGGCGAAATTCGCAGCGCCGGTGGCGGCTTTTCCGTTCAAGTACTTCTCGCCAGAAAGCCCTTTCCCTTTGCGGCGCAAAAAACGGAAACGCCCGCTCAAAGATGCTGAGGGTTCGGCGTCGTTCTCCTGCGTGTTTTCAAGCAACGTTTCACAAAGCGCGGTCCCCGCCGTCACCACAAGAGGTTTCGCATTCAGCACGGCGCGCCACCCGAAAGCGCTGCCCCGGTTGCGATAAACGCCCGGTTCGTAAGGCAAAAGAAAGGCAGCTGCTTTTTGACAAATATCGTCGAGCAGCTCCTGAGAAATAATCTCATCAAGCAGAACAACATTGGAAAACGCTTCCATGCGCTTTTCCTGAGCTTCCAGATTGTCCATTTTTCGCGGACGCTGGACCACGAAGACAGTATTTTCATCTCCCGGCGTTTTGTTGAACGCTTCAACAATATCGGGAAGAACGCCCCAGCCCTTGTCGCGGCGCCCGCGGCCAAGACTTGCGATGATGCGCTTTCCAGAAGGCGCGGTGAAACGTTCGCCAGACTTTCCGGCGTCAAACACCTGGCACGCTTTGGCGTAACTATTCTGCACCTGCGCATAACCAGCCGCGGCGCCTTCTGGATAGGCTTTGATCGCCCGCAACTGATTGTCTGAGAAAAGCCCGGGCGGCGGCAAGCGGAAAACATGGATATTATAGGCAGCCGACAGATCATCGGCCATTTGCCGAGTCTCAGCATAAAGGAACACCTTGCGGCGCAAATAAGCCGACCTGCGCAGCGCGTGCATCAGCTCAGCAAGAGGATATCTGCCTAACAGAAAATCCGCTTTTTCGAACATCAGGTTCAGGTGGAAAGAAGGCGAATCGTGATTTGGATTCGAATAGATGAATTGAAGGACACCCTCGATGCTGAAACGATCAGTCGTCGGAAAGACTACTGCGTCCCGCCAGTCCAGCCTGTAGGCTTCATGTAACCTTTCAAGCTCGCAAAAAATCTCGTCCGATTTTGCCGAGTTTGCATCGAAGCGTTCTATGGCTGCGCCGTCGACCGCCGGACCATCGCGCTTGTCGCGATCAACGCGAATCTTGTCGTAAATCGTCCATGAAAGACTTTTTTCCGTCGCGCCCAGCGGGTTATCAAAAGTAGCCGCCGCATTTGAGACTACAACAGGGTCGATTTTAGACGCAGAAAAAATCGCTGCGAATGCCATGACATGCTCGGCGTGATGCGAAGAGTCCGCAGCACTCACAGCAGACGGATCAACAATTATAGCGCGTGGATTGTGATCGCGAATCTTTACCGGCGCAGGCTCATCATAAAAGACGCCGCTTTTGAAGCTTTTCCCTGCCCGATACCGGCTGATTGCTTGATCATAAACCTGCAGATAGCGCTCAACTGTCACAGCCGGATTGTGCATGTTGCGCGACCGTTCCATCGCGAAGGCCGATACGGACTTGCGGTCGGAGCAATTGAGCCACCATTCAAGGCCGCTGGCGAGATCAGCGGCCTCATAAGGCTTGGCCACATAACCGTTCTTTTCGTGCACCACCATTTCCGGCAAACCGCCGACATCAAAGACAATCGATGGCACGCCCTGACTTAGCGCCTCCTGGACGACCATCGCCGTACTGTCCATCTCGGATGGAAACAACAAAAGGTCGATAGCGCGTAAATAGGACTTATAGAGCTCTACATTGTCGGTGCCCTGAAACTTGAAAACATCATAGTTCGCAATATTGTCCACACCTGTCTGAGCCGCGCCACAGATGACAAAGGCGATTTTCTCAGGCGGCAACAAGGCCGGCAGGCGCCGCAACACCATCTCTTCCACGTGATGAAAGCCTTTGCGGCGCTCCTTGCTGCTGAAGGCCGAAAACATCACGAGAAGCTTGTTCAAAGGCAGACTCAGCCCCTGACGCAACTCCAGCTTTTCCGCCTCCGTGGCCGCAGGTCCGGAGAGAAACTGCCACGGCAGGGGGTTTGGAATGACGTGGGCGTCGTAATCGCGGAACAGGATGCTTTCATGCGCCTCCTTTGCAAGAAAATGCGACGGCGACGTTATCGTCAGCGGAAGGTCGGCGTAATATTGGCGCTTCGCCTCCCATACGAGGCGATTAACATCAACGCCTTCACCATTGAAAGGCTCTGTTTTGTCGTAACCCAAAACATGGCGGCGCGGATCGCCTTGCCGAATGTAATGCTCGCCCCCGCAGAAAGGCCACATGTCAGGCATTTTCCAGACGATCGGCTTCTTTATCTTACGGAGGTCGGAGAGTTTTAGCGTGTTATTGGCGATCCAGTGCAATTGAACGATTTCTGACGGATGCTCGTTGATCATATCCGCGAGATCGACGCCGGAAAGATTGAAGGTTCGGATTGGCGCGCTCTCTACTCCATAAAGGTCCCGAATATCTTGGGCGGCGGCCAGTGAAGCGCGATAAGCGAGCTGGTTGTCTGAATTTATTATGGACCGGATGGAAAGATCGTTGCTCAACTTATGAACGACGAACATATCGCTTTCGACGCCCCGCGACCGCATCGCGTGATGAAGCCTGTAGGCGCCAATAGCGGCGCCCCCATTCTTGTCGGAGTGAGAGATGTGTAGAATACGCATTCTGAGTGTCTTCGACCTTCAATCCGGCGGGCGCCCTCTGCGCCGGGAGGCTTCAGGCATACTAAGCCTCCCCCCATGCGCCAAGACCGGGCCCGCTCTTTTCTGTGATCAAGTAAGGAAGATTAAGGGCCCAATACCAAGCCGGGGCTCTTTCCCGTCAAGCAACGCGGCATTCGCCCCTTGCGTGTGGTCATATCGGCCCTCCGGACCGCTCTCCGGATCGCCAGAAACTGACATCACCAAGGTTTCACCCGCGCGAAAGTCGATTGGCCGGGTGAGATGGCGTAGCGCTGCGAATGGCTTTTTCAGATTGAACATGTGCCCGAGCGGCTTAACCACCCGCTCGCGCGGCGATTCTATGGCCAAAAATCCGCTCTCTGGCCGGATAAGCCCATAAAACCCCAACAACCGCCCTTCTAGCGCCTTGATTTCCAGACGCTGACCAGGGCGCAAATTCACGAATTCGCCTTCATAGGCGCTGGTGCAAAACCTCTCCATCCCCAGGTCGCCGCTCGCCACCAGCGTAACGCTGCTAATCTCGGCGCGGCCCGCAACCTCTCCAGAGCCGGTCCTTGCCGCCTTGGCTTGACTGACATGTAGCGACGAAACCAGCAAGCTGCAGAGTTCAGCAACCGCCATAGGGGAGAAATGATTATGCTGATGGAACACCTCGGCGGCGCCGGACTTTCTCACCATCGCGTCAATCACGCTCACACCGTCAATTAGCGGGACGCCATGATCTTCCGCGAGGGAGATGTAGTTTCGCAAGAGAGGAGAGGCGCCTGCCCGCGCCCGCACAAGCGCATTCGATCCGCAACTGGTGGCGATAAACAGGCGCTTGCGGAGTACTTCGTTCCGCAACATGGCTTCAAGCCACTCTCGCTGCACGAAAGGGTCGATCGTATTGGCTGATTCGAAAATCAGGTCATTGAGCGCATAGTCGAACAAGATAGCGTCAAATTCTTCCATCCCGTCGCTGCGCAGAAGAAATTCAACGCCACGCAGGGAAGGGCTGTCGCCGAGAGAGAAATTTACAAAATCACTCCCAAGCTGTTCCTCTAGCGTCCGCCCGACACCGCCTTGCACCAACCCATTGGAGCCACCGACATATGCAATCCGCATCAGTTTCTCGTTTCTTGCCTGCCGGCGCATGCCAGCCGATCAGAATGCGCGAGGGCTTCGGGGATACGTCCGGAAAGAGGATGGGTCAAGCTAAGGCAGGTTGACAAAATCCGCGCGTTCTCGACATAACCAGCCTTCTTCACTCCTTGAGCCGCACCGCTTCATGATTATTTGTCACTACCGCAAGTTCATCTTCATTCATGTTCCCAAAGCCGCCGGGAGCACAATCAAAAATTATCTACGGGGTTTCCTCAAGCTGGGCGATCTTAATTTGCAGCTGGCTGGCGCCGACGTCAATGTCGCCGCCGCCAAGGTGGGCGGCGCGCCGGCTTATGCGCAATTCATTCGTGCGGAATATGGCGTGCACAAACATTCCACCGCGCCGGATATCCAAAAAAAACTTTCAGCTGATTATTTCGACACATTCTTTTCATTCGCTTTTGTCCGCAACCCTTATTCGCGCGCCTATTCCGCCTACCGCTTCACTCTAAAATGGGACGAAAAGCTGCGTCCCAACTCCGAGCGCTATCTGGACATCAAGGACATGGATTTTCTTGAATGGCTGAAGTCCCAATATGTCCAAGACTACAAGATGCTGCAGACGAAGCCGCAAACACATTGGATACCTGACCCAGGCTTTGTCAGCTATCTTGGCCGCACTGAAAATTTCTCAACAAGCATGCGCGACATCTTGCTCAAAGTTAGCGGCAATGCCGAAGAGGCCGAGAAGCTGGTTTCACAGTTTGCCGATCTCAGAAATAATCAATCGACTCAGCAAGACGAATGGAAATCCATCTCAGGCGAAGCCGCAGACTTAATCTACAAGCATTACCGCGAAGATTTCGAGCAATTCGACTACCCTCGCCAGATCGACTAAGCGGCTAAAGCTTAGCTTTCCGATTCAAGCTCGTGAAGGTTTACGCTGCTTTCAAGCCCCATTTCGGCCCGTCTTTCGGCCCGTGCGAGGCGACGGTCCTGCATCTCAAATGCTTCCTGAATGTCACCAAAAAAAATCAGCCTGCCGTTCTCCAAGACAGCGCCTTTGTTGGAGACGCGCTCATGCAAGTCACGGCTATGAGACGCAAAAACAAAAATACCGGATTGGTCAATGATAGACCGGAGCCGCTTTGTCGCTTTATTGCGAAACTCCCGGTCGCCAGTCCCAAGCCACTCATCGAGCAACAAAACTTCCGGCCGAAACGCTGTCGATGTGGCGAAGGTCAACCGCATCCGCATGCCGCTGGAGTATGTCTTTAAAGGCAGATCAAGATATTGCTCCAGCTCCGTGAAATCGGCGATTTCTGGAATAACTTGCTCAATTTCTTCTTCTGAGTATCCCATCAACCTGCCGCGGATGCGAATGTTCTCATAACCAGAGACGTCACTGTCGAGCCCCAGCATCATTGAGATGAGCGGCGAGATACGGCCTTCAACACGAACCCTTCCCTCAGTCGGAGGCAGGATCGACGCCATCACCTTCAGCATCGTTGTCTTGCCAGCGCCATTACGGCCCAAAAGCCCGAGCCTGTCTCCATCCTTCAACGTTATTGTGACACCATCCAGAGCGCGAATGCGGATGTTTTTTTCACGTTTGATAAGCCCGCCGACTGTAGCGTTCTTGACCGCACCAATAAAACTCCGGTTCTGCAAATGCGGGACCGGATATTCCACTGCCGCTTTTCGCAAGATGATCCTGGCCATAACTCAACACCAATAAGGCAAGCGGTTAGACAGCCGCCCATAAACGAGGAGCCCGAGAATAGGCGTGACGAGGGCGAAGGCCCCGGCAACTGCAAAGTGCAGCCACAGATCAGGATGCCCCAAAATCGGGCCACGGATCACTTCAATGAGGTGATAGAATGGATTCAAATTCACAAGATAAGCGTATTTACCCAGCCTTTCCGGCAACCAGAAGATCGGCGTTAGAAAGAAGGCAAACGTAAAAAACGCGCTCACGAGTTGTCCAAAGTCGCGATAGCGCGCATTGATCACACCCAAGAAAAGCGACGACCAGAACCCGGTCCATATAATGAGCGCCAGACCAATGAGCGCAAAAAGGGCGGCGGGATTCAACGGCACAGAAAAAATCACTACGACAGCAAGGAGGACAAGCGCCTTATAGGCTGTAGTGATGAACTCCGTAAGAACGAGGCGATAGGCGAACAGGCTCGCGGGAAGCGGGAACTCTTTAAAGGTGTGAGAATTTCCCACGAAAACCTGGCATCCGCCATTTGCGAGGCCAGTAATCAGCCCCCATGAAATAATGGCGCATGTCACGTAGGGCAGATGCTCTGCGAGCGGACGGCCAAACAGATACCCATAAAGCACGCCGAGCCCAGCAGCCGTCATGGCGGTTGTCAGAGTCAGCCAGAAGGCGCCGAACCCGGCGCCCCGGTAACGCCCGTTGAAGCCGCGCACAGCCATGTCTGTCCATAGCTGACGACGGCTCCACCCAGTCTTCAAATCCTCAAGGGCCCGGCTCCAATTGGAAAGCCCGGCCTGATAATCATAGACGTTGGTGGACATTTTGTACGTAGCGATTCATCATGAAAAATAAGGATTTGGGGCTATACCATGCGCCTCAAGCAAGATAAAGCCTGCCCGTGATTGAGCGCCCCCGCGTTTAGTATCGCCCTTCGCAGCGCCCTTTTTTCACGCCCCACCCGGCCTAAGAGGACCCCGTCAGAGTAGTTTGATAACCATGAAGCTGGAGCGACCCACACGGAATTTTCAGACGTTTTTTGACCACCTCAAAGAGCGCAAGAAATATGTCCCCGCTTTTTGCATCGACGTTGGCGCCGCCAAGGGAACGACGTCGATATATGAGGCTTTCCCCAAAGCGCATCACATCGTCTTCGAGCCCTTGCCGGATTTTCAAGCCGAACTCCGAAAAACGATGGCGCCGTATAGTCACGAACTTCACATCTGCGCGCTGATGGACAAGCCAGGCGAGGAGACGCTTTTGCGCCATCCTGATCGATTTGGCTCGTCGCTAATGCACCAGCGCGAGGATGACGGCGAAGATCTGGTGAAAGTTCCGGTCGATACGTTGGACAATGTTATCGGCGAGCGGAAACTAAAAGGCGGTCTGCTGATCAAACTCGATTGTCAGGGATCTGATCTTTTTGTGTTGAAGGGAGGCTTGAAAACGCTGAAACAAGCCAACATCGTCATTGTTGAGGCTTCCCTGTTCCCTTTCTGGGGAGAACACCAACCGGTGTTCTACGATATCGTAAAGTTCATGGATGAACGTCATTTTGCGCTATACGATATTCTGGACGGGCTCTATCGCCCGCGCGACGGCGCACTCGGGCAACTTGACCTTGTTTTCGTGAAAAAAATCGGCCGTTTCAGGAATGTGCATTTCTGGTGACGGCGCTCCGCAGCGGGTTCGACAAACAAAGGCGGCTGTCGACAAGATGAAGTTCTCAATCATCATGCCTGTTCTGAATGGCGAGCGTTTTATCGAAGCCGCCCTGATGAGCGTTCTGTCGCAAGCCGATCAGGGCTGGGAGTTGATTGTCGCCGACGGCGGTTCAACTGATGATTCACTTTCAATTGTCGAACGCTATGCCGCGCAGGACAGCCGCATCCGCTTTGTGAGCGAGCCGGATAACGGCATGTATGACGCGCTTTTCAAGGGGTTCTTGCGCGCGGAGGGCAGTTGGATCGGCTGGCTGAATGCAGACGACCTTTATGCGCCATGGGCGATCGCCTCGGTCAGACGCTTCATCTTCACGCATCAATGCGATTGGGTCACGGGATTGCCGGGCAGCTGGGACGAGACCGGAATACTTCGCTCGGTGCGGCCAGTCGGCCGGTATTCACGCCGCAACATCGCAGCAGGATGGCATCATGACGGCTTGCTCGGCTTTCTTCAACAAGAGAGCATGTTCTTCTCACGCCGCCTCTTGGAAAAGCTTTCGCAAGAAGAATGCGCGAAGATACGCAGCATGCGCCTCGCCGGCGACTTTGTGATGTGGCGGTTCTTTGCAAAACACACAGCGCTTGAGGTCATTCCCGTTACGCTCGGCGGATTCCGCCGTCATGGCGGCAACATGTCCGTACGGCAAGCGGCAGATTATCGCGAAGAAATTTTATCGGCCGAACCCTTCACCATGCCAGAACCGTTATCGCGACTGGCGGCGCTTTTCTGGCGCATGAAATCAGCCTGGGAAACTGCGCGCCTCACCGACAAGGCGGATCGTGAACTTATGGCAGAAATCGGGAAAGATGCGCCGCGTTAATCCAGCTCTTTCAGATCCGCCTCAACCATTTCGCGAACCAGCTCATCAAAGCTGACCTTATGTTTCCAGCCAAGTTTTGTATGTGCTTTAGTTGGATCGGCAAGCAACAGCTCCACTTCGGTCGGACGGAAATAGCGTGGGTCGACTTCGATAATCGTTTCGCCCGACTTCCCGTCCACGCCGGTTTCGCCCACGCCTTGGCCGCGCCACTCGATGTCGATGCCCACCACGGCGAATGATTTCTCCACAAATTCGCGCACGGAATGGGTTTCCCCGGTGCCAATCACATAGTCGTCAGCGTCCGGCTGTTGCATCATGAGCCACATGCCTTCGACATAATCGCGCGCATGCCCCCAGTCGCGCTGGGCGTCAAGATTGCCAAGAAACAGCTTATTTTGCATGCCGCGCGAAATCCGCGCCACCGCCCGCGAAATTTTGCGTGTAACGAAAGTTTCGCCGCGCATGGGGCTTTCATGATTAAACAGAATGCCGTTGGAGGCGTGAATCCCGTAAGCTTCGCGGTAGTTCACGGTGATCCAGTAAGCGTAAAGTTTCGCCGCTGCATAGGGGCTGCGCGGATAGAAAGGCGTCGACTCCGATTGCGGCGTTTCCTGAACAAGGCCGTACAGCTCCGAAGTTGACGCCTGATAGAAACGGACGCGGTCCTCCATTTTCAAAATGCGGATCGCTTCGAGCAGACGCAACGCGCCGATGGCGTCGGCGTTTGCAGTGTATTCCGGCGTCTCAAAGCTCACATGCACATGAGATTGCGCGCCAAGATTATAAATCTCGTCAGGCTGCGTTTCCTGAATGAGACGAATGAGATTGGTGGAGTCCGTCAGGTCGCCAAAATGAAGAAAGAATTTCGCCTCTGGTTCGTGAAAATCCTTGTAGATGTCATCGACCCGCCCCGTGTTGAACGAGGAGGACCGGCGTTTGACGCCGTGCACGATATAATCTTTTTCGAGCAACAGCCGGGAAAGATACGCCCCGTCCTGCCCTGTCACGCCCGTAATCAACGCCGTTTTCTTCGCCATTACCAAATCCCATAGCTTAAGAGACGCCCTTTGAGCCGCGCGCCCTGTCAGTCCAACGCTCCTAATCGGCGAAATTCGAACCTATGGCAAGTATCGGAACTCTTTGAATGCAGGATGGTCGGCTCGCAGGAAATAATAGTCGATTTGCCACAAGAGTTTGTCGGAAGGCCGGAACATCGGCTCGGCGAGGTCCGCACATCGAAACCCGCGCGCCTGCAGGTCCAAGAGCATCTCGGGAAATCGCTTCTGACCGATCATCGAATAGGTCTCGATACACAGGAACGACGTCTGCGTCAGCGTTTTTTGCGCTCCGTCGAGGATATCGACCTCGGTCCCGTGCGTATCGAGCTTGATCGCAAAAGGCGGTTTAAGGCCCAGCCGCATGACTTCGTGATCGATTGAGGTCGCGTCAACTTCTTCGAGGCTTGTGCGAGCCTGCGGATCGGAAAACACAGCGCCGCCATACTCATCAACGTCTTTTGGAAAATAGATTCTCCCAGGCTCGCGCGTCACGCCGGCAATTTCAAAACTCGTATTGGGGTGTTTGCGCTGAAATATTTCAAGATCGGCACGCCAGTTTTCTTTCACCTCGAGAAGGTGTGCTGCGGCGGGCCAGTGGCGACGCGCTTTTTCGGTCCAGGCCCCCTTGGCGGCGCCGACATCGATGATGGTGGAAACGGCGACATTACGCTCCGCCATGCGCGCCAAAGCATGATCATGATCCAAAGCCGGATTTTTCCTGCGCGAGAAAAACCTCATGCTGAGACCTCTGTGTGAATGCCGCGCAGCCACTCTGCTTTGCGGGCATACAACTCCTGCGCCGCGTAGCTTTCGTAAATGAACTTTCTGGCGCTTTCACCAAGAACCTTCGCCTGCGCGCGGTCATCAAGCAACTTCTTGACGCCAGCCGCTACAGCGCCGGGATTACGATGATCAACTTGCAACAATGTTGGCGCCTCGCTGCCCGTCATTTCCGAGACAGGATCAACATCCGAAGAAACTATCGCACAACCAGCGCTCATCGCTTCCATCATCGACCAGGACAGAACGAACGGCACAGTAAGATAGACATGAACGGACGACGCCTGAAGCACCTGCAGGTAATGAGGTCGCGGCGCAAGCCCCGTGAAATGCACGCGCGACCAGTCAATATCGAGCTCGGCAAGAGCGCGCTTTTTGAAGCTGTCGCCTTCGGAAAGTTTCTTTCCATAGGCGACACGATCTTCGCCGAGGATGACCGCATGAGCGTCAGGCCTTTGGGCGAGAACAATTTCAAGCGCTTTCATAAATTCTGGAAAGCCGCGATAGGGCTCCATCCCGCGCGCCACGTAAGTGATGATCTCATCCACATGACTGAGATCGAGATCGGGGAGGACAAGTTTTGCGCCTTCTAGCGGCTTGTACCGCTCAACATCGATGCCATCATGCATCACGGTGATCTTATTATGGAAGCAGGGTGGAAACTGCGATTTCTGAAACTCTGTCGGGCACAACGCGGCGTCACAATTGGCGAGATCCATTAGGATTGGCGCATTGCGCGAGCGCGACCGCAAATCGTCGTCCAGTTCTCGTTTTCCCTCTTGCATGAAGACAATGTCAGGCGCGCTCGAACGGTAATACCACTCGAAATAAGCGACATAGGCGGCCCTCGGCCATACGTCTTTTACAAAAAGGCCGTTGCCCCAGCCGGAATGAGCCATCACGATATCGGGATTGAGTCCCTTTGTCTTCAGCTTCAATGCGGCTCGCGCCAGTGATTGCCCGTTCAAAACAGCACGCTCAAAACCGCCCACATACGGATGAATTTTTTCTGTCACGTCGCGGTGCGGTGCGTAGGCAAATGTCTTTAACCCGTCGAGTGATGCGCCCTTGCGTTGCGTCCCATACCAGACATCCCAGCCCATTCTGGCGAGGTATTGGCCGAACACGCCGAATTGCGCCGGGAAATTATCGTGTAGAAACAAAATTTGCACAGGAAAAAGTGTTATTCTTCCCGCATCGAACGCGCAAGCGCATCCGTCAGGGGCTTGAGGAAATAGCTGATCGCAGGGCGCGACCCGGTGCGGATAAACGCCTCGACGGGCATGCCCGGCACAAGCACAGCACCCCGCAGCAGATCGGAGAGCTCCTCATCCTGGGGAATATCCACCACGACGAGATAATAAGCGGCGCCGAGCGATTCATCGTAGAAGCTATCAGCCGATACAGTCCGAACGACACCGGTCGCCTCCGGCGTCATCCTGGCGCCGAAAGCGGAAAAGCGCACAATCGTCTCCTGACCAGCATGAATTTTGTCCACATCCCGGGGCGCGACACGTGCAGCTATCTGTAGTCGATCGCCACGCGGCACGATCTCCATCACCGCCTCGCCGGGCGCAATAACGCCTCCGACTGTATGCACATTAAGTCCCATGATGCGGCCGGCCTGTGGCGCGCGCACTTCGGTGCGGCGCAAGGTTTGTGCGGCAGTCACCCGCCGCTCTTCGAGTTCAGGAATCGACACTTCGATATCGCGCAGTTCAGTGATCGCTTCTTCACGCCCTGTTTCATGCAAGCGCTCGATCTCTAGATTGGCTTCCGCAATGATACTTGTCGCTTCGGCGACCCCCGCGCGCAAGGCGCCGCGCTCGCCGCTAAGCCGCCGCGATTCACGTTCAAGAGCGCGCACCCTAGTCATTGGCGCAAAGCCCTGTTCGTTAAGCTCGCGAACGCCGGCAAGCTCATCTTCAATCAGAGCGCGCTGATCGCGCAATGATGAGATCTGGGCGTCCAGCCCAACCATGCGTTCCTTTTGTTGAACGATGCGCTCATGAAGCAGGCCGATCTGAGTCAGGCGAGTTTTGCGTCGCGCTTCAAACAGTTGCTGTTGCCCGGCCTGCTTCCCCTCAAAAGCATCAGTAGCGAGCACTTCCTCTACGCCGCGAGGCGTTGCGATCTCTTCCAAACCGTCCCGCTCAGCTTCAAGCCGGGCGCGTCTTGCATAGAGCTCCGTCAACTGGCCATCTATCAGGGCAAGGTTGGCGCCCGCCACAGTATCTTCAAGCTCGACAAGGACAGCGCCTGCCTCAACTTCATCGCCTTCCTTGACCAGAATATCCGCAATGACGCCGCCTTCGAGATGTTGTATCGCCTTGCGATTGCTCTCCACCACCACCTGACCGTTGGCGATAACCGCGCCATCGATCGGCGCCACGATCGACCAAAATGCGACGCCGCCAAAGATAGCGGCGATAGCGCCGAGGCCAAGACGAATGAAAAAACGCGCGCTGGCCGGGCGGGAGGTTTCTTCACTCATCGCCAGAAACCTTTTTTTGCCGCGCGCGCGCCTCGGCGTCGAATGACGTAACCTGCCGTGGCGCAATTTTTTGCAAGACTTCATCGCGCGGCCCCATAGCGCGAACCTCTCCATCGACAAGTAAAAGCAGCTTGTCAGCAAACGCGATCGCTGATGGCCTGTGTGCAACCACAATTACCGTCACACCGAGTTTTTTCATCTCCTGAACAGCATGTGATAATGCGCTATCGCCTTCCGCATCGAGGTTGGCGTTAGGCTCATCGAGCAGGACCAGTTTTGGGTTGCCAAACAGGGCGCGGGCCAAACCAAGCCGTTGCCGCTGCCCGGCTGATAGATGACGGCCGCTGTCGCCAATATCCGTGTCATAACCGTCGGGAAGACTCAGAATCATTTCGTGCGCGCCGGCTGCTTTGGCGGCGGCGATCACCGCATTGTCATCGAACTTTTCTGCGAGCCGCGCAATATTTTGCGCCGCCGTGCCTGAAAAAAGCTCAACTTCTTGCGGCAAAAAACCGATATGCTGGCCAAGGGCCGTTTGATCCCAATTCGTAATATTGGCGTCGTCGAGCCGGATTTCCCCTGCTATGGCCGGTTCGACGCCCACCAATGCGCGCACAAGTGTTGATTTGCCGGCCGCACTTGGCCCGATCACGCCGAGCGCTTCTCCTGCGTTCAATTGAAAACTTACATTTTTCAACACCGGCTTCGGCGCCGCGCCTGGCTTGCAATAAAGTTTATCGACGGAGAGGGCGCCGGTGGGGGCAGGTAATGCCGTGCGCGGCGGACGCTCTTTCGCCAGACGCATAAAGCCGCGTAAGCGCGTGAATGCAGCGCCTGTAATTGCGAACTGGCGCCATTGGCTCGTCACCACCTCTACCGGCGCCAGCGCGCGCCCCGTGATAATTGAGGCGGCGATCATTACGCCAGGCGTAACCTCGCCCTGAATCGCCAAAAAGGCCCCAACGCCCAGAATCGCCGATTGCAAAAACAGGCGCGCCGCCTTGGTTGTCGCAGTGAGGCCGCCAATTGCGTCCGTCGCCATCAGCATGTTCGCGCTCGCCTCACCGCTTTGCGTTCGCCATTTTTGCCTGAGGCGTTCGCGCATACCCATGGCGTCTGCCGCCGCTGCATTACGAATTGAAGCCAGCGCCACCTTGTCTGCATCCAGCGCCACGGCGCTGGCTGAAGCGTTCGCCTTGCGCGACGCGCGCTCGTTGATGAACGCCAGCGCCACAAGAACCAAAAGACCGAACACGGCCGTCAACCCGAGCAGCCAATGCATCAGGAAGACAATAAACAAAAAGAAAGGCGTCCAGGGGGCGTCGAACACGGCGGTCAACGCATTGCCACTGACAAACTGGCGAATTTGGCGAAGATCTTTCAGAGGCTGATCCGCCGATGGCGCGCCCGACCGGCCAGCGTCCATGGTCACGTCAAAGGCGGCGTCCTGAAGTTTGTCTTCAAACGCCTCGCCAGCGCGCGACAACAGCGCGCCGCGGGCAAAGTCGAGAATCGCCATTCCGGCGAAGAGGGCGAAGGTCAAAACCGTGATCACGGCAAGCGTCTCATAGGACCGGCTGCTGATCACCCGGTCGTAAATCTGGAGCATGTAGAGCGGGCCGGTGAGCATCAGCAGGTTCACGAAAAAGCTGAGCCCCGCCGCATAGACGAGGAGACGCCGCGCAGCCTGAAGCGCGCTAGCCAAAAACGGCTCGTCTTTCTGCATCTGCCCCGGTGCCATAACCCTCAATCGTCCAGAAAACCGCCCGTTTACAAGGGCCGGGCCGCCCGGCCTTTAAAGAGCAAGTCTTAGACCACGCATGCGCCGACGGCAAAACCCGCCAGACGGCCAGGGTATTAACCATCAGGAAAACAAGAAATCATCCTCATGGAGATCGGCGGCGACAACGCCGGCAAGCGTGATCGTCTGACCGCCGCCGAGATCGATGGTGGTGTCAGTCCCGTCATCGGACGCCGCCGCCAGAACATCGGCGAAGTCGTCGAACGCCGCGCCAAAGCCGGAGAGGTCGATTACGTCATCCGTGCCCATGCCCGCGCTGAAATCGGTGATCACGTCAATCCCGTCGCTAATCGCGACGACGAACAGGTCATCGCCAACGCCGCCGATCAGCGTGTCATTGCCTGACCCGCCGATGAGCGTGTCGTCTCCGTCGCCGCCGACGAGGCTATCATCGCCATTGCCGCCGTCGAGAAGGTCGTCGCCATTCTGGCCCTTCAGCGTGTCGTTAAGATTGCCGCCCTGAAGCGTGTCATTGTCGTCGCCGCCGGTCAGGCTGTCCTCGCCCGCGCCGCCCATGAGGAGATCGTTTCCGTCGCCGCCAATCACGGTGTCGTTTCCATTGCCGCCGTCGACGGTGTCCGCGCCCGCGCCGCCGGTGACGGAATCATCGCCCGCGCCGCCATAAACGGAATCGTCCCCGGCGCCGCCGATTGCGCGGTCATTGCCGCCGCCAGCATCAAGCGTGTCATCATCAAGACCGCCGAAGAGTTCATCGATCCCCGCGCCGCCAAACAGCAGATCGTTTCCGTTCTGACCGCTGACACGGAAATCGTTGCGGTTGCCGCCATCAAGCGTGTCGTCGCCGTCGCCGCCAAACAGCCGGTCGTCACCGATGCCGCCGGAAAGCGAGTCATTGCCTTCGCGGCCAATCAGCGTGTCTGCGCCGCCGCCGCCATTGATCGTGTCGTTCCCGGCCTCGCCGCGCAACTCGTCGGCGCCAAGATCGCCGAAGATCCAATCATCGTCATCGCCGCCATAAATCAGATCCGCCGCGCCGCCGCCGTTTAGCGTGTCGTTCCCGGCGTCGCCGTAAAGCGTGTCTGCGCCTACGTCGCCGAAAAGATCGTCCGCACCTTCCCCACCAAACAGGACATCGACTCCGGCGCCGCCCGACAAACTGTCATTGCCGGAAAATCCGAAAATAATGTTGTCATCACTGCCGCCGGACAAGGCGTCATTGCCGGGCATTCCAATCAAATATACCGCAGTGTTTTCGCCATCGAACGTGATTTTACTATCATTGAACTCAAACGAACCTTGGAAAAACCCATAACAGGTGATGATTGCATCTGCGACGTCATCGCCCGTGGCATCGATTTCAATTTGCACCGTGTAGGGGTTCACAACTGTCAAAGAAAACCTGGATTGATCGAGCATGACACCGAAATACATGAACTCCTGTATCTGCGGGTCACCCTCATCAATGCCAAAGTCAAGAATGGTAAAATAGGCTGGAGTGTCTGGCGAGGGGTCATAGCCGAGCACATCCAGGAAGAATGTATCGGGCGAACCTCCACCCGCAATAACATCGCCATCGCCGGCAGAGAATTGGTTTCGCCCTAAAGCTCCCCCGATTAATGTGTCAGCCCCATCGCCGCCGGTAATATAGGAAGAAAAGATGTCGCCGTTCATATAAAGGAAATCGTCGCCGCCGTTCCCGTACATCTGATCAAAACTGCTTGGACCGTCGTTGATCAAGATGTCGTCCCCATCGCCTCCAACCAGATCGACGCGCTCAATATCGACGAGCGTGTCCATGTCGCCATCCCCGTCGGTGACCGTATTGCCAAAGCGGCGGAGATAAACGGGCGCGGTGGTTACGGGAATGTACGGTCCGTCCGGAAAATGAGCGTTTATGAAATCCTGGTCGGGGCCCGCCACATAAATATCGCGCCCGCCGCCGCCAATGATGGTGTCCTGACCGCTTGAGTCTGAAAAAAATTCGTTCCCGCTATTGCCGACAAGCAAATCATCACCAGCCCCTCCAGCGACAATATAAAATGAATCGGGCGACGTTGTTCCCGGAAAAGCGTCTGACCCGGACGCTGAATAAATGACATCGTCGCCATCACCGCCGTAAAGGACTTCATATCCGGTTTCACTATTATCGGACTGCGATGCGCCGCCTATAATTGTGTCGTCGCCAGCGCCGCCATTCAGGCTGTCCGCGCCGCTCCCACCTACAAGCATGTCCGCGCCGCCGCCGCCATACGCCACGTCGTCTCCGCCGCCGCCTCGCAGCGTGTCGGCTCCGCCAAGACCGTTTAGCGTATCATCGCCGCCTAAACCTCTGATCGTGTCGTCTCCGCTCGCACCGTTGAGCGAGTCATTTCCCGGCGTTCCGTCTATAGACATCGACTACCCCTACAGGCGCTTGCCCGTGAGCACAGTGAAGTGACTGGGCGAGGATTACTTCTCTATGCCAGAAGACAAAAATACCAGGTGATGGTCAAGCATGCCGGTTCTAAAAAAGCGCATGCGCTATGCTTTCTTCTACTTGGGGCGCACGCGATTGAGGCTGCAACCAGCAGAAGAAATCCATTATAGAGCGCTCATTTTCGGTTGCAGAGCGTTTTCAAAATAAAAAACGGCGCACACAAGGCGCGCCGTTTTTTATACTGTGCTGTGTTCGTTTAGCTGAAAATGAAGTCCGCCGCGGACAGGTCGTTTTTGTCGACACCGAGCAACGTGATTGTGTCGCCGCCGCCAAAGTCGATGACAAC
>BQJG01000061.1 GCA_021604585.1 Hyphococcus sp.
ACTTCGTCCCAGGCGAATTTGATCGCCTTGTCGAAGGCGGCGGAAAGGTCGCTGTCTTCACTGGTGATGCGCGTCTGGCCCTTGCCGTCATAACCGAGGCGCCGGGTTTTCAAGATCGCCGGGCGGCCAACCGCTTCGAGACCGGCTTTGAGCGCTGCAAGATCATCGACCGCATGAAAATCTGCGGTCATGGCGCCGAGCGAGTTGACGAATTGCTTTTCAGTGAGGCGATCCTGTGTTGTTTCGAGGGCTTTTGCGCCGGGCCGCACCACAGCGCCTTGCGCGGTCAGGAACGCGACCGCTTTGACGGGCACATTCTCGAATTCATAGGTGACCACATCAACCGACTTGGCAAAAGCGGCGAGGGCGTTTTGGTCTGTGTAATTGGCGACGGTGAATTCCGATGCGGCGTCATAGGCGGGGGCGCGTTCATCCGGACACAGAATATGGGTGCGCAGCCCCAGTTCCGCCGCCGCCGTCGCCAGCATCCGGCCTAACTGACCGCCGCCGAGGATTCCGATGGTTCCGTTCGGTTCGACGATCATCCGCGTCTAGTCTTCCACGGTCTCAGAAACCGAGTTCGTCTGTTGTGCGCGCCACTCATCGAGATGCTTCGCCAGTGCATCGTCATTTGTCGCCAAAATGGAGGCGGCGAGGAGCCCGGCATTGACGGCGCCAGCCTCGCCAATCGCAACGGTTGCAACCGGAATGCCCGCCGGCATCTGAACAATGGAGAGAAGACTGTCGAGGCCTTTGAGTGTCTTCGATTGCACCGGCACGCCAATCACCGGCAGCGGCGTCATGGAGGCGGTCATGCCCGGCAGATGCGCCGCACCGCCCGCGCCAGCGATGATGACTTTGAGCCCGCGCGCTTTCGCGCCGGCGGCGTAATCGTAGAGCCGTTTGGGCGTTCTGTGCGCTGAGACGATTTTGGTCTCATACGCAACGCCGAGCGCATCGAGGATTTCGGCGGCGCGCTCCATGACCGGCCAGTCCGAGCGCGAGCCCATAATCACGCCCACCAGGGGGGACTTTTGCGCGCTCGCCATCTCACCTGCTCCCGTCCAGAAAGCGGCGCTTATAGCAGGCTCGGATCGCCGGGCAAGGCGCACGGCTGATCGCGGGCAAGCGGAATGACGGTTGCTCTCAAAATACGCTCAGTTAAGCTTGGTTCGTGATCAGGTTCCTGTCTTCATTTCTGACGCCCGGCGCAAGCGGCCGGAGCTGGCGGCCCATATATTGGTTGATCGCCGCGGCCCCGGTATTCGCCCTCTATACAATGGAAGCGCTGAAAATAGCGGCTTTTGAAGCAACCAGAGCGCCGAATGTCGGCCTGAGCGCGCAGCTTGCGCTCATGTTCTTGTTTTTCCTTGCCTGGGCGGCGGCGCCCAGAACGGTTTGGGCGCTGATGCGAAAGGCGGAAGATGTTCCGGCGTTTCAGTCATGGCCGCCGCGCGTGCTGATGGTCGCTCTGGCCGGCGCGGCGATGTCTGTCGTTCATCTATTCGGCCTTGCGGTTATCCTGCGCATGCTGCACTCGCCCCCGGGCTGGACCGCCGCGCACCTAGCGCATTCTTTTGCCGAGGTCTGGATCGGCTACGCCGGCTATTGGTTTCTGCTTTATGCATTGGCCTGCATCATCATTTTCGCCGCCTTTTGGAAGCCGCACAGGGCGGCGACACGAATAGAGGTTCAAAAAGGCGGGATGAACCACTCCGTCGGATTGAATGAAATTTACTGGATCGAGGCGGGCGGAAATTATGTGCAATTGCACACGGCGCGCGGCGCTTACACCGTGCGAAAGTCGCTGGCCGCCATCGCGCCGGAAATGGGAATGGATTTCATAAAGTCACATCGTGGTGCATTGGTGAACGCCGCGCATGTGCGGGCGATCGAACCGCTTGACGGCCACAACGCCTACAGGGTTCTGCTGTCGTCCGGCGCGTCGGCGCCATTGAGCCGGCGCCGCCTGCGCGAGTTCCGCAAGTTTGTTAAAGAACACCCGGTGTCCTGACGGCCATTCGTTCCGCCGCTTGAACACTTTTCCCCGCCATTCGCCCCAAACGCCTTGAGAACGGCTACTGGCCGCCTCAACGTTGCGATCATCTGCGCTCGCTCAAGAGCGCCGGGAGCGATGGAGCGAAATGTGCCTGGAAATCACCTGATGAACGCCGTGAAGACCATGAACTGCCTGGCTGTCAGCATGGCTCTCATGGCCTGCGCTGGCGCGGCCCGTTCGGCCGAGCCGATAGACATCTTGCCCGGAGACGAGCGTTTCAAAGCGCCGGCCTATGAGGATTTTGAGGTTCGCTATGGCAGCACCTTCTCCAAGAATGGTGAATTCACCCTTCAGGTTCGCAATGTCGCCGGCGGGACCAAAACGCATGTGATGGACATTATTCCCGGAGAAAACGCGGTTGTCGTCGCCTTCCGAATGATAGACAGCGCCAGCCAGCGGGTTGAGTTCAGCGCCGGACCTTATTTTGCCTGGGGACAGGAGTTTGTCGTCAATCAGGCAAGCAATGAAGGTTATGACGCCGTGCGCATTCCGATTGGCGGCGGCGAGCCGGCGCGCATGACCGGCGAATTGCCGTTGGGCGGAAGCATTGCAGATACGTTCTCACCGACGCTGGCGTCCTTAATGCCGATGCAGACGGGCGCCAAATTTCGGCTACCGATCGTTGAGCCGAGAAAAGACGAGACATTCGCTAATGTGTTCGCCAACTTTGAGGTTGTCGGCCGCGAGGAGTTGATTTTGAAGTCGGGGCTGCGGTGCGAATGCTGGGTGATCGAAGGGACAACCTCAGCCATGACAAGCCGCTATTGGGTCTCCCGGGAGGCGCCTTTCTTCTATCGCTGGCATCGCGACATTGGCGGGCAAAGAGAGTTCATATCCGAAGCGCTCGGCTTTCGATTGCTGCAATAAGAATTGGCATTGTGAGTGAAATGTGTGGCCGCGAGAATCTTGCGGCCGTTTTTTTCGGGCATCCGGACGAGGAGACGCCAGCCATAGACGGGGGCGCGAGAGCCAACGCCTCCTCTCACCGGACGCGGGAGACGGTCGCAATGCTCGAAGGGGACTTCGTACGACCTTTTCCGCCAATTCAACCTGAGCTTCCGCGACCATTGTCACAAGGGACATTCGGTGAAACGAGCGGTCTCTGCGCTGAATCGATAGGCGCGATTCAACACTGAATCAGCTGCGCTAATCGCCGTGTTTTTGTGCGCGAATTAACGATTCTCGCGCCGATTTTTATTGACAGGTTTTGGCGCGGCTTCGCGGGCACTGGCGGGCGTCCGCCAATCGCGATAAGCAAGTGCGTGCGGGGAAGAAGCAGCGAGGGCGGTGCGATTCGCGCCGGGAGGGCCTGATGAAAATTGGCGATTCGCCAAAAACTGCGGCGGCGTCACGGCTGCAGCGCAATCGGGGCGTTGGCGCAGCGCCGCCGTCATCAACAAATTCTGCAGCGCCGGCGGACCAGATCGTGCTGGCGGGTGTTCCCGAAGCGGAGCTGACGCCGCGCGTGCGCGAAGCGCTCGTCTCGCTCATGCAGGAAGTGCAAAGCTTGCGTGAACAGATCGCCTGGTCGCAGGAGCGCATCGAGGATCTTGAGCGCCTCGCTGATAGCGATCCGATGCTCGACATTTTCAATCGCCGGGCATTTGTGCGGGAGCTTGATCGGGCGCTTGGGTTGATAGACCGCTATTCCATGAAAGCTAGCCTCGTCTTTGTCGATCTCAACGATTTGAAAAAGATCAACGACAAGATGGGCCATGGCGCCGGCGATGCGGCGCTTACTCATGTTGCGAATGTGTTGTCTGCGAATGTGCGCCAGTCCGACGCTGTCGGTCGCCTGGGCGGCGATGAATTCGGCGTTTTATTGACGCAAGCCGATCAACCGACGGCGGAGTTAAAGGCCGCGCAATTGACCAGCGCCGTCGCCGCCAATCCGGTTGCGTGGAAGGACGGGTCGTTCACCGCGCATGTTTCCTGCGGCGTTGTTGAGATCGCGAAAGGACTGTCGGCTGACGAAGCAATGGAACGCGCAGATAACGCCATGTATGAAGTGAAATCGCGCAAGAACGGCGGGTAGGGTCCGGCGCTGCCGCCGGACAATCGCAATACAACTCTTTTGCGTGCAACTGTAAGTTCGATTGTGCAGTCGAGGCCTGACCCTCATACGATACGATATGGCCCGGCAGCCAGCGGAGCGTAACGCGTGCTTGATAATGCTGTGACATTGATTTTCGCCGCCGGCATTATTCAGGCGCTGTTTCTTGCTGTGTCGCTTGCGACACTGAAAATTCGCAACAAACAGGCCGCATACGCGCTGGCCGCACTCATGCTGCTTCTGGCGGTTTCGCTCATGGAGAACTTTGCAGACCAGATCGGCGCTTCAACTGAACTTGCATTGGGGTTGGCGATTGAATTTGCGATTGGGCCGCTCTTGTATATTTTTGTTCGCTCCACGGCGGCGCCGGAATGGCGCGTGACACGCCGGACAGCGTTGCACTTTATTCCCATGGCGATTGCGTTTTGCCTGCTCGCCTTGCTTCACGCCGCGAATACAGGCGGCAATCTTGGTGTCGCGCATCCGCAATTCGGGGCGATGATCATCTTTTGGGTGTTTGTGAAGCTGGCGTATTTCTGCATTTACGCGGTGATGAGCGAGCGCGTTGTTCGGCTGGCGGTAAAGGCGGCTAAACCTGGCAGGGCGGCGTCGCTGCGTTGGATTTATCGCTGGCTGTTGCTGGTGTTCGCTGCGGTTGCGGTCACATACGCCCTTTTTATTCTGTTTCTGATTGGTGCGCCCATCTGGAACGACGCCGATGTCTATGCGGGGATCGCCGTGTTTGTGGTGATCTTCTCGATCGCCTATTTTGTGCTGGCCAATCGTCAGGCGCTCGAGCATTCGCCGCCGAAGCCGGCGCCGGTCACGCCTGAAATCATTCAGAACGCAGAAATGGTCAGGGCCTATGTGGAAAAGGAGCGCCCGCATCGCGAACCGGATTTTTCAATTGAGCAGTTGTCTACTGCCGTAAAGCTGAGTTTGCCATCGATCCAATCGGCGGTATTGCATCTCGGCGGCGGTTTTCAGGACTATGTGAACCGGCTGCGGCTCGAGGAATTCGAGATTCTCGCGCGCGACCCTGCGAACAAAAGCAAAACGACGCTGGAGATCGCCTTTACGGCAGGGTTTAACAGCAAGGCGACATTTTACCGGGTGTTCAACGCTGAAAAAGGCGTCACGCCGCGCGCCTATCGGGAAAATCTTTAGTCCGAATGAAATAAAGCGTCTCAGACCCGCTGAATGAGACGACAGCTCCCGATTTCTCCACCATTTCCAGCATGACTGCTGCAAATTTCATCCGGGACAGAATGTGCCCGTGAACGGAGACTACGCATGATCAAGAATCTTGTCCTCGCGGCCGCATTGCTCATCGCTGCCGCGGCTGGCGTTGGAGGATATAATTGGCTCGAATTTGGCCGCCTCCATGGGGCTGCGGAAGCCGTTAGCTTTAACAGCGCCGACGGGGTTCATCTCCAAGGCACGCTCATCAGCCCAAACACACCCGGCCCTCATCCGGCTATAGTCATTCTCCACGGGTCCGGACCTTCATCGGGCATTGGGATGTTTGGATCCGGCCACGCCAATGCATTTTTGAAGCACGGCATCGCTGTCTTGATCTACGACAAACGCGGATGCGGCGAATCCGGCGGAAATTTCGACACGGCGACCTATGCGGATTTCATCGATGATGCGATCGCCAGTATCGAAATGCTGCGGAAGCGAAGCGACATTGATGCGGCAAAGGTGGCGTTGTTCGGCTCAAGCGAGAGCGGGTGGTTCACGCCGGAGATCGCAGAGCGCGTTGGCGGCGTTCCGTTTATCATCAACCGCGCCGGACCGCCGCTCAGCTGGATCGAAACCAATCTCTGGGAGATCCGCAACGAGTTGCTCAACGCCGGGCTGACGGACGAAAATGAAATCGCAGATTTCTTACAGCTGCGCGAAAAAGTCTGGCGCTATTATGAGCAGGCTGCGGCTGCACATGATCCGCTGCCGGAACTGCGCGCTGAATTAGAGGCTGAAGTCGCCCGTGTTGACCCGCGCTGGCTGGAAGCGACGAGCATGCGCGTCGCCGAATATGAACAGGAGAAATTTGAACGCTACCTGGTCGATATTCTCTACGATCCGGCGCCCTATTGGGAACGCCTCAACATTCCGGTATTTGCGCTGCATGGCGGCGCAGATCAGAACGTGCCGACGGCGCGTGCTGTTGAGGTTTTCGACCGCCTGCGCCGAGAAGGCAAGTCGATCGAAGTGATCGTCTATCCCGGTTACAAACACGGCATGGCCAAATACCACAATTTGTTTTCCATGGGGTATCCGCCGGGCTATCTCCCGGCGGTTGGAGAGTGGGCGAAGCAACAATTCGATACTTGATGCGGAGCGCGCGCAGTGCCTTACCGCTCCAGTTTCACTAGCGTGTTGGCGAGACCGGAGACATACGCCGGGCCGCCGCCGGGCGTCAGGATAATTCCCGTGACGAGACCCGGCATCGGCGCCCACATATCCGGGCCGACGAGACTGAGAAAAGGTTCGCCCGCTTCCTTGCGGCGGAGAAATTCCGCGATGATCGCATCGCCCGCATCAGTTTGCGGGTGAAACGCCGAATAGGTTTCACCATTGTCAGGATTGATGATGAAAATCGCATTGCCGAAAGGCGAGGCGGCCCAGACCATTCCGCCATCGTCCAGTTCGATGTTGTCCGGCGTCATCACCTCTGCCAGCACGCGCCGGTTGGAGAGTTCACCCGTGTCAAACGAAGCATTGAATGCGTTGATGCGGCTGGCGACGGTTTCCGCCACATAAATCTGGCTGCGCGCTTCATCGATGACGATGCCGTTCGCAAAGTCGAGACCATCGACTTTGAGTTCGGCTTCGTTCGATCCGGGAGCAATGCGAAACAGGGCGCCGTCGGATATGGGCATGTCTGCGGCGGCGAACATCCGGGTTTCGGAATCGGGGCCATTGTTTTGCGTCGACTGTGTGAACCAGATGGCGCCGGTGGAATCTGCTTCAGCAGTGTTGGCGCCGAATTCATGATCGTAAATCAGTTCGGTTGTTTCGGTTGCGATGTCTGTCCGGTAAATCGCGCCTGTGAAAATATCAGCGACCAAGACATGTTTATGGTCTGGCGTGAAGGCGACGCCGTTCGGGCCGGCGTTCAAGGCCGGCGGTTCATAGCGATAGCCTGCCGCCGCAAAATTGCCGAACGGCTGGCTCGCGCCATCCGGTGAGAGTGCGACGAGGCCGTGCAGTTGATCCGCGACGAGCAGCGTCCCGTCTGGCAAGACGACGCCGTCTTCGGCGCGGTGTAGTGATTGGTCTGCGGGGAAGAGGTCGCCATCCTCAAACGTCCAATGGTGCTGGGCGGATGGTTCAGTTTTTGATGCCGGACCTTTATCTGTCGACGGCGCGCATGAATAGGCGCCAAGGCCGATCATGGCGAGCAAGACTGCATGTTTCATTGGAATTTCCCTTGACGTCCCCTGTTGCCGTCAAGGCTATCATGCTCCCTCTTAATGCCAAAGCGGGGGGGGGCGAATATGTTAGGCGATAATATCCGGCAGCATGGAATCCTTGATCTCCTGGATCAGATCTTTGAGCCGCAGTTTTTTCTTTTTCAACCGCGCAATCGTAAGCCGTTCGTAGGGCGAGTTCACTTCCAGCGCAAAAATCGCCGCATCGAGATCGCGATGCTCTTCTTCGAGCGTCGCCAGCTTGATCGCCATCGCTTCATCATTTGCGCCGTTGAAGTCGCGGTCATGGGCGGGAAACCCCTGTGAGGAAGCGCGTTCATTGCTGAGCAGGACAGCAGTCAGCTTGGCCGGCGGTTCGCGCTTGCCATTCTCATCATCGCCGCCATTTGGCGGCTCAGTCTTGCTCATTGCCGTCCCCAATTTCGAATCTGTCGCCGGTTTTCGGGGACGTGACGAAAATATGGTCGATCAGGTCGCGAAGCAATGCGCTTGAAAAGCCATGCCGCCGCGGTGCATCGACAAGGGCGGCGTATAGCGAGAGGTTTGTTTTCGCCGCCGCCAGTTTGGCGTCGAATTCGATTGGCGCGCTATTGCGCGACAGGCGGAATAAAATGTCCTGTTCGTAACGCTCGGCGGCAAGTTCGGCGTCCTTGATTTTTGCGTAGAGCTCGGGCGAGCCTTCCTTGGCGTTAATGCGCGCTTCGCGCAACGGCTCTATTACGCCTTCACTCCACTCAGCGCAGGCGCGATGCACGCTGCGGACGGCGTCTTCGCCGAGAGTCTCCCCTTCGCGCGCGCGCCAGCAGCACCAAAGCGCGATGTTCACGTCAAATCCAAAGTCATCTTGAAGGTAGATCAGCCGGTTTCGGGCGCCGAGCCGTTCATACACTTCGAGCGACCAGGTCCAGAACGGGTTGTCGTTGTCTTTGGCTGTCATCGCGCTTCGCTCATGATGGCCGCTTCCCCTTATCCAGATCCTCGCCCCAGCGTTTGACCAGCGGCGTTTCAATGTCAAAGAGATCGAGCACGCGGCCGACAGACTGATCGACGAGATCGTCGAGCGTTTGCGGTTCCGCGTAAAAAGCGGGCAGGGGCGGCGCGATGATCGCGCCCATTTCGGCAAGCTGCGTCATGGTGCGCAGATGCCCGAGATGAAACGGCGTTTCGCGCGCCATGAGAACCAGCTTGCGGCGCTCCTTGAGCACTACATCGGCGGCGCGGGTGAGCAGGGTGCTCGTCACGCCAGTGGCTATTTCCGACATGGTCTTCACCGAACAGGGCGTGATCAACATGCCGATGGTTTTGAACGAGCCCGACGAAATCGGCGCGCCAATGTCGCCGATCATATAGCGGTGGTCGGCAAGCGCGGCGAATTCTGCGCCGGAAAGATCCAATTCATATCGAATCGTCATTTCGCTGGCGCGACTCAAAACCAGATGAGTTTCCACATCCGTGTTCGCAAGCGCTTCAAGCGTGCGCCGCGCATAAACTGCGCCAGAGGCGCCGGTCACGCCAATAATAAGTTTGCGGGTCGTTTCCATAGCGAACTCAATATCTTGCCGACTATTTCATAAAGCAATCGTAAACCACCCGCCATGCCCCTGATTAACCTTGGGGCGACTGTTTTATAGGGCGGTTTTGACGCAAGAATGCGTGGCGAAAACCTCAAATTCGTGCTTATATAGAGTGTCCCCACATAGCAAAAGGAGGCCGCATATGGCGCTAAAAGCTCACATGGAAACGCTCAACAGGCGACACCAGGAGCTGGAAACGGCAATTGACGCTGAAACCAAAACTCCCGGCTTTGACGACCTTCGAGTGGTGGAGCTAAAACGCCAAAAATTAAAGATCAAGGATCAGCTCGAAGAGCTCCGAACACAGAATAATTTACCGAACTAGATAGCGTTCGGTCCTTGACCTATAATTTATTTACTGCAAGCCCAATGTCGCCCTCGGTGTTACTCGCGGCATTGCCTTGCAATCGGATGCGGCGCACCTAAAGTGCGCCGTTATCTTGTTTTGGAATAGGGATTTATGGCCAATCGCATTGTCATTATCACCGGCGCGGCGCGCGGCGTGGGCGCAGCTTGCGCCCGGCGGTTCGCCGCCAATGGCGACAGATTGCTGCTTGCCGACCCGAATGAAGAAGCGGGCAAGGCGCTTGCGGAACAATTGCGGGAGGCGGGAACTGAAGTTTCGTTTGTGCAGGCCGATGTGACCAAGCGGCTGCATGTGCACAACATTATCGCCGAGGCGCTCGATGCCTATGATCGCGTGGACGTTCTGGCGCATACGGTGATGACGCAGTTTTCAGCGCCATTTCTGGAAACCACGGAAGAAGACTTTGACCGCATCGTCGCCGCCAATATTCGCGGCGCATTTTTGATCAATCAGGCGGTGGCGAAGCAATTTGTAAAACGCCTTGAAGCCGATGACGATGCCGAACCAGGCGTGATCGTCAATATCGGTTCGGTGGAGGCGGTGACGGCCGCGGCCGATCACGTCGCCTTCGCCGCATCGCAGGGCGGGCTGCATCAGTTGACCAAAGCGGTCGCCATCGCCATGTCGCCGCATGGGGTGCGGGCCAATCTGGTCGGCGTCGGCGCCATTAAGGGCGATCTTGAAGACGCGTCACGCGATAGCGAACGCGAAGCAACGCCGCTCAAACGCATTGGCGATCCGGACGAGGTGGCCGAAGTCGTGTTTTTCCTCGCCAGCGAGGCTGCATCCTACGTCACCGGACAAACAGTTTACGTGGATGGCGGCAAGCTCGCGGCGAATGCGGGCGGTGCGAAGAAGAAAAAGCTCTAGAGCTTAATCCTGATCGTCGTCGTCTTTGCCGACGCTGAAATCCGCGAAGACCTTGTTGAGATCCACTTTCTTCTCGCGCGCTTCATTGGCTTCATCTTCCGCCAGTGTTGAGTCCCGCGTTGGTTCAAGCGACGGACCGGCGTCTGGCGCCAGCGCTGGATTGTCCTTGATCATTTTTGCGCGCTTGGCGGCGGCCTTACGAACGACCGCATCGAGATCGATCTGCGAACAAAGGCCGAGACCAACCGGATCTCGGGGTTCAAGGTTAGCGGTGTTCCAGTGCGAACGGTCGCGCACGGCGGTAATCGTCGATTTCGTCGTGCCGAGCAGTTTGGAAATTTGCGCGTCGGAAACTTCCGGATGATTGCGCACCATCCACGCAATCGCGTCGGGACGGTTCTGGCGCTTCGAGACCGGCGTATAGCGCGGGCTCTTGCGGGCGCGGTCGGCGACAATCGTTTTCGGCCGCAGCAATTTCAACCGGTGAGTCTCATCCGCTTCCGCCTTGTCGATTTCTTCGCGCGCAAGCTGATGCGTCGCGACCGGATCAATGCCGCGCACGCCAGCGCCAACATCGCCATCGGCGATGCCTTTGACTTGCAATGGGTGCAGGCCGCAGAAATCAGCGACTTGATCAAAAGTCATCGACGTATTGTCGATAAGCCAGACGGCGGTTGCGATCGGCATAAGCGGGCGGTCGGACATGGGTCGTCTCCAATCAGTGGCCCCAAAAGGCTGCGCAGGCGGCCCCCCTTCCGGAGAGCCGCGCTAACCGCCGGAATTTTCGGGGAAAGCGATGTTTCAGGCGCATATAGAGCGTTTGCCGCCGCGCGCCAAGGGCAGATTCGCGTTCTGGCGGGAAAAAGTCGGGCGTCCGGCTCGCCGGAAACCCGTATGGAAACAAGGCGCTGGTGAGCTCAGCGGATCTTCAGCACGATTTTGCCCACATGCCCGCCGGCCTCCATCAGGGCGTGGGCCTTTGCTGCTTCGGCGAGCGGGAAGGTCGCATCAACGCGCGGACGGAAAGCGCCGCTGGCGATGTGCGGCCAGACCTTTGTGCGAATGTCGGCGGCGAGGCGGGCTTTCTCGGCGAAGGGCCGCGCCTTCATGGTCGAGCCGGAAAGCCGCAAATGATTTCGCATGATGGTGAAGATGTTGATGGTCGCTTCAGCGCCGCGCAGCATGGCGATGGAAACATGGCGTCCTCCGAAATTCATGCAGGACAAATTGCGCGCGACGAAATCGCCGCCCGCCATGTCGAGAACGACATCTGCGCCGCCGGACTCTCTGATGGCGTCATCCCATTTTTCCTCGTTATAGAGATACGCCGCATCAGCGCCGAGTGCGCGCGCAGCATCGCATTTTTCTTTTGTGCCCGCAGTGGCGATGACTTTCGCGCCAAACGCTTTGGCGAGCCCGATGGCCGCCGCGCCAATGCCGCTGGTTCCGCCATGCACGAGCAAGGTCTCGCCGGATTTCAATTGCGCATCATCGAACACATTGGCCCAAACCGTAAAGACAGTTTCGGGAAGCGCAGCGGCCTCCTCCATGCCGGTGCCATCTGGAATCAGCAGACATGAACCCGCATCGGCAATCGCGTATTCGCCATAGCCGCCGCCGGTGAGCAGCGCGCAGACCTTGTCGCCGACGCGCCAGTCTTTCACGTCTGCCCCAATGGCCGCAATCTCGCCTGCCGCTTCAAGGCCCGGAATATCGGTGGCGCCTGGCGGTGGCGGATAAAGCCCCTTTCGCTGCAAGACTTCCGGCCGGTTAACGCCCGCCGAATGAATGCGGATCAAAACCTCGTTGTCTTTCGGCTGCGGCACGGGCCGTTCGCGCAGCTGCAAGACTTCCGGCCCGCCGGGCTCAGTAATTTCGATGACGTTCATATTGGCGGGGAGGGCGTCGGTCATGGCGGTCTCGCTTTGTTTCGCCATTCTTGCCTTATGCCGTGCGATTTCGCAAAGTCTCCTTCACGAATGAACGGAGGAGCCTCATGGAAGACCAACCGCTTAACGAAAAACCCGACATGACGCTTTCCTATCTCGCGAAGCAGGATCTTTACGCGCTGTCGGTCGCCGATCTCGACGAGCGCATTGAATCGCTCAGGGCCGAAATCGCGCGCTGCGAAAAAGCGAAGAACGACCGCGGGTCATCGAAGTCAGAAGCGGAGAAGCTATTCAAGTTTTGACAATTCGGGATTATGCAGCAGCTTAATTCAACGTCTTTGCTGGCTTGACCCGCAATCCACTGACGAACGTAGCGTATGTGAGCAGCGCCTGAATCGAGTTGTGGACAGCAAGATATTCAAATGTCGATTACGCCTCCGGCAGCGGAATGAATTCTGTTTCACCCGGCGGCAGGGAGAACACCCCGCTCTTGAAATTCGCGCCTGCCGACGCAGCCCAGTCGGTTTTCGCTTTTTCAATGCGCGCTTCGCTGGAGGAAACGAGGTTCCACCAGATGAAGCGTTTGCCGACCGGCGCGCCGCCCAGCAGCATGAGTTTGGAATCTTCACGTGCGATGATTTTCGGCGCCGCGCCGGATTCAAACACAACCATGCGGCCATGCTGGTGCGGCTCGCCATCAACCTTCACCGAGCCCGACAGAATATAAATCGCCCGCTCTTCATATTCGTTGGGGAGCGGAACATCAGACCCGGCCTTGGCTTCGACGCCAAGATAAAAGATTGGCGAGAAGGTCTTCACCGGAGACGTCTCGCCAAAGGCCGATCCGGCGATCAGCCGCATGGAAACGCCATCGCGGTCAATCACCGGCAACGTTGTCTTCGGATGATGATGAAACGAGGGTTCAACTTCTTCTGATGTTTCGGGCAGCGCGACCCAGCTTTGAATGCCATGCATGAATTGACCGCTGGCGCGCACCGCATCGTCCGTACGTTCGGAATGAGTGATGCCGCGTCCCGCCGTCATCCAGTTGACGTCGCCGGGGCGGATCACCTGATCAAACCCCAGGCAATCGCGATGGCGGATTTCGCCGCTGAACAAATAGGTGACGGTGGCGAGCCCGATATGCGGATGCGGGCGCACATCAATACCGGTTCCAGGTTTGAACTCAGCCGGCCCCATTTCATCAAAGAAAATAAACGGCCCGACCGTGCGGCGCTTGGCGTAGGGTAAGACGCGGCCAACGGTGAAGCCGCCGAGATCGCGGGTCCGGGGTTCGATGATCATCATGGCGTTTAATGTGGGTGAAACACATCGCGCCTTCAACCGGTTTTTTCATCCGCGCCGATGATCTTGAGCGTTAGGGTGCGAATGTCTCGTTCCGCCGTTTGAATTGCGCTGGAATCACTCGGGCCCATGCCAATGAAGAGCTTGTAGCCTTCTTCGAGGGCAAAAATTTGCAGCACTGCCTGGCGCACCTGCGTATCACTCAGTTCCGGGTTGATGGCGCGCACCAGATAATAGATAAAGCGGCCGATCGGCCGATAAAGTTCTCGCACTAGCGCGCGCGCTTCTTCACTGGACCCGGCAAAGCCCCAAAGCTGATAGAAAAGCTGGTGGCTGGTGCGGGCGTTGCGCACATAAAACTCGACGACATTCAGGAGGATATCGACCGGCGCGTCCCGGACGACTTCAAACTGTTCCAGATGTTGCTCGACGTAATCGGTGAGCGTTTCGCGCATCATCGCATCAATCAGGGCGTATTTGGTCGGAAAATGATAGGTGAGGTTGCCGACGGCGATCCCGGCTTCATCGGCGACTTTGCGCAACGACAGACCCGCATGACCATGTTCGGTGAAAACGGCGTAGGCGGCGGTCAAAATTTTCTCGATTGTATTGCGGGTTTTTTCAGTCCTTCCCTTGGCCAATTGAGCTGTCGGCCGGGCGGACTGCAAACCCTGCAGGTGAGTCAAAATTGCGCCTAGCGCCTTTTCCGTTTCGGCGGACAGCGGCGCGGCGTTCACATTGTTTTTTTTGAGATTCGCCGATTGCTCTGTTGACGACGCCATCACTCCCCCGTAAATGGCAAATTCGTTTTAGGTCACACGACCTAAACAGAATTTGTCGCACTAGACAAGCAGACAGTATTGCTTGCAATCATAGGGGCTCCGGTTACCCGGCTGTGCGGTGTTCTCCCCCTGCTGCACGTCGGGCGGGCCGCGGTAGGGCAACCTGCCGCGGCCCACTCGTGAACCCCGGCGAGAAAGATCAATCTATTCAGCGGCTACGGACTGGTTTTGAAGCCAGCTTTGAAGGTCGGTCAGCGCCCGCGCCGAGAGCGCCCGCTTTCGCGCAAAGCCTTTTTCCTTACCTTTGATCCGCTTGCCCTCGGCGTCTATGCGCGGGGTTTCGATCTCCGGGAACAGTCCGAAATTTACATTCATCGGCTGAAAGGCTTTCGTAGACCCTTCGGTCAGATGCCCGCCGGTGATGTGTCCGAGCAAGGCCCCGAAGGCGGTGGTCGGCGGCGGGGAGATGGCGGCGGCGCCCGCCACATCGGCGGCGGCGAAACGGCCCGCCAGCAACCCCATGGCGGCGCTTTCGAGATAGCCTTCGACGCCGGTGATCTGTCCGGCAAAGCGGATTGCGGGGCGCGCTTTCAATTTCAGCTGCGGATCGAGCAGGCGTGGCGAATTCAAAAACGTGTTGCGGTGAATGCCGCCGAGGCGCGCGAACTCTGCGTTCTCCAATCCCGGAATCATCCGGAACACTTCCGACTGCGCACCATATTTCAGCTTCGTTTGAAAGCCGACCATATTGTAGAGCGTGCCGAGCGCATTGTCCTGACGCAGCTGTACGATGGCGTGCGCTTTCACGCCCGTATGCGGATTGGTGAGACCGACCGGTTTCATCGGCCCATAGCGCAATGTCTCCGGACCGCGTTCCGCCATCACTTCAATCGGCAGGCAACCCTCAAAGTAGGGCGTCGATTTTTCCCATTCCTTGAAGTCTGTTTTTTCACCCGTAATGATCGCATTCAAAAAGGCCGTATACTGAGCTTCATCCATGGGGCAGTTGACATAGTCCGCGCCGTCACCACCGGGGCCTTTCTTGTCATAGCGTGACTGCATCCAGGCAATGTCGAAATTGATCGAGTGCTTGTAAATGATCGGCGCGATGGCGTCGAAGAAGGCGAGGGATTCTTCGCCGGTCAGCGCGCGGATCGCTTCGGCCAGCGGCGGTGCGGTGAGGGGGCCGGTGGCGATGATCACATTGGCCCAGTCTTCCGGCGGCAGCGTGTCGATCACTTCGCGGCGGATTTCGATATTGGGATGGGCTTCAATGGCGTGCGTCACCCCTTGCGAGAAGGCGTCGCGATCAACCGCGAGCGCGCCGCCGGCGGGCACCTTGTTGGCGTCAGCCTCGCGCAGGATCAGCGAACCGGCGCGGCGCATTTCTTCATGCAGCAGGCCTACCGCATTGTTTTCGGCATCGTCGGAGCGGAATGAATTGGAGCAAACCAACTCCGCAAATCCGTCCGTTTGGTGCGCGTCTGTTGCGGCCACAGGGCGCATTTCGTGCAGGATGACCTGCGCGCCGGCATTGGCCGCCTGCCATGCGGCTTCGGACCCGGCGAGGCCCGCGCCGATAATATGGATAACATTGTTGCTCATAAGGCGCGCTTCTACCGCAGATGGCGCGCGTTGCAATCACTTCGCCTTGCGCCTGGCGATCCGCGCTACATCTGCGGCGCCTGCTTCTTGCGATATCGCCCCCGGCGGTAGCGCTGGCGCGGCTTTCCGGTTAGCGTGGGACCAGCGCCGCGAAGACGGCACAGAGGGCGGGTAATGGGGTTGCGTATTTTATCTGTAGTGGGCGAGGCCCTCAATTTCGGCGGCCGCCGGATGGAAACCATCGCCCGTGTCGCCTGGCTGCCGCTGCTGCTGTCGATGACTGCGACCATGGCGGCGGTGTTCGCGATGCTCTCCGTCATTGTCGGGCGCTTGATCACCTTTGCCGATGTGCCGGCGTTTTTCACCGCGCAACAGCTGGTGGCGGAAAACGCCGCGAAGGGTTTCCAAAACGATGGCGCCGCCATGTGGACGATTACGGTCGCCAGCGTCGTCGCGCAGACATTGCTGACAGCGTCCTTCATGGCGCCGCTGATCCGTTATGCGGGTCTGGGTGAAAAGCCTGCGCCGGGTTTGATCCGCGCGCCGTTCGGCGCCGATCAGTTGCGCTTTATCGTTTCCGGGATTTTCGGATTTCTGTTCATCGCCGTGCTGGTGTTCGGGCCAATGGCGGCGGCGTCATTCTATACGATGAAATATATTATGGCGGCCATGTCGCAGACCATGGCGAGCTTTCCCGATCCGGCGAGCCTGCATACGATTGAGGTCAAGACGGCGGGCGAGCTTGTCGCCGCGCAAGGCAAAGGCTGGATCTATGATCGCGCCATGCCGCTTTATGGCGCGGCGCCGCTGGCGCTGATTTTCTGGGGCTTGTTGTTCTTTCACTTCCACCCAGACAACCGGCCGGTATCGCAAATCAAGGGCAACCCTTTCCTGCGGGCGCTGGTGACTTTCGCCGCCGCTGCGGCGTTCCTGCTGGTCGGTTATGTCTTCCTCGCCGAAGCGGTGCTCAATGAGTTCCGAAATTACGCCAGCAAACTCGGTGCGCTATCGGCGCTCGGGTCTTATCTCAGTGTTAATCTTGATGGCGTTCTGGCCAGCTTTGATTTTCTGATGAAGTCGCCAACAGGCCGGTTCCTGTTTTTTGGCGTGTCGATTTTCTTCATCGTCAATTATTTGAGTCTCAGACTTTTTGCCTATCCCGGCGTTGCAGTTTGCCGCCGGTCGTTAACGTTGGGGAACACGCTCGCGGTCACGCGCGGGTGGAACATTTTGCGCCTATGGGTGATCGTGTCGCTGATCGGCCTGTTTCTCTATGTGATGCAGGTCTATGTGATTAACGCGCTTCTGCTTCAGAATTTATTGCCGCGAACGTTCAACCTGCTTTACGCCGCAACGGCGGTGTCGACAAAGCTGGTGAATGGCGGCGCCACGGCGGACTGGGTGTTGCCATCCTTTGTCTGGTTCTGGAATATGATTAAAATCCTGATCAACATCGTCTGGTCGTTTTTCTCCTTTGGCGTGGCTGCTGGCCTTTATGGCCGCCTTTACCGCGAGAGCGAAGCCGGGCATTAAAGCGTCAACCGCAGACGCCAGAGGCTTCATCCATGTCGCAACGCATTCAGGCCGGAGACATCCTCAATGAGGCTTTCCAGTTCGGCTATCGCCGCTGGCTGACGGTCTTCCGCTTTTTGTGGATGCCGTTTTTGATTGCCGGATTGTTCGGTTATGCCGCGCTGAATTTTATGTTTGATGCGGATGCGCTGAAGGCGATGACGGATACATCGTCAGTCGCCGATCTGCGCGCGGCGATTAGGGTGTCGCTCCCCGTTGCCGCCCTCATCGGCGTCGCCGGATTTGCCTTGATGCTGTTCCTCTATAGCGGCGTTTTCGCCTCGATCTTCCGGTTAGTCGCGCTGGGTGAGGAACGGCCGGGTCTGTTCCAGCTCCGCTTTGACGGACCGGCGCAACGCGTGCTGTGGGCCCAGCTGATTATGACGGCGATCAATTATGGCGTCTTGCTGGCGGCGGGCGCGGTGTCGTTAGCGATGAGCGGGCAAACCATCGGCAGTATTCTGGCCGCGTTGAATGAGTTTATGGCTGTGGTTGCTGCCGCCTCCATTGAGGGCGCGCCGCAACCAGCACCCGAAGCAATGCGGCAGCTGGCGCCGCCGCTTGGCGTGATTTTTCAAGCGATTATTCTTTCCTTGCCGCTGCTGATCTATCTCAACGTGAAGCTGGCGCCGTTTCTTCCCGGTTCGGCGGCGGAGAACCGGTTGCTGCTGTTTGGTGCATTCCGCATGACGTCGGGCCACGCTTTTTCCATATTCCTGGTTTTCGTCATGTTCTTCATGGTGATGGTGATCATCAGCGTGGTCTACTCGCTGGCCATGAGCTTTGTTGAAATGATGGCGGGGCTCAGCGGCGCTGGCGTGCTCGCGATGCTGGGCGCAGTGTTCAGTTTCATCGGCGTTGTGGCCGCTGTGGCCTATCAGGTGTTTATGATGGGTGTGCAAATGTCGCTGCAGGCGATCATCTACCGGCGCTTGAAGACTGGCGAATAATTCCTAACCCCAGATCTCCATCACCAGCCCGCGCGCGTCGCGCGCATCATCGCTCAGCCGCCATGCCGTGTTCGCCAGTCGCGCTTTCGCCGTCAGCGCCAGCACGCAGGCATCGTACACATCATCGCGAGCAATGGCTTTTGCGCCATGCCCGGCGCGCAGCGCTTGATAGATGTCTTCGGCATTATTGATCCCGGCCCGCTCCAGCAGCGTGAGGCGTTCACGCTCTCCCTCCTTTTTGCGTTTCGGGTGAGTGCAGGGGCCGCCCTTCAATCGGGCAAAGGCGACTTCGGGATGGCCTTCGCCGAGCCGCGCCTGATCGTCTGGCGTGATGGCGGCATCAATCTCGCGGATTTTCGGCGCGATCATCCAGGCCTGTTTAGACAGTCCACCCTTTTGTTGTTGCGCTTTGCCCCACGCATTCGCTTCCGCATAGGTCTCGAAATTCAACATTGGCCTGCGCGGAGAGGAAAAGACGCTCGACATTCGTCCCGGCGTTAACTTCTGCCGAGCCAGAGTCTCACAATGGCGGCGTCCTGCATCAGCCAATCCGATCGGCATATCGACGATCGTCATCGCAGCGTTCAGTTTCAGCACCGCATCGAACCGTTCAACGATGAAACCGCTGACGGAATTGTCACAAAGGTTAATTTGCACGACTGCCCAGCCTGCGCGGCAGCCGTCAACTCCCATGACATAGGTGGTGTAGGCATTACCCGCTGCGGTTGTTTTGTTCCTCGCTGGCATGGGCATTGCTGTCCAGTTCTGTGGCTCGTGGCCTTTCGGTCATGGCTGGACAAACTTCTTTGTGCAAGCGGGGTCTCGCGCTTGTAAGTCGCCTTGGGGAGCGGCATCCTGTAGAAAGCGGAACGAATGAAATTTATGAGCTCTCAAGACTCAGATGAAAACGGGGTAGAGAACGCGGCTGGCGGCGCGGAAACCTTCGTGCAGTCAGAACTCTTTGC